>NZ_PSRR01000072.1 GCF_004296405.1 Bradyrhizobium sp. Leo170
CCGAGGCGCTACAGATGGGAATCGTCACCAAGGTCGTGCCCGACAACGAGCTCGGCAGCGCCTCGCTCGCGTTCGCAAAGGAGTTGGCGGCCGGCGCGCCGAAGGCACTCGCCGCGACCAAGCGCCTGGTCTGGGCAGGAACCGGCACCAGCATCGAACAGTGCCTGTCAGAGGAGGCGCGGACCGTGTCCGAACTGTCGGGCATGGCTGATGCCCGCGAAGGGCTCGCCGCCGTGATCGAGCGGCGCAAACCGAATTTCACCGGGCACTGACGCGTGCCCGCCGCCGGGACATTGCCATTTGGGCGGCTGGATGGCCGCCGTGCGCTCCTTACCGGCGGCGCGCACGGCATCGGCGCGGCAATCGCCCACGGATTTGCCCAAGCCGGTGCAAAAGTTGTGATCGGCGATCTCGACCTTGCCGCGGCATCGTCTCTTGCCGGCGAGATCGGCGCGGAGGCCGCCCGCCTAGATGTCAGCAATCCCGCGATGGCGCGCGAGATCGTCGCGCAACACGGGCCGTTCGATATCCTCGTCAACAACGCCGGGATCGACCAGCACGCCTTCTTCACCGACACGACTGAGCAAGATTGGGCAAGGCTGCTCAGCGTCAATCTCGTCGGCGTGCTCGCCTGTACCCATGCAGTGCTGCCAGCGATGCAGGCCACGGGCTTTGGCCGCATCATCAACATCACGTCAGAAGCCGCGCGGCTGGGATCGAAAGGTGGGGCGGTGTATTCGGCCGCCAAGGGCGGCGTGATCGCCTTCACCAGGAGCATGGCGCGTGAGAATGCCCGTTATCGCATCACCGCCAACGCCATCGCGCCCGGGCCGATCCGCACGCCGATGCTGGAACAGGCCGTCGCCAAAGGCGGCGAGAAGTTGCTGCAGGCGATGACCGATGCGACGCTGCTACGCCGGCTGGGCGAGCCCGGGGAGATCGCGGCGGCTGCCTTGTTCCTTGCCTCCGACCAGGCGGCCTATATCACCGGCGAAACGCTCGGCGTCTCCGGTGGCATGGGGCTGGGTGGCTGAGATGGCAGACGTGCCTCACGATATTTCGGCAGCTCCGGTCGATCGCGCGATCGAGCGGATGCGCACGGTCTATCGGGGATGGACGCGCGAGACGTCGGTTGTCCAGATGCGCAGCGATTGGGATGCCGCCTTTACCGGCTGCTCGGTGCCGGTCGCATGCCACCACGTCTCGGTCGGCGGCGTCGACGCCGAATGGATCGTGCCGGCGGATGCGCCGCCGGACAAGGCGATCCTGTATTTCCACGGTGGCGGCTTTCGCATCGGATCGGTCGCCTCGCACCGCGACCTGATCGCGCGGATCTCGCAGGCGAGCGGTTGCCGGACGCTCGCGATCAACTACCGGCTGGCGCCGGAGCATCGTTTTCCGGCTGCACTGGACGATGCGCTCACGGCGTATCGTTACCTGTGCGACCATGGTTTCGATCCCTGCGATATCGCCGTCGCAGGCGATTCCGCCGGCGGAAATCTCGCGCTCGGCGCCATGCTGGCATCGCGCGACCGCGGCGAGCCGCTGCCTGTGGCGGGAGTGCTGATGTCGCCCTGGACCGATCTCGCTGCGACCGGCGCGAGCTATCGGATGCGGGCCGAGGCCGATCCGATCCATCAGCGCGCGATGATCCTCGCTCTGGCAAAGACCTATCTCGGCGCAGAGGGTGATCCGAACAATCCAATGGCATCGCCGGTATACGCGAAGCTGTCCGGCCTGCCGCCGCTGCTGGTTCAGGTCGGTGACCGCGAGACCGTCCGAGACGATTCCACCGAACTCGCAGCAAAGGCGAAAGCCGCCGGTGTCGACGTCGATCTGCAGGTCTGGGACGGCATGATCCACGTATTCCAGATGTTTGCCGAGATTCCGCAATCGCGCGAAGCCATCGCCTCAATCGCAAAATTTTTGCGCGAGCATCTTCACATCCCCGCCGGGAGGGACTGAAATGAACCTCATGACCGCCAATCCGGGCCAACTGGCTGAAGCCGAATTTCTCTTCTCCGAGCAGCCGAATCTGCCGGAGGAGCTGCGGATGCTGCGCGAACAAGTGCGGCGTTTCGTCGAGAAGGAGGTCATGCCGCACGGCGAGGCGTGGGAACGCGAAGGCAAGATCCCGCGCGAGATTTTTCGCCGCATGGGCGAACTCGGCTTCCTCGGCATGCGCCACGCCGCCGAATATGGCGGCACGGATATGGGCCCGCTGGCCTCGATGGTGTTTGCCGAGGAGCTGGGGCGGTCCAGCTTCGGCGGCTTTACCTCGTCGACGCTGGTCCATACCGACATGTCGGCGGTCCATATCACGCTGCGCGGCACGCCGGAACATAAGCGGAAATATCTGCCGGCGATCGTCCGCGGCGAGACGATCTGTTCGATCGCTGTCACCGAGCCCGATGCAGGCTCCGACGTCGCCGGACTGAAGACGCGGGCGATGCGTGACGGCGATTGCTGGGTGATCAACGGCGCAAAGATGTTCATCACCAATGCGGTCTATGGCGACATCCTGATCGTCGCGGCGCGCACCGATCCGAACGCCAAGGGCAGCCGCGGCATCTCGCTCTTCATCGTCGAGCGCAACGCGCCGGGGATCTTGGCGACAAAGCTCGACAAGCACGGCTGGCTCTGCTCCGACACCGCTGAGATCGCATTCCAGGATGTGCGGGTGCCGGCCGAAAACCTGCTCGGCGAGGAGAACAAGGGCTTCTATGGCATCATGGAGACGTTCCAGAACGAGCGCATCTGCATCGGCGGCATCTGCGCCGGCGAATCCGCCAAGGCGATCGAACTGGCGACCAATTATGTGAAGACGCGGCAGGCCTTTGGCGGTCCGCTCTGGAACCAGCAGTCGGTGCGGTTGAAGCTGGCCCAACTCGCGGCCAAGGCGGCTGCGGCGCGGCAGCTTGCCTATCACGCCGCCGAGCTCGCGGAAGCCGGGCTGCCCTGCCTGCGCGAGGTCTCGATGGTGAAGGCGTTGTCGCCCGAGGTGCTGCACGAGGTCGTGCATGGCTGCCTGCAGCTCCACGGCGGGAGCGGCTTCATGCGCGGCACGCCGATCGAGCGCATGGTGCGTGACGCCCGGGTGCTCACCATCGGCGGCGGCGCCACCGAGGTAATGCTGGAAGAGGTCGCCAAGCAGATGTGAGGAACGCCGCTAGCCGGCGGGCTTGCCCTGGCCGACGGTCCTTGCCGGCACGCCGGGCTTGAGCCGCCAGTTCGGGCCGAAATCCCCGAGCGGATGAAAATACAGCGGCTCGGTCGTCTCAAGCTCACGCAGCCGGGCGGCATAGTCATCGAGATAGCGGCGCCGCGTGTCGTCGTCGACGAAATTGACCGACCAGGAGACAAAGGGCGGCAGCACCTTGCAGCCGGCATAGGCGAGTGCGCCGTTCTGGACCGGCCACAGGATCACGTCGAGCGCGCCGACCAGACCGTCCGGCGCGCACATGTCGGGGTAGGCTGCGGTCGAGGTCACGACCATGGCGCGGCGGCCGGCGAGACCGCCGGTGTCGTAGCGCCTCCCGGCGCCATAGACGCCGCCGTTGACGAAGACGCGGTCGATCCAGCCTTTCATGATCGCGGGCACCGAGAACCACCACAGCGGAAACTGCAGGATCAGGAGATCGCACCAGAACAGCTTTTCGACCTCGGCGGCGATGTCGCCGCGAAGCGTAGAGCGCTGGTAGTTGTGCTTCTGCTCGCGGTCGTAGCGCAGCGCGTCGGAAAACCGGCGATCGCCGAAATCGTCGGCGGTCGCCACCGGGTCGAAGCCCATCGCATAGAGATCGGAGACCCTGACCTCGTGCCCGCGCGCGGTCAATTCCTCGACCGACCGCGCCAGCAGCGCGCCGTTGAAGGATTGCGCCTCATGGTGGGCATAGACGATCAGGACTTTCATGCCGACCTCAGTTCGCCGGCTTGAAGCTGAGGGTTGCGGCATCCGCCCGCATGATCTGCAGCTTCTGGTTGGAGAAGCGCACGCCGGGGCCGAAGCTGATCGGCGCCATCACGCCGGTCTCGACGTTCTTGGTCTTCTCCAGCTCCGAGATGGTGCAGGCCCAGGTCGGTTGCTTGCCGCACCGTTCGATCGCGCCGATCAGGACCTTGGCCGCGGCGTAGCCGGTCATGGTGTAGCGGTTGATGCCCTTGAGTTCCGCTTCCGAGACCAGCGGCCTGGCTTTATCGAGGAACGCCTTGCCGGCTTCGCTGGCAAAGGGCTCGACATAGTCGACCGCATAGATGCCGTCGCCGGCCGGGCCCATCAGCTTCAGCACCGGCTCGATGCGGCCGGGCCAGAAGATGCCGGTGACCGGCTTCAAGTTCAGCTTTTCCAGTTCCTTCATCATCGCGATGTTCTCGGCGATGATGCCGCCGGCCAGGAACACTTCCGCGCCGGAATCCTTCAGCTGCAGCATGTCGGACGAGAAGTCCTGCTGGCCCTTCTTGTAGTTGCCGCTGTAGACGACGTTGAGCTTCTTCGCCTTGACCACGGAGTCGAAGCCGTCACGGACAGTGATGCCGTAATCGTCGTCCTGGGTGATGAGGCCCCACTTCTTGCCGGGATTCTTCTCGGCGAGATAGTTGACGAGGTGGATGATGCCTTCCTCATAGGACTGGCCGACCACGAACACGTTCTTGCGTGCCGGCTCCCACAGGAATTTCACCGGCGCGACGTCGATCACGGTCGGGATGCCAGCCTTCTCCAGCACCGGCATCACCGCGATCGACTGTCCGGAGCCGGACATGCCGAGCATGGCAAAGACCTTGTCGACCTCGATCACCTTCTTGGCGCCCTGGATGGTGCGCGCGGTGACGTAGCCGTCGTCCTCGAGCACGTATTTGATCTTGCGCCCGTTGATGCCGCCGGCGTTGTTGGCCTCCGCGATCGCGATCTTGTGGCCGATCGAGGCGGCGACGCCGAGCAGCGCCGGCGGGCCGGTCAGCGGTTCGACGTCCCCGATCAGGACCTCGGTGTCGGTGATGCCGGGATCGGCGGCAAGGGCGTTGCCAGCGGTGAAAACGGTCGCCGCGAGCAACAGCGACGCAGTCGTCAGATATGTCCTCATTGTCCGTCCTCCCTCAGTACGCATTATGATTTTCAGTAACGCAATGGCCAGTGCACCCAGGTCCGCCTGACGTCGTGCCACGCGCCGACCAGGCCGCGCGGCTGGAAGCGCAGGAACAGGATGATGACGAGGCCGTAGAGCATGCTCTTCAGCTCCTGCGCGCCGGTCGTGAACGTCGCGTCCAGCTGCCCGCTGAACAGGCTGAAGACGAGGCGCGTCGCCTCCGGCAGCAGCACGATCAGGATCGCGCCGAGCACCGCGCCAAGTGCCGAGCCGAGGCCACCGACGATCAGTATCGCGAGCGCCTCAATCGAGAGCAAGAACGGAAAGCCCTCGACGCTGACGAAGGACAGGTAGATGCCGTAGAGCGCGCCGGAGATGCCTGTGATGAACGCCGACGTGACAAAGGCGAACAGCTTGTAGGCGTGCAGGTTGATGCCCATCACACGCGCGGCGGTGTCGTTGTCGCGGATGGCGACGAAGGCGCGGCCGACCCGGCTGCGGCGGATGTTCAACGTCGCGAACAGCGTCAATATCGCGATGCCGAGGCAAAGATGCGTGAATGCCGCGTCGCCGTCGAAGCTGATACCAAGAATCTCCGGCCGCTGCACAGAAATGCCGCGGGCGCCGTTGGTGAGCCAGCGCGCTTCCAGGATCACGGTGTTGATGATGAAGGAAAAGGCCAAGGTCGTGATGGCGAGGTAGAGACCCTTCAGCCGCAACGACGGCGCGCCGACGATCAGGCTGGCGAATGCCGGCACCACGCCGGCGCCGAGGAAGCCGACCAGCGGGTGCATGTGATACTTCGACACCAGGACCGCGTAAGCATAGGCGCCGGTGACGAGGAAGCCGACATGGCCGAGCGAGATCAGGCCGGTGTAGCCGGTCAGGATGTTGAGGCCGAGCGCGCCGGTGACGGTGATCAGGATGATGGTCAGGAACGACAGTGCGTAGGCGTTCAGCGCATAGGGTGCGACGATCAACGCGAGGAGCAGCACGGCCGACCACAGCCAGACCGGCGGTGAATCGATCAGCGCGACGAGCTCGCCATATGTCTGCTTGTAATCGCCGGTGCGCATCGCGCTAGACCCTTTCGATGTCGCGTTGGCCAAAGATGCCAAAGGGACGGATCATCAGCACCACGATGATCATGGCGAAGCCCGCGACCTCCTTCATGCCGGAGCCGATATAGCCGCCGGCCAGGTTCTCGGTGATGCCGATCAGGAGGCCGCCGAGGCCGGAGCCGAGCACGGCGTCGAGCCCGCCGAGGATGGTGGCCGGAAACGCCTTCAGGCCGAGCTGGAACATCGCGGGCGACAGGTCGTAGGACAGCGCGAAGAACACGCCGCCGATGCCGGCGATGACAGAGGATGCGGCCCAGGCCAGCGCGTGGACCCTGGTCGCGCTGATGCCCATCAGCAGCGCGGTGCGGTCGTCGGCCGCGACCGCGCGCATGGCGACGCCGATCTTGCTGTAGCGGAAGAAGGCCCAGATCGCCGCGAGCAGCGCCAGCAGCGTGACGATCACGGCGATCTGTCCGGTACGGACGCCGATATTGCCGACGCGCACGATCTCGCGACCCATGCCGACGTCGAGGCTGTGGGGGTAGGCGTCCCAGATGAAATTGATCGCCGAGCGCAGGATCACCGCAAGCCCGATCGTCACCATCACGGTGGCGAACACAGGTTCGCCGAGCATCGGCCGCATCACCACGCGTTCGATGACGAGGCCGAGCAGGATCGCGCCCAGGATGGCGCCGAGCGAGACCACGACGACGTTGCCGCTGACCGTGGTCGAGATCGTCCATGCGATATAGGCGGTGATCATGGTCATTTCGCCCTGCGCGAAATTGACCAGGCCGGTCGACTTGTAGATCACGGCAAAGCCCATGGCGATCAGACCATAGATCGCACCGATCGCAAGGCCCGAGATCAGGAGCTGCAGGAGATACTGCATTCAGCCCTCCGTCCCGTAAATGATCGCAAGCTCGCGCGCGAACTTCTTCTCGATCATGGCGCGGCGCACCTTTTGCGTGGCGGTGAGCTCGCCGTCGTCGTGGTCGAGCTCCTTTTCGAGGATCGCGAAGCGGCGGATGTTCTCGACACGTGCGAAGCGCTTGTTGGTCTCGTTGACGATGCGCTCGACCAGCTCATGCACCTCGGGGAGCTGGGAGAGCGACTTGTAGTGGGTGTAGGGAAGGGCGCGGTCGCGGGCCCAGCGGCCGACATTGTCGTAGTCGACCTGGATGATGGCGCCGAGATATTTCTTGGCCTCGCCGATCACGATGGCTTCCTTGATGAACTCGGAATCCTTCAGCGCATTCTCGATCTCTGACGGCGCGATGTTCTTGCCGCCCGCGGTGATGATGATCGCCTTCTTGCGGTCGATCACGGCGATCTCGCCATTGTCGAGGATCTCGACGATGTCGCCGGTGCGCAGCCAGCCATCGGGCTCGATCGATGCGGTCGAGGCTTTCTCGTCGAGGAAGTAGCCCTTGAACACGCCGGGATTGCGCAACAGGATTTCGCCGTCGGTATCGAGCTTCCATTCGGTCCGCGCCATCGGCGTGCCGCAGCCGCCGATCCGGTGATGGCTTTGGGTCTGGATGAAGGCAACGCCGCCGGATTCGGTCAAGCCATAGCCCTGCGACACCGGGCGGCCGATGATGTCGAAGAAGCGCAGCGTCTCCGGTGAGATCGACGCGCCGGCGCAGAGCCGGTGCCGGCTATGGGCGAAGCCGAGATGACGCTGGATGTTGCGGAACAGCAGGAGGTAGAGCAGCGTGTAGGTCGCGCGGTCGAGCCAGCTCTCGCGGCTTTCCTGCCGGCGGTCCGAGAGCGTTCGTCCCCAGGCCAGACAGGCCTTGGTCAGGCGCTGCCGCAGCTTGCCGCTTTCGCCGAGCCTGAACAGAAAGCCCTGCTGCAGCTTCTCGTAAATGCGGGGAACGCCGACGAAGAAGCTTGGCGCGATCTCACGGATGTTGATCGCGACGGTGTCGATCGATTCCGCAAAGCTGACGGCGCCGCCCAGCACGAGATGGGTCACCTCGCCATAGCAGCGCTCGGCGACGTGGCACAGCGGCAGATAGCTAACCGCCTCGAATGGCTTGTCGGCGATCCCTACGGTTTCGGCATAAGTATAGGCGGCGTAGACCAGGTTGCGGTGGGTGAGCATCGCGCCCTTGGGCGGACCGGTCGTGCCGGAGGTATAGACGAGGATGCAGACGTCATCAGGCGCGCCCTGCGAGATCAACCGGTCGAGCGTCGCATTCGCCTCCGGATATTCGGCGGCATAAGTTCGGCCGCGCTGGCACAGTGCCTCAAAGGACATCAGCTCTGCCTGGCGATAGTGCCGCAGGCCCTTCATGTCGATGCAGACCACGGCTTCCAGCGCCGGCAGGCCGCCATTGCCGGTCATCGCATCGAACACCTTGTCGGTCTGTTCCTGGTCGCCGGTGATGACGACGCGCGCGCCGCTGTGCTTGACGATGTATTGCAGTTCGACCCATGGATTGGTCGGATAGATGCCGACCGCCACCGCGCCGATCATCTGAATGCCGAGATCGGCATAGAACCATTCCGGCGTGTTCTCGCCGGCGATCGCGACGCGGTCACCGGGCTTGATACCAAGCGAGAGCAGGCCGAGCGCCACCGCGCGCGCGGTCTCGTAATAGTGGTTCCAGGAATACGGGTTCCAGATGCCGTAGTCCTTCTCCCGCAGCGCCAATTTGTCGCCGTGCATCGCAGCGCGCTGCCGAAAATTGCGGGATGGTGATGGCGGCATCTTTCAGCGCCGCCTGCAGCGGGCCGGCATTCGCGCGCGGGGCAGGGACGGCGCCGGCCGAAGCCGTTGGATGGACAGTTCGCAATGTGTCGGTCATGGACATCAGGCGCCTGCCTTCATCGCTTCGGCGCGTTGCCTGCCGAGATAAGCTTCCGCCACGGCGGGGTTGCGCCGCACTTCGTCCGGCGTGCCGTCAGCGATCTTGCGGCCGAAATTCAGCACATGGACGCGGTCGGAAATATCCATCACGATCCGCATCTCGTGCTCGATCATCAAAACGGTGATGCCGAGTTCGTCGCGGATATCGAGCACGAAGCGGGCGATGTCCTCGGTCTCCTCCTGGTTCATGCCGGAGACCATTTCGTCGAGCAGCAGCAGTTTTGGCTCGCAGGCGAGCGCGCGGGCCAGCTCGACGCGCTTCTGCTGGCCGTAGGAGAGAGTGCCGACCACGGCATCGCGGATGTGCTCGATCTCGAGGAATTCGACGATGTGCTCGACGCGCTGCCGCGCCGCGATCTCTTCGCTGCGGGTGCGGCCGAAATACAGCACGGCATTGAGCACGTTGGAGCGCAGATGGGTGTGGCGGCCGGTCAGGATGTTCTCGACCACGGTGCCATGCTTGAACAGCGCGAGGTTCTGGAAGGTGCGGCCGATGCCGATCGCCGCGAACCGCCATGGCGAGACGGTCGAGAGGTCGACGCCGTCAAACACCATGCGGCCGCCGCTCGGCCGCAGCACGCCGGAGATCATGTTGAACAGTGTGGTCTTGCCGGCGCCGTTCGGGCCGATCACGCTGCAGATCTCACCGGCGGTCACGTCGAGGCTGACGTCGGCGACGGCGTGCAGGCCGCCGAACCGCTTGCTGAGCCTTTCGACCGTGAGCAGGAAGGTCACGACAGCCACCTCTTGCGCCGCTTGTAATGCTTGACGTCGCGCAAGCTCTTGCGGCCGGAGGCGGAGACGCCGAGGTAGAATTCCTGCACGTCCTCGTTGGAGGTGAGTTTTTTTGCGGTGCCGTCGAGCACGACGCGCCCGGTTTCCAGGATGTAGCCGTAGTCGGCAATATCGAGCGCGCGCTGCGCGTTCTGCTCGACCAGCAGCACAGTCATCTTCAGTTCATCCCGCAGGCGCACGATCACGTCATAGATGCGGTCGATGATCAGCGGCGCGAGGCCGAGCGAGGGCTCGTCGAGCGCGAGCAGCACCGGGTCGGTCATCAAGGCGCGGCCGATCGCCAGCATCTGCTGCTCGCCGCCGGACATGTAGCCAGCGATCTGGTCGCGGCGCTCATAGAGGCGCGGGAACAGCGCAAACACCTTGTCGCGACGCTCGCGCGCGTCCGCCGCGGTCCTGGTGTAGCCGCCCATCTGCAGGTTCTCGTCGATCGTCAGCGCGGCGAACAGCCGTCGTCCTTCCGGGACCTGGACGATGCCGCGGCGCACCAGGTCGTCAGGCGACAGGTGATGCACATCCTGGTCGCGGAAGCGGATATCGCCGTTCTCGATCACGCCTTCCTCGGTGTAGAGGATGCCGGACATCGCCTTCAGCAAGGTCGATTTGCCGGCGCCGTTGGCGCCGAGCAGGGCGACAATGCCGCCTTCGGGCACCGTGATCGACACGTCGCGGATCGCCTCAATCGCATTGTCGTAGACGATGCGGATGTTGCGGAACTCGAGCAAGGGCGCTTGTGCCGCGATCGCCAGCGGACCGGCACTGCTTGCCTGGGTCGCGATCGCCATCGCTCTCAGACCCTGCCAGCGTGGACGCGGAGGCGGCCCGCAAGGATCGCATCGGTCACGAGCTTGGCGGTTTCGGCGCAGGCCTGGGTGCCGCCATTGCCATATTGCTTGACGGCATCGCCGACGCACCAGAGACCTTCGATGCCGGTTTCCCGCGGCAGGTCGTAGCCGGCGCAGCTTCGTTGCGCCGGCCAGTCGTCGCGCATGACGCGGATCGAGAGAATTTTCGCCTGATCGAAATTGGCGAACTGCTCGCGCAGATCGGCCAGCGCCAGTGCAACCTCGGTATCCGAATCGAAATCGCCAAGCGCCGGTACCGGCACGGCGTAGGCGACATAGAGATGCCAGCCGGGAGGCGCGAGCTCGGGGCAGGTCGCGGAGAGATTCGCCATGTTGCAGAGTCGTCGCGTCTTGCCGAAGGTGACGATGCCGGGGTGATCGATCAGCGGCTCGCGGCTGGCAACATTGATGACGATGTTGGCGGCAGGGCGCAGATCGTTGCGGACCTTCGCGACATAGGCAGGCGGGAAGGCGGCGTCGCCGGCGAGCGCGACGGTTGTCTTCGGGCCGGCATTACTGATGACGAGATCGGTTTCGATCCGCACTGGCGCACCATTGCGGGTCACCGTCACGCCGGTGACGCGGCCGGCGTCGACATGAATCTGCGTTGCCGGCGTGCTCAGCCAGATGTCGCCGTTGCGCCTGATAGCACCGCCAAGCGCGTTCCAGACGCCGATCGTGCCCTGCGGGCAGAACCCGAATTTCTTGAAC
Source organism: Bradyrhizobium sp. Leo170 (assembly GCF_004296405.1). GTDB lineage: Bacteria > Pseudomonadota > Alphaproteobacteria > Rhizobiales > Xanthobacteraceae > Bradyrhizobium. The sequence continues at coordinate 11,375 of NZ_PSRR01000072.1, forward strand.
GCGCCCTTGCTGGTGAAATAGGTGAGGAAGGCGCGTGCCGGCAGCTCGGCCGCGTTGCAGGCAAAGATCGCGGCGCAGAGATTGCGGAAGATCGCGTGCACCATGGCGTTGCTGGTGTAGGTCTTCAGCCAGTCCTCGGTGGATTGCCGCCCGTCCGGCAGGTTGCCGGTGCGGGCATCGGCGAATTTTTCCAGGATGCGCGAGGCCTGCTTGGTCAGTTGTCCGAGCAATAGCGACCAGCCGCCGCGGCCGACGTCGATCAGCTTGCCGTCGATGAAGAAGGAGGCGGCCGGCTCCGGCGCGCGGATGTCGAGGGGGACGCCGACGGTGTGAAAAGTCTCCTCGAACACGCCGCCGAACTCGATCGCGATGGCGCCGATATTGACCTTGAATCCGTCGATTTCTTCGGTGGAGGCGCGACCGCCGAGGCGGTCCTTATCGTCGACAACAAGCGTATGCAGCCCGCCATGGGCAAGACGCGCCGCGGCGCAAAGCCCGCCGGCGCCGGCACCGATGACCACAGCATCAACCCGTTGATCAGTCACCAAAACCTCCCCTGAAGCGCCGCCGCTTTTTCCCGCGCGTACGACTTGCTGTCCGGGCCGAACGATAATATAATCCGAACGTCCGTTCAAATTATTTTTTGGAATGGGTCAAAATGCCCTGCTGCTTCGCAGGACATGCGGAGTGCGGTGGATGGAGTTCTTTCGGGGGCAAGCCTTGGGCGCGCTGCTGGTATATTGAATGACCGTAATCGGGACGTGGGATTCGTGCCGTCGGCGGCGGAATGAGAGGGATCGATGGCGCGGACGCGTTCTGAGAACTACGACGATATCCAGCGCGGCATTCTGACTGCGGCCTGTAGCTTATTCGCCAAACAGGGATATATGCGTGCCTCGATCGCGGACCTTGCCGAGGCCTGTAAGCTGTCCCGCGGCGCGCTATATCACTATTTCGATTCCAAGGAAGCGATTCTGTTCGCGATCCTGGATGCCCATATCCGCCAGATGATCGCAGACGTCGAAGCGGCGATGGCGCAAAAGTCGACGACGCTGGATCAGTTTCGCGTGGCGATCCACGCCATCGTCGAGCTCAACGCGCGCTCGACCGATGAGCAGCGCGTGATCTTGAACGACCTGTCGTTTCTGGGCGAGGCCGAGCAGGAAGCCATCAAGGGACTTGAACGCCAATTGGTCGACATGATCTCCGACCTCCTGGTCCGGTTGGACAAGCAGGGCCGGATCGTCAAGCGGACTAAGAAGATCTACAGCATGATGCTGTTCGGCATTTTGAACTTCAGTCACACTTGGTACGACGCCAAGGGCGGGATCGCGCCGAAGGAATTCGCCGACTTGGTGGTGGATCTTTTCCTCTACGGTTTCACGTCTCCGGTGGCCGCGAGAGAAATGGCGAGGGCCCAGCGCCAGCGTGCGTGAGCCGGCCTTTCGAACTCAAGGCGCCGTGATCCTTTCGGTTGGCTTTGTTGCCCAGCTCCGACGATCACGTGGGCGCAGCGCACCGAGACGGCAGGGCATGGCTACTCCTTTCGACTTTCCATCGCCAAAAATGCCTGTGTAAGAGCACCCAGAGCCGCTGCAACAGCTGCCCATACATTCCAATACACCGCCTCTATTTGTGCGTGTGTGTATCGAAAACCTTATCCGAGTTGATGACGTGATGGAATCGCCTAAGCTGGCGGAATGATCGGGCTGTTCTGCTTCGTGCTGGCCGTCCTGGCCTCGCCATTCAAGTCGAAGTTGCGGCTTGAGGCTGAGAACGCATTGCTTCGACATCAGTTGATTGTCCTGAGGCGTCGGCTGTACGGTCGCGTTCGGCTGACGAAGCAGGATCGATGGTTCTTCGTACAGATGTATCGATGGTTTCCATCGATCTTGCAGGTCCTCACGATTATTCGGCCCGAGACGCTCGTGCGTTGGCACAGGGTCGGCCTTCGTTGCTACTGGCGTTGGAAGTCGCGCCCATTGGGAGGGCGACCGCAGATCGACACGGAGCTCCGCGCGTTGATCCGGCGGATGAGCGGCGACTATAACGAGATGCGGACGCACTTGGCCTTGGATAAGGATGCGCCCGTTTCTCGCCCGGTTGAGCGAAACGGTGTGGTCAGGTCACGCGCCATCCTGGGCGGACTTCATCACCACTACGCCCGAACTTAAGTTTTCGGTACACACACCCCTCCACATCGCGACAGCATCCGCCGCTGGCGTGTTTCGCTTTACGATGCACGTTATAGTTGCTGTACGCGTGCTTGCAAGCCTGGGGGCGGACCAATCCTCATCATTTCGACGGGCTCGCCGAACTGGCCGTGGTGCCGAGCCCGGTTAACTAGCCGGAAGCTGACCCTCGCAGAGAGAATCTAGGGGCAAACGCTGGGTGTTCAGAGTGCTGAGGACTCTTACGACCGGGAATCCCTGACTATCGAAGCTCAGGAGGCTCTCGTCATCGCGGTTACGAAGTTTTTTCGTTTTCCGGCTGCCGATATCGTTTTCTAGCAGCTGTTCGATGGCGGGAAATGATGATGTGATTGCGGGGAAGCTACCAAAGTCACGTAAGGTGCATGGGCGGGGAAATCACGCCACAGCCGTGTCCGGGAAAGCCATGCGAAGGGTGCCCGCGGTCTGGACGGCTGAGGCAAGGGACTGTCTATTTGGCGCCGCGGCTCGGCGGCGAACGCACGCTCAGGGGCCGATATGGCGCGGCTGTCATCGTACCTTCGTAAACGTAGCTTGATAATCAAGGCGCTTTCTGTCTGGCGACTGGCATTGCGCCCGTGGCTCGGGCAGTCTTTGCTTGGATCGTTTTCGTGACACCAGCTGTCGATATCTTGCGTGGGCGGGGTGCTCAATATCTGTTGCTTGTGGCGTTGGCCTGGGGGACGGCTAGCTCGGCGCTTTACGCCGAGCCGTTGTCTGTGCATGCGAAGGTCCAATTTGACATTCCGGTCCAGCCGCTCGCCGAAGCCCTGGTGGCCTACGGCGCAGCCACCGGTCTTGAGGTATTTTACGACGGCTCGCTCGCCCTCGGTCAGCGCTCGACTGCGATCAAAGGGGTGTTCACCCCGATTGGCGCCCTGGAAGCGTTATTGCGTGGCACCGGCTACGCTCCCAAGACGTCGCAATACGTCGACGCAATCAGCATCATCAAGACACGGCGCGACCTTGCCGTCTCACAGGCCGCAGCGCTCGGCCGCTTCGAGCCTTATCTCGCCATGGTTCAGGCCCGCGTCACGAAAGCTCTGTGCAAAACCGATGAGGCGAAGCCCGATGATGGAGAGATCATGATCAGCTTCTGGCTCGATCCGTCGGGGCACGTTTTGCGTGCGCAGCTGTGGAACCCCGAGCTCTCAGCCGATCGCCATCGGGTTCTTCTGGCAGGGCTGCAGGGCCTGGAAGTCGGGCACGCGGTGCCGGCCGGACTGCCTCAGCCGCTCGCGATGGTGATCTTTCCTCCGTCAAGCCGCGAGCAGGCCGGATGCCGTCCGACCAGCCGGCGGCAGGCCATCAATTAGTGTCGAGGCGTGAGCGGCGCAATGCGAAGGGCTCGCGAGCATGACTGAGTTGAGCCGCGCTCTTTTGCGCCGCGCATTTCTCTTAGGCTACGACGATTTGAAATTGCGGCTGACGAAGCGCCTCGGATCGATCGAACTCGCGGGCGATTCTCTACAGGAGGCCTGGCTTAGCCTCGAACGCGCCGCGCCCATTGGGCCGGTGCTCCGTCCGCAATCCTATATCTTTCGGATCGCGTACAATATCGCTCTCAAGCGCCTGCACCGCGAGCGCGATATTGTCACGCTTGACGAGGCGATCGAGGAACTCGATCTTGCTGATGAAGCACCTGGGCCTGCAGAGGTCACGGAAGGCCGCGCCGAATGGGCCTTGCTAGCACAGGCGGCCAAGGAGCTCACGCCACGCCGGCGGGACATCTTGTTTGCGGTGCGGCTCGAACGTTCGTCGATACGCGAAGTGGCCATACAGCACGGTATCTCCGAGCGTCTTGTCGCCTTGGAGCTCAAGCAGGCCGTTATGCATTGCGCCGAGCGCCTCAAGCGGAATGTCGTTCCGCGATTCAGTTCGAGGCCGTTCGAGGGATCTCATAAGGACGGAGCCCAACGAACAGATGAACCGACGGATAGCCATGGATAGCTCTCGCGCTCCGCAGTCCGGCGGCCCGTCGCTCGACGAGGAGGCCTATGAGTGGGTGATTCGGTTCGCCGAAGGGCGAGCGAACCGGACGGATCTTGCCGCGCTCAAACAGTGGATTGCTCGCAGCGCTGCCCACGGTGAGGCCTTCGGCCGGATGAGCCGCACATGGAAATCCCTTGGGCCGGTCGGCAAGGATTTGGCCGCCGACGCGACTGCAGGCCCAACTTTGCGTGCCCACGATGCAGCCGCGACCATCAAAGCTGGTCTCGGGCGCCGTGCCTTTCTGGGGGGCGCGCTTGCGGCCTCTGCGGCCGGCGCCGCCATTCTCGTTGTCCGGCCTCCGCTCGGATTGTGGCCGTCGTGGTCAGAGTTTGCTGCCGACTACAGGACCGCAATCGGCGAGCAGCGCGAGATCACGCTGGCGGATCGCGCCACCATCGATCTAAACACGCGGACCAGCCTTTCGCTGCGCGCTGGTGGTACGGAGGCTGAGATCATTGCCGGCGAGGCGATGATCTCCACCAAATCCAACACCGCCGATCCTTTCACCGTCGTCGCAGCCGGTGGCCGCATCGCCGCCGCAGCGGCGCGTTTCAATGTGCGGGTCGACGATCGGGTCGCTTGTGTCACCTGCGTGACAGGCGAAGTGCGGGTCGAGCGGGGTCTGTCCGCGCTGTCGCTCTCGCCTGGACAGCAGATCGCTTATTCCAGCGAGCGGATGGGCGAAATCGTCACGGTCGATCCTGCCACGGTTTCGGCTTGGCGGGACGGGATTGTCATCTTCCAGTCCACACCGATCGGCGAGGTGATTGCGGAGGTCAATCGATATCGACCGGGGCGAATCATCTTGACGAACAAGGATCTAGGACGCCGCCTGTTCAACGCGAGGCTAAGAATCGAAAACATTGGCCGCGTCGTTTCGCTGATCGAGGAGGTGTTCGGCGCCCACGCGACCGCGCTGCCGGGGGGCATTCTGCTGCTTGGATAAGCCCTCCAACTTTTTTTGCAGCTTTGAGCCCGTCCGGGGATCCAGGAGTCGAGAGGGGGAGGCATTCGCGTGCTGTCCCGCCGAGAACGATTGCCTGAGAAAGCGTATCCATGCCTGTCGCGACCACGGTCCTTCGACTTCGTCACCGCCGAACCCTCGCTCATTCAGCGCTGCTTGCTGGCGTTAGCGCCGCTGCTCTTCTCGGAGCCGCGGTCGGAGCCGACGCCCGCCCGCTCGGCGGCTCGTCGCCATCCGCGGCGGCGGCTGCGGCCTCGCAAGCCGCATCGCAGGACGCGGCAAAAGCGGCGCAGCAGGCGAGCGATGCAATGAAGCGCGCCACCCAGTCGATCCAGGCCATCCAGGCGGCCCAGAGTGCCGCGCGCAATCTCGCATCGCAGACCCAAAGTGCAATCCCGAACGGGCTTGCGCCTGGTGGCCTGGTCGTCGCGCCGGGCGCAGGAACGTCACCCGGCGTGTGGACCGGCGCGCAATTGCCGGCACAGGCGCAGGTGAATGGCCGCACGCAGGTCGACATCAAGCAGACCCAGCAGAACGCGATCCTCAACTGGACCACGTTCAACGTCGGGAAGGAGACCACGGTCAATTTCGATCAGCAGGGCAACAGTTCATGGACCGCGCTCAACCGCGTGGTCGACCCGAGCGCACGTCCTTCGCAGATTGCCGGCCAGATCAGGGCCGACGGCCAAGTCTACATCATCAACCGCAACGGCGTCATCTTCGGCGGCGCCTCGCAGGTGAATGTGGGCTCGCTGATCGCCGCGGCCGCCAACATTACCGATGACCAGTTCTTGAATCGCGGCATCTACTCGCAGCAGGCCTCGAGCACCTATCTGCCGAGCTTCACTGGCGCGGCCGGATCGGTGACAGTCGAGGCCGGCGCCGAGCTGACCACGCGCGCGCCAAAATCGGTGACCGAGGGCGGCGGCTTCGTCATGCTGCTCGGCAGCAACGTTGAAAACGCCGGGTCGATCTCCACGCCGAAGGGCCAGGCGCTGCTCGCGGCCGGCAACGACTTCATCCTGCGGCCCGGCTATGGCACCGATGCCAATCAATTCTCCACAACGAGGGGCGATGAGATAGCGCCGGTGATTTCCAGCGGCGGCACGAGCGGCAGCGTCACCAACGCGGGCCTGATCTTCAGCCAGCAGGGCGACATCACGCTGGCCGGGCGCATCATCGCGCAGGACGGGACCCTGGTCTCGACCACGTCAGTCAATACGCGGGGCACCATTCATCTCCTGAATTCAGCGGCCGACAGAAATGGCAGCATCATCTTCGGCGGCGCCAGTGTCACCATCATCCTGCCGGAACTCGACAGTGACGAAACCGCGCTCAACAGCCAGCGCGATGCGTTGATCGCGGCGTCGGGAACGCAGGACCGCGCCCGCGCGCAAGCCAATTTCGGGCAGTTCGACAATCTTGCCAAACTGGCGGACCGACAGGACCAGTCGCGTGTCGAGATTGTCACCGGCGGCAACGTCCTGTTCAAGAACGGCTCGATCACGATGGCGCAGGGCGGGCAGGTCGCCGTTTCGGCGGGCCAGCGCATCGTCACGGAAACTGGCGCCATCATCGACGTCTCCGGCGTGCGCAACGTGCTGCTGCCGATGTCGGCCAACAACATCAAGGTGAATGTCCAGGGCAACGAGCTCCGTGACGCGCCCGTCAATCGCGACAGCGGCAACCTGATGAACGCCAATGTGTGGATCGACGTACGCGATCTCGTGCTGGTGCCGGCGGGAACCGGCGGCTACGCCTCCGATCGCTACTACACGCCAGGCGGGCTGCTCGAAGTCTCCGGCTACCTCAACAACACCGCTCACACGATCGGGGAGTGGACCGCGCTTGGCGGCACGATCACGCTTTCTGCATCGGAAGTGGTGGCGCAGTCGGGCTCCATCTTCAACATCTCGGGCGGCGCCGTCACGTATCAGGGAGGCTATATCCGTACGACAAATTTCCGTGGTGCCGACGGCGGGATCTACAACATCGGCGACGCGCGCGCGGATGTGCTGCTCGACGGCGTCGCCGGCAGTTTTACGCGCAAGCACGAGCGTTGGGGCGTCACCGAGACCTGGACAAACCCGCTCGGCAAGGGCGCGGTCAGCGTCCGCTGGGAGGATGGCTACACGGTGGGACGCGATGCCGGCAGCCTCGCGCTGTCGACGCCGACCTCGGTCTTCGCGGGCACGATTGTGGCCGATGTGATCCAAGGCCAACGCCAGATCGAGGCGCGTCCGGACGGCGTCACCGACGGATACAAGTTTTCGCAGAACACCGTGCCGCTCGCTGGGACACTCGCACTCGGTCAGTACACGGCGCTCGGCCGCACAGGCGTCTACAACACGAATGTGATGATCACTGATCTGGCGACCGTCTCGCCGCCGGTGGACCGCACCAACACCGCCTGGTTCGATGCCGAACACCTAAACCGGCAGGGGCTCGGCGCCATCGATTTCGCGACCGGTGGCAAGATCACGATTGATGCGCCGCTATCGGTTGCGGATGGCGGTTCGGTCACGCTGATCGCTCCGATCGTAGACATCAAAGCCGATGTCACCGCCCGCAGCGGCGAGATTTCAGCAACCAACCATTTTACATCGCGATCGCCTGTCGGTGGGACGATAACGCAAGTGCTGACATCCGCCGGCACCTCAACCATCACGCTGGCACAAGGGGCGAAACTCGATACGCGCGGCCTGTGGGTGAATGCGAGCATCGATCCCGCAAGCGAGAACAAACAGGCTTTCGTCGATGGCGGCGACGTCCACCTGGTGTCTTCAGGCGACGTGATCGTTGCCGCAGGCAGCCTGATCGATGTGTCGTCGGGCGGCGCGATCTTGCACAATGGAGGCTTCAAGGGCGGCCGCGGCGGAAACGTCACGCTCAGCGCCGACGCCGTCGTCACCGGCCTGGCGCCCAAAGTCGGCAGGCTCACCCTGGACGGCGACATTCGCGGTTACGGCGTTGAAGGGGGCGGAACGCTAACGCTCGGGTCGGGCTCGACCGTCGTGCTCGGTGGCAAGGTGTTGGAGACCAACGGCGTGTTGAGCGCCGGCGAGACGGCGCCGGTCGATCTCAAAGCACTGGAGGAGTTCCGCATCCGCGCCGGCGAGATACTGCCGGCCGACTACATCCGCACCTTCACGGTCGCGTCCGCGGGACAAGCGATCAGCGGCGTGCCGAACATCACAACGGCCAACCCCCCGGTCACGCTTGCGGCCGCCTGGACGCCGCCGCGACCGACGATCGCGAACTCAAGCTACAGTATCTACTACTACGACCCGGTGACGAGGACGAACAAGCTGATCAGCATCATCACAACGACGAATCCGCAGTCGATTCCGGCGGGCTCGCAGATCTTGTCGTTGAACAATCCGGCCAACTTCCCGCAAGACTACGTCGTTCCGGCCAGCGCCTTTCCGAACGGCATTCCGATTCAACCCAAGACGATCGTCGTGGCGGCGGGCAATCCGGCGCCGAATGACGTGATCTTTTCCGCGGGGACGATCATTCGTGCCGGGGCGGTCATCAGCACGTCGGTTGAAGTGGCGCCGCTTCTGTATGTGCAGCCCGAGCTTCTCCAGCACGGCTTCTCTAGTTACGCCATTGCGGGAAATACCGGTCTCTATGTCGCGACCGGCACCCCGCTTGACGTGACCATGCCGATTTACCGTGTGCGAGCAGCGAGCTTCACAACGTCGACCGGCGCAGATCCGTCGGCGGCCATGGAGGTCTGGACGCCGCCGCTCTACCTCGACAATGCTGCGGCGGGCAGCTTCACGCAGCGTAGCGGCGCCGATCTGTCCTTGACGTCAGCGGGAGGCATGGTGCTCGCCGCGGGTTCGGCGATCAAGGTGGATGACGGCCATTCAGTCACGTTGAACGCGTTCGGACAGATGACAATTGATGGCACCGTCACCGCCGCGGGCGGCACGATCACCATCGGCAGCGATCTTGGCCCTGACTATCAGCAGATCGGCGTCGTCGGGCAATCGATCTGGATCGGAGATCACGCAGTCCTCGATGTTGCCGCACGGCCGGTCGCCGGCAGCGACACGACGGGGCGTCGCTATGGTATCGTTGGCGACGGCGGCTCCATCAATATTGGTCTTACGTCGCTTGCGACGGATGCCGATGGAAACTTGCCGGCGACCCAGTCGCTCGTCATCATCCGGCCGGGCGCGGTGCTCGAAGCCTCCGGGACGAGCGCCGTGTTGGATCTCATGGCTGGCTCCGACGGCCGCTTAGCTCCGGCGCTGCGTCCGGTCAACGTGACCAGCAACGGCGGGTCGATCGTGATCGGCTCGCGGACCGGCCTTTATCTGGACGGCACGATGCATGCGGCCTCCGGTGGCGCAGGTGCAGCGGGAGGTAGCTTGACCTTGGCGCTCGAGACGCCTTTGCGCTTCGACGCGGTGAGCGCGACCGGTCCGCGCATCTTCACGATCACCCAGGATCAACAGGCAAGCCCGCTTCCACCAAACCTTGCACCGCGTGCGGTCGATCCGGCCCTGACGAACGGCGAAGCCTATCTCAGCGCGTCGCAGATCAGCGACGGCGGATTCGACAATGTCGCGCTCTGGAGCCGCGACATGTTCCGCTTCGAGGGCGACGTTCGTCTGTCCGCAGGCCAGAGCGTGGCCCTTTATCGCGGCGTCTTGTCGCTCGCTGCCACGACGCCGACCGCGCGTGTCGCGCTCGAAGCGCCTTATGTACTACTGGATGGAGCGACGGACGTTCGGATCGCGGAGGGCGCCACCTACCCGGGCTTCGATTTCAAGGCGGGCTGGCAGCCTTCGGACACCAATCGCGGTAGGCTCGTGGTCACCGCCGATCTCATCGACCTGCGCAATCAGGTCTTTTCCGGCGTTACAGGAAAATACCAAACGGGTGTTTCCCCGAATCCTGTGATCACTCATACGATCGATGCGCCCGGCTTTGCTTCGGTTGAAATCATCAGTCGCGGCGATGTTCGTTTCAGTACCGGCGTTCTCGCTAGCGGCGGCGATATCGTATTCGAGGCGGCGCAGCTCTATCCGACCACCGGCGCGGCGGCGACGATCGCTGCCGGCATGGTCAGATACAATACAAGTGCCATCAGGCGTGGCGCCGGCACCATCACCATCCGCGGCAACGGCACTCGTCCGGCGCTGCCGCAATCCGTCTTTGGAGTGCTAGGATTCTTGGCCACGACGATTGACCAAGGGGGCATCGTGCGTGCGCCGCTCGGTAGCATCATTCTCGGCGATGTCGGCGTGCCCTGCGTCGCCGGATGCTTCAAACCGTCGGACACCCCCTCCGATGCTCCCATTGCCGTCACATTGCGCAACGGCAGTCTCACCTCGAGCAGCGCGGCCGGACTTGCCATGCCATATGGCGGGACTACAGATGGATTGTCCTATAAATATGCCGGCAGCGATGTGGCTTTCGCAGATCTCGGCTCAGTTTCCCCTGCGGGACAATATGCTCTGGGGGTCACGCTGAAAGGCGCTCGCATCGTTGCCGAGTCCGGCTCTGTCCTCGACATGTCTGGCGGCGGCGAACTCGCCGGCGCCGGCTTCGTCAGCGGCCGCGGCGGCTCGGTGGATGTGCGCGAAACGCCACTTGCCAATGCCAACCCTGTCAATTCATACAGCAAGGCATCAAACCGCGTTTACGCCCTGGTCCCGGGCTATGCCGGTGCTTACGCGCCGCTGTCGCCCGACAATGGAGCGGGCGATCCGATGGTCGGCCAACAGATCACGCTGACGCAGGCGACGGGCGGCTTACCGGCGGGCACCTATACACTGTTGCCGTCCACCTATGCCTTGCTTCCAGGTGCCTACCGGATCGAGATCGGCGGAACCACCACCATGCTGACGAGAGCGGCAGCGATCGGCAACGACTCTTATGCGACCACCGGCATGCTCAGCTTGGCCAATACCGCGCAACGTTCCGCGTTGCCAAACGAAGTCATCCTCACCCCTGGCAGTAGCGTGCGGACCTACTCGCAGTACAACGAGACAAGCTACAGCAACTTCGCCGTCGCCAACGCGGCGACGTTCGGTCTGGCGCGGCCGCGCCTGCCCGTCGATGGCCAGGTTCTCAAGCTCGACCTCGGCTCAGCGACCGGCGAGGTCCTTTCGTTCGACGGCACCGCGGTCTTTACTCCCGCCGAAGCCGGCCATGCCGGGACTCTCGTCGTGGTCGGAACCGGCGCCATAGAAGTCAAGGCGTCGAACGCCGCCGCGACCACGGGCATGGCGTCGATCGACGCGGAGGACCTGTCGCGCTTCAATGCCGGCATGCTGCTAATCGGCGGGCAGTATACCTACTACTCTGGCGTGGGTGATACGACCAGCCAAGGCGCACGCATCTATTTCGGCGCCAGCGCGAACGACGTCTATGTCCGCAACGGCGCGGTCCTGGAAGCCGGGCAAATTTTCGCTCTGGCGAAGAACAGTATCAAGATCGAAGGGGGAGCCGTCCTCGATACGACCCGAGGCAGCACCGATGTCACCGACGCCAGCGACGGATATGTTTTCGCCAATTCGCTGAACGGAAGCACCGCCAGCGCCGGCGCAATTCTCGCTGTTGCCAACGGGTGGCTCAATTTTCTCCCGCCAACGATGAGCACGACCGGCACGGTCACGGTAGAGAACGGCGCTGCGCTGCGTACGCTCGGCACCATCGCGTTCTCATCGAGCCGCGCGCTTAATCTCGGCGCCGACGTGGCGCTCAATGCACGCTACCTCACACTCTCCCTGCCGGAGATCAATGCGGGAACGGACGCGTCCCTGGCCGCCGCCAGTGCCGCGGGCGCGCTCGGTGCGGGCTGGCTACTGACTCAGTCTACACTCGATCGGCTGCTCACGCCCGGCGACTTGTCGCTCGCCAAGGTCGAGCGCCTGACGTTGACGGTCGGCTCCTCGCTCAATTTCTTCGGCGATGTGACACTCGATGCGCGCAGCCGGGACGGTGGCAATACCGTGCTGGTGCTCAATACGCCGGCCATTTATGGCTGGGGTGGCCAGAGCGATGCCGCCACGCTCGCGGTCGACACACTGATCTGGAACGGCGTGTCTTCTGGCGTGGGTACGTCTGCAAATCCGTTCGTCAGCCAGCCGCCGGGCGCGGTGCGGCCGGGCGGGTCCGGGACAGGCCATGGTACGCTCACGATCGACGCGCGCGACATCGTGTTCGGTTACGATTCCTATACCCGTAATCAGAACGAGGTCGCGCTTGATCGCCTGGCGCTCGGCTTTGCGACCGTCAACTTGACGGTGTCGAACCGGATCACCGCTAGAGACCGAGGCACGCTTTCCGTCTATCACACCGGGACCAATGCGCAGACCTATGCCGGAGGCGATCTGAATATCACGACGCCGCTGCTGACCGCGGAAGCCGGCGGCTTCATGTCTTACACCGCCGGCGGCGCCATTATGGCGCGCGCCCCCGCCGGCGGGGGAGCGAACACTGCGGCCATTAGCGACCTCGGCGGCGAGCTTCACTTCAACGGCAGTGCAATGACGATCGACACCGCGATTGCGCTGCCGAGCGGCCGGCTGGAGCTGAACGCCACGGGCGATATTACGCTGGCGGGTGGAACGACGCTTGATCTGTCGGGACGGGCCGTCACCTTCTTCGACGTGACCAAATACAGTTGGGGCGGCGACCTGGTGATGGAAAGCACCGAGGGCAAGATCACGCAGGCCGCAGGGTCAGTGATCGACATCTCCGCCGCCCACAATGCGGCCGGCTCGATCAAAGCCGTTGCTCTGGGCGCGAATGGCACGCTCGCATTTGGTGGCACGCTGCGAGCAATGGCAGCGGACGGATTTAAGGCCGGCGGCTTCGATGGCCGCGCTTATACCCTTTCCAATTTCGCGGGCTTGAACGCCAAATTGAATGAAAGCGGCTTCTTCGGCGCGCGCAATTTCGTCATCAAGACCGGCGATCTCGTGATCGGCGACGAAGTGCGCGCCAGCGAGGTGAACATTTCGGTCGACGGCGGCAGTCTCACGGTCAACGGCCGGATCGACGCCAGCGGCAAAGAGGTCGGCACCATCCGCCTTGCTGCGCGCGATGATCTGGTGCTCTCGTCAACGGCCGTGCTCGACGTGCACGGCACCGTCCTGCAGGTCGACAGCTACGGCACGCCGATCGAGGCGTCGAACCGCGGCCATGTGGAGCTGACGTCCGCAGGCGGTACGGTCAGGCTGGCAACCGGCGCTACGATTGATCTGCGTTCGGCCGACAACGTGGCGCGTGGCCAGCTCGAGATCAATGCGCCGCGACGTGGCGGCGCCGGTGGCGCGGGCGACGGCGCCAACGATATCGCCGTCGATGCGGTAGGTCCGCTCAACGTCTGGGGCGCGGCCAGCATCGCAGTCAATGGCTTCCGTCGCTATGAATTGACCAATGGCATCGTCAACCAGAGCCTGCTCGACACGATCCACGGCGATAGCACCGTCTTCATCAACGCGGCCTGGACCAACAATACGTTGATGGACAGGCTGGTCGGGCTCAGGGCCTGCGGCGATGCCTTCCATTTGCGGCCCGGCGTCGAACTCACCGCGACGGGTGACATCACTGTCGACGGCGATCTCGACCTTTCCGGTTATCGCTACGGCCCGAACGCCGATCCCGCCCGGCGCGGCTCCGGCGAGCCCGGCGTCGTGGTGATGCGCGCCGGTGGCAACCTCAATATCAACGGCAGCATCAGCGACGGCTTCGCGCTGCCGCCGGTGACGCCCGACGACGCCCGCTTCCCCGGCCAGACGGTCACGTTCTTGGGTGGGCAGCCGGTCGCCCAGGACGTCGTCTTCACGCCTCCGTTCAGCTCTGACTGGGGCATGAATGTCTTCACCTTTCCGTCTGCCGATACGGGGTCGAATTATCCGGTCGTAGTCTCGGGCCAGATCCGCGATGATTTTATGACCTACAATCCCGGCGACAAGATCGACGGCGGCATCTTGTTCGGCACAATTTATATTGACGCCGGGACAGTCCTGACGGTGGCCGGGGACCTGAGCCAAGCCAACATTTCCTACACGACGGTGCGGCAAGGCAAGATGTGGGCGGTTGCGCCGATGCTGGCGCCACGATCGCTGTCCTGGTCAATGCGCTATGTCGCCGGCGCCGACCTTGGCGCTGCCGACACGCGTGCGGTCCAGCCGGCGCTCTCAGCCGGCGACCTCGTTCTCAAGGATCCTCACGGGACCGGGATCGATGGCTCCCAGGAGGCGCTCAGCGTGCTGCGCACGGGCACCGGCTATCTCGATCTCGTGGCGGCGGGCGACTACCGTCAGGAATCCCTGTTCGGCGTTTACACCGCCGGCTCCGCGACCGGCGGCCTCGCTCGCCAGACCCGGAGTGACGGCACCGTGCTTGGCGCTGGCTACGCGGCTTACGAGGCCGCGCTGAATCCGACGGGCATCTATTTCACTGACAATGGCGGTGACGTGTTGCTGACGGTCGGGGGCGACCTCCGCGGCCGTGTCGTACAGACCCAATACAATTTGAACGACCCGGCGGTGACCTCCGACCTCGACAACTGGTCATGGAGCCAACAGGGGCAATGGGGCATCAACTTTGGTACTTACGACGCCAGCCTCGGTGAGGTCAGGCTGCGCGGCTTCGCCGGCATCGGCGCCCTCGGCGGCGGCAATGTGGTCTTGCGGGCCGGCGGCGACGCGGGAGAGAGCAGCATCGGCGACGCGCAGGTCAAGTTTTCGGCCGGACTGTCGGTGGCGATCGGCAGCAGCGGGCGCACCGATGCTGGTAGCGCAGTCGTTCGCAGCGGTGGCGGCACATTGACGGTGGACATCGCCGGCCGTCTCAATCTGGGAATGAACCTCAGTTTCGACGACAGATTGTATGGCGATCTGACCAACCTGCGCGGTGACATCGATCTGCGCGCTGCCGGGGTCGGCTCTGTCGTGGCGACTTCCTACGGCATTCCCGAAACCGGCTTCCCCTTGCCGCGGTCTGGCGATCCCCGCCCCATCGATCCGCTCGCCTCATACAAGTCGATCATGTACGGCCGGGTGACCTTTAACCTCGGTGACGGTGCACTTACGACTGACACCCGGAGCGATCTCGTCGCCAACGTTTTTGCTGTCAGCGGCCTGTGGTCGGACACGACACGCGCGACCTTGTTCTCGGCAGGAGGCAACGTCAATCCGGGTGGCGAGATTTTGATGGCAAGAGACTTCGTTCCCTCGCTGTCCGTGACGGCGGCCGGTGGCAGCATCCTGCTCTCCAGCACGATCGATCTGCTGCCCTCGCCGGTCGGGCAATTGGAATTCCTCGCCTGGGATTCCATCAATGGCAGGGGTGACAAATACGTCCAGACCGCCGGCTACGTCGGCATGAGAGTCGGCGCGCCCTTCGGCAATCTGCATGCCGACGACCCCGAGCCGATCCGGCTCTACGCCGTCACCGGCGACATCGCCAATCTCCAGGTCGGCCAGAGCGAGACGCAGTCGGTCCAGGGGCAGACCACCTATCACGTCGCCGGCAAGCAAACCTGGTTGCGCGCCGGGCGCGACATCTTCAACACCGGTGGTGTGATCCTGAACAACCGAGACACCGACGTGTCGATGGTGTTAGCCGGCCGCGACATCATTTTCGCCAACTATCAGATCGCCGGGCCTGGCACGCTGCTCGTCTCCGCCGGTCGCAACGTCTACCAGGCCGATTATGGATCGCTGACCAGCATCGGCCCCCTCGTGCCGGGAGATCTGCGGCCCGGCGCCGGGATTGTGGTGCAGGCCGGCGTCGGTGCCGCCGAACCGGACTACGCTGCGCTTGCTGCGCACTATCTGAACCCAGCCAACCTCGCGCAAAGCGGGGTGCCGCTCGCGGACCAGCCTGGCAAAGTGGCGAAGGTCTACACCACCGAACTGGCGGCGTGGCTCTCGGAGCATTACGGCTTCGCGGGAACGACCGAGGACGCGCTGGCGTTTTTCGCGACACTCGCTGCCGATCAGAAAAACATCTTCCTGCGCCAAATCTACTTCGCCGAGTTACGTGAAGGCGGACGTGAATACAACGATCCCTCCAGCACACGCTTCGGCTCTTATCTGCGTGGCCGCCAGATGATCGCGACCCTGTTTCCGGAGAGGGACGAGAGCGGCAAGCCCATCCAGCGGGCGGGCGATATCATCATGTTCGGCGGCTCCGGTGTGCGGACGAATTTCGGCGGCGACATCCAGCTGATCGCGCCGGATGGGGAGGTCATCATCGGCGTCGAGGGCCAGGTGCCGCCGGCAACCGCCGGCGTGATGACTCAGGGCTCTGGCGATATTCAGGTCTATGCGAAAGACAGCATCCTGCTCGGCCTCTCGCGCATCATGACCACGTTCGGCGGTGACATCCTCGCCTGGTCTGCCGAAGGCGACATCAACGCCGGCCGTGGTGCCAAGACCACCGTATTGTACACCCCGGCACGGCGCGTCTACGACAAGTACGGCAGAGTGGCGCTCTCGCCGGTGGCGCCGAGCTCGGGCGCAGGCATTGCCACGCTGAACCCGATCCCCGAAGTACGGCCCGGCGACATCGATCTGATCGCGCCATTGGGCACGATCGATGCCGGCGAGGCGGGCATTCGCGTCTCCGGCAACGTCAACCTTGCGGCGCTGCAGATCATCAACGCCGGCAATATCCAGGTACAGGGCTCCTCGACCGGCATTCCGACGGTGCAGGCGCCGAATGTCAGCGGCGCGTTGGCTGCATCCAACACCGCCGGCGCCGCGTCGCAACAGGCGAAGACGCCTCAGCAGGGGTCTGCCGACGCGCAGCCGTCGCTCATCATGGTCGAATTCATCGGCTTCGGCGGCGGTGATGGGAGCAATCCTCAAGAACAACGGCGCCCGCAGGACGAAGAACGCCGCAGCCAGATTCAAGACCCGCAAAGTCGCTATCAGATCGTCGGCGCCGGCAATCTGACGGAAGAGCAATTTCGGGAACTGGCAGACGAGAGACGCAAGCGGATTGGACGCTGAGATCGGCCGAGAGCGGGGGCCCATACATCGCAGCAGTGGTTCGAACACTGGTGTTTGTGGAAAGTACTGGAGAAGGTCTCGGGCTGTTATCGGCATGCTCGTTGGTAAGTTGTCGATCACGACGAGCATCAGCTTTCTGAGCGGCCAGTCGTGCAACGAGGTGGAAAAATAGTGGAGCCGCGTTGCCCTGCGCGAGGTCACAGTCCCAAAGCGACCTCTAGACGATCATTTCGCTTCCCGCGGGTTGTTTCTGGTGCGAAACTGGCGCGGTTCGTCCGCAATCGAAGACCTGGGCCTAGGGCGTGCGCCTGCTGTGGTAACGTGAGCGCAAGTTAGTCCCAACGGTCCCGGCGACCGGCCGTAAGCGAATTCCGTGCGCCATCGTGCCGACTGATCGCGGCGACCTGTCAAGGTCAAAGTCCACCCGGTTTGCAACGCGCTATCGGTAGCAAGCCAAAGACGTTCAAGGGAAAGCAAGCCAGGCGAAAAAGATCGTGAGTTTGTTCGAGAGCCTAAAGACAGAAGCATCCGCCGAGTGGCGGGCCTACACCGAGCATCCCTTCACGAACGGGTTGGCAGACGGCTCGCTCCCCGAAGCGGCGTTTCGTCACTACCTCGCTCAGGACTACCTGTTCCTCATCGAGTTTGCTCGCGCCTACGCGCTCTCGGTCTACAAGTCGCCCAAGCTTGCCGACATGCGTGAAGCGACGGCCGGCCTCGCGGCCATCCTCGACGTCGAAATGAACCTGCATGTGAAGCTCTGCGCCGGTTGGGGTCTGTCCCGGAGCGACCTCGAACAAACCCCTCCGGCGGTCGAGATGCTGGCCTATACACGCTACGTGCTCGACGCCGGAATGCGCGGTGATCTGCTGGCCCTCAAGGTGGCGCTTGCCCCTTGCGTGATCGGCTACGCGGAGATCGCAACGCGGCTCGCCTCGCGACCCGAGGCAGACGCTGCGACGAACCCATATCGCGTTTGGATCGCCGAGTATGCCGGCATGCCATACCAGGAGGTCGCGGCGAAAGCGCGGGCGCACCTGGAGCGTCTCGCCGATCTCTACGCCACGCCGGCCCGCGAGGCAGAACTGATTGCGATCTTCAAGGAAGCCACGCGGCTCGAGGCCGACTTCTGGGAGATGGGCTGGCGCGCCGGCCAGCGCGTTGAACAGCCTGTGTGTACCGAAAACCTCATCCGAGTTGATGAGGTGACGGAATCACCTAAGCTGGCGGAATGATCGGGCTGTTGTTTTTCGCTCTGGCCGTCCTCGCCTCGCCGCTCAAGTCGAAGATGAGGCTTGAGGCCGAGAACGCGGTGCTTCGACATCAGTTGATTGTTTTGCGGCGCAGGCTGCCCGGCCGTGTCCAATTCGCGAATAGCGATCGCTGGTTCTTTGTCCAGCTGTATCGCTGGTTCCCGTCTATCCTTCAGGTTCTTACCATCATCCGGCCCGAGACGGTCATTTGCTGGCACCGCTCGGGCTTTCGCTATTATTGGCGGTGGAAGTCACGATCTTTGGGAGGCCGGCCGCAGACAGCGGTGGGGCTGCGCGCGTTGATCCGGCAGATGAGCGTCGAGAACCCTGACGTTATTGTAATAGTCGGCGTAGGATTGAAGAACCCGACGCAGATGCGCCTCGCCCAAAACAATGACGTGGTCCAAACACTCACACCGGATCGATCCGATCAGCCGTTCGGCAAACCCATTCTGCCAAGGCGAGGCTGGTGCGGTAGGCTTGTCCCGGATGCCCATGGCGCGCAATCGGCGCGTC
>NZ_PSRR01000073.1 GCF_004296405.1 Bradyrhizobium sp. Leo170
CGCGAAGCGGCGAGCCCGGAATCCATTTCCCCCACTTGCGCTTGCGGCCCGATGGATTCCGGGCTCGCGCTACGCGCGCCCCGGAATGACGGCGGAAGCCCGTTTCGCGCGCTTGGGCGCGCCGCGCTTCAGGGTGATGTCGGCGAACGAGAGCAGCCGGCCGTCCTGCGAAGAGAGCGCGAGTTTTTTCACCGGCTTGCCGTTCTCGCGGTCGACCATGGTGGTGCCGATCTGTTCCGGATGATCGTCGAATTCCTCGCTCCACTGCCGGAGCGCCACCAGGATCGGGAAGACCCCAAAACCCTTTGGGGTCAGCGCATATTCCTGATAGGCGCTGCCGTCGGAGGCGGGCGCCAATTCCAGGATGCCCTGGTCCACCAGCGCGCGCAGTCGCACGGTGAGGATGTTCCTCGCGAGCCCCAGGCTCTTCTGGAATTCGCCGAAGCGGCGGTGGCCCAGCAGTGCATCGCGGATGATTAAGAGCGACCACCAGTCGCCCAGCACATCCAGCGAGCGCGCGATCGGGCATTCCGCGCCCTCAAGGCTTGTCCGCTTCACCATCAAGATCTCCGCCGAAATGCATCACAGGCTTGTGTAGTTGCATTATAAAACCAGATCGCCTAGTTGTCCAAGGAGGTTTAATCATGCAACCACTGGAGGCTATCGTGAGACTGGCGAACAAGACGGCGTTGATCACAGGAGGCAACAGCGGCATCGGTCTTGCGACCGCACGTCTGTTCGTTCAGGAAGGCGCCAAGGTTGCCATCACCGGGCGGAACCAGGCGACGCTGGAAGCGGCCGCGCAGGAATTGGGGCCGAATGCGCTCGCGATCGTCGCCGATGCCACCGATGTCGCGGCAATGGAAGCTGCAGTCGCGCAGGCCGCGAAGAAGTTCGGCAAGCTCGATATCGTCTTCGCCAATGCCGGCATTCCCGGTCAAACCCCGCTCGGTGGTACGACGCTCGCGGCGTTCGAGCAGGTGATCCGCACCAATCTGACGGGCGTGTTCTTCACGGTGCAGGCGGCCCTGCCGCATCTCAATGACGGCGCTTCGGTCGTCCTCAACGGCTCCGTGATCTCGGTGCAGGGAAATCCAGGCTATTCGGCCTATGCCGCCAGCAAGGGCGGCGTGCGCGCGATGGCGCGCGTGATGGCTTCCGAACTGTCGCCCCGCAACATCCGCGTCAATGTCATCTCGCCCGGCGCCATCCGCACGCCGATCTGGGGTGCCGCGACGGCAACGCCTGAAGCAGAAAAGGCCTTCGAGGCGCGCATCGCCAGATCGACGCCACTGCGCGGGCTCGGCGAACCCGACCACATCTCGAAAACGGTGCTGTTCCTGGCTTCCGACGATTCCGCCCACATCCAGGGGCAGGAACTGTTCGTCGATGGCGGCGCAACTGCTTTGCCCGCCGGCGCTCCGATCTATCGGGAGCAGAGCCCGCGGCAGTGAGTGGCGATCCGGTCAGAGCGACGGCAAGCCGTTGCCGCCGGCGGTGCCGGTTCACGTGACGCCTTGTCTCACCGGGCCGGGCATGAGTCGTTGAACCTTCGTCGTGCTGCCAAGACAGTCTTATAGGCAGGGACCTTCCTTGGCTTATTGGAACTGGAGAGCAGCAATGCCGACAGTCATCCGCACCCGTCGCTCTGCCCCACTTTCGCGCATCCCGCAGGATTCAGCCGACGCGCAATTTGCTTCAATCGCGCTGTTTTGCGGGATCGGCATGCTGATTTCGTTCGTCGCCGTGATTTGCGACGTGCAGGGCGTCTGGCATTAGCTGCTACACCATGGCCGGTGGACGCTGGCCATGGTGTAGATCGATGTCGTTACGCCGCGGTGAGATTACCAGCGGCTTGCAGCGCGCCTGAGACAGCCTTTTCCCGATGCTCCGGCCCGACCTGGATTCCGTCGGCGGAGATGAATTCGGGCTTCGTGATTCCGATGAAGCCGAACACCCAGCGCAAATAGGTCTCCAGATGCTCGCCGACGGCGGCTGGCGTGCCCGGGCCGTAGAAGCCGCCGCGCGAGATCGCGACGATGACGCGCTTGTTGCCGGCGAGGCCCTCGACGCCGGCGGCGCCGTACTTGAACGTCTTGCCGGCAACCAGGATGCGATCGATCCAGGCCTTGAGCTGGCTCGGGATGGTGAAATTGTACATGGGCGCGCCGAGCACGACGATGTCGGCGGCGAGAAACTCCTCCAGCATCTGCTGGCCCGCGGCGATGTCCGGCTGCAGCAAGGCATCCGGAGCGGCGCCCTGGCTCGCGGCCAGATGGGAACCCGAGAGGTGGGCGAGCGGTGTCGTCGTCAGGTCGCGATAGGCGACGTCGATGCCGGGATGAGTCTTGCGCAGCCGGTCGACGATGGCGGCGGAGACCTGACGGCTGACGGAGTGGGGGCCCAGCACGCTGGAGTCGAGATGCAGGAGTTTCATGGTTGGTGTCACCCTTTGGTATAGGTTTGTAACTGGCGCTATATGAGTGACCGTGGCAAAAGCCCGCAAGAACGCACATTTTTCTAACCGGAGCACATCAGTGAAACCCGAGCACATCCATGTGCCTGTCCTGGAACCGATCCCGCATACCAGCGGCGACTGCCGTGGCGTGGCCTCGGTGCTGGCGCGGGTCGGCGACAAATGGAGCGTGCTCGTCATCATGCTGCTCGGCAACGGCCCACGCCGGTTCAACGAGCTCAAGCGTACGATCGGTGGCATCTCGCAGCGGATGCTGACCCTGACGCTGCGCGGGCTGGAGCGCGACGGGCTCGTCACGCGCACCGTGTTTCCGACCATTCCGCCGCGGGTCGACTATGAGCTGACCGATCTCGGCCGCGGGCTGGCGAAGCCGGTGCAGGCGCTGGGACAATGGGCGTTCGAGCATTTGCCCGAGATCGAGCGCGCGCGAGGCGAGTTCGATGCGCGGAACGATCGCGGATGAAGAGATTGAATTCGTAGCCCGGGTGAAGCGCAAGCGTAACCCGGGGCATCTGTGTCAACGGTGAGAGCGGTCCCGGGTTGCGCTGCGCTCCACCCGGGCTACGAGAGGTCGCTTCAGACCAGCGACACCAATCCACCGCCGTGGCGTTCGAGGCGGCCGGCGAGCTCAAGCTCCAGCAGCACCGTGCGAACGATGGTGGCTGACAGGCCCGACATCCGGATCAGGTCGTCCAGGCTGACCGGGCTCGGGCCGAGCAACGCGACGATGCGTTCGCGCTCGCTCGGGTCGGTGTCGAAATCAAGCGGCTCGTCGTCGCTTTCGCGTGCAGCGAGCGCGAGCGGCCGCTCCATGATCGGCTGGACCGCGTTGATGATGTCGCTCGCGCTGGTCACGAGCGCTGCGCCCTGCTTGATCAGATCGTTGGTGCCGGCAGCGCGCGGATCGAGCGGGGAGCCGGGCACGGCGAACACCTCGCGGCCCTGTTCTGCCGCCATGCGCGCGGTGATCAGCGAGCCCGAGCGGTGCGCGGCTTCGACGATGACGACGCCAAGCGAGGCCCCCGAGATCAGGCGGTTGCGGCGAGGGAAGTCGCGGGCGCGCGGGACATGGCCGAGCGGCATTTCGGAGATCGCAGCACCTTGTTCGAGCAAGGCCGCGAGCAGGTCTTCATGCTCGGGCGGATAGATCCTGTCATGGCCGCCGGCGAGCACCGCGACTGTGCCGGTCTCGACGGTGGCGCGATGGGCGGCCTGGTCGATGCCGCGGGCAAGGCCGGAAATCACGACGAAGCCGGCATCGCCGAGATCGTGGGCGAGGGTACTGGCGAATTTCAACCCGGCACCTGAGGCGTTGCGCGAGCCGACGATTGCGATCATCGGCCGCGCCAGCACGTCAAGCGCGCCGCGCACGGCCAATAGCGGCGGCGCGTCATCGATCGTGGCAAGCCGCGCCGGATAGGCGGCTTCGCTAGGTGCGACCAGGCTGACGCCGTGCTTCTTGCAGGCCGCAAGCTCGGCCTTTGCCTCCTCGACCGTGCAGATGCGTCCCGCACCGCCACCGCCGCCACGGCGCGCCATCTCAGGAAGGTGCTCCAGCGCGGTGTGCGCGTCGCCGAAATGGTTGAGGAGCGAGCGAAAGGTGCGCGGCCCGACATTCTCCGAGCGGATCAGCCGCAGGCGGTCGAGGCGTTCGGAATCGGTGAGTTCGTGCTTTGGCGTGCGGTCGTGCATGGCGCCAGCATGGATCAACCGCAGCGCGCAGGCAACGGTCCCCGGGGATGAGCCATTCGCGGGCGCGCCTTGCCCGATCGCGAGGCGGCCCGTAAAAGCAATCCAACCAATGAAGGGAGGAAATTCCCGATGATCTCGCTCGCCGAACTCACCCGTCACATCGAGCAGGGCGAACTCTTGCCCGACGCAGCGCTCGCCCAATCGCTCGCGGCGATCGATGCAGAGGAAAAGACGATCGGCGCCTTTGTGTCGCGAGCGGAGAATCCGCGTGCGCAGGCGTCGGGACCGTTGCGTGGTATTGCGGTGGGTATCAAGGATATCATCGACACTGCGGATTTCCCGACCGAGATGGGGGCTGCGATCTATCGCGGAAATCGTCCGCGCGCCGATGCGTCTGTCGTGATGATGCTGAAGCAGGCCGGCGCCACCATTGTCGGCAAGACCACGACGACGGCGTTTGCCGCCAACGATCCGACGGCGACGCTCAATCCGCGCAATCATGGCCACACGCCGGGCGGATCGTCAGCCGGATCGGCCGCTGCCGTCGCAGCCGGGATGATTCCGCTGGCGCTGGGGACGCAGACGGCAGGCTCGGTGATCCGGCCGGCGTCGTTTTGCGGCGTCGCTGCGATCAAGCCGTCCTACCGGCTGCTGCCGACCGTCGGCGTCAAATGCTTCTCCTGGACGCTCGATACCGTCGGCCTGTTCGCGGCTGGCGTAAGCGACCTCGCGGTGGCGCTGGCGGCGATGACGGGCCGGCCGGCGCTGCTATTGCCGGACACGATCGCAACGCCGCGGATCGGCATCGTGACGCAGGACTTTGCCGGTGCACCTGATGCGTCAGGCGCGGAGGCATTACGGATCGCGGGGCAGGCGGCCGAGCGCGCCGGCGCTTCGGTTCGTGCGCTGCCATTGTCTGAGATCGTCGCGGAGGCCTGGCGCATTCATCCGGTGGTACAGGACTTTGAAGCGCATCGGTCGTTCGCCTGGGAATATCGCGAGAACTATGACGCGATGCCGCCATTGCTGCGCGGCCGCCTCGACGAGAGCAGGGATGTGACCGCCGCTCAATATGACGACGCGATCGATATCGCCGGCCGTGCGCGGCAGGCTCTCGCGCAGTCGTTTGGGGATGTCGACGTGCTGCTGACCCTGTCGGCGCCCGGCGCCGCGCCGAAGGGACTCTCGTCGACCGGCGATCCCCGCTACAACCGGCTGTGGACGCTGATGGGCGTTCCCTGCGTCAACGTGCCCGCTTATGTCGCCGAGGGCAATTTGCCTGTCGGCGTGCAGGTGATCGCGCCGTTCGGCGCCGACGCCAAGGCGCTGGCGGCTGCGCGCTTTGTCGAGACGGCGCTGGCGAAACTATAGCAGCGCGGGTTCGGCGACGCGTGACTTGCGCGGCGTCTCGATCCGCGTGGAGCCGGCGTCCTGCGCCAGGAAACGTTCGGCAGCCTTGCGGCCGCTCCGATGCAAGAGGCGAATGAAGCCCGGGCCGAGATCGGTGGCGCTGCGCTGGGCGAGCCCGTCGATCTCGTCTTCCGCGGCGATCCGGAATAGCCGCAGCGAGGGGGCCGCGGCAGGGCGCGCCCATTCCAGCGCCGCGATCTCGGCATTGAGCACGGAATTGGCCGTGATCTGGTCGAGACGGCGATCGATCGCGGCGGGTGTGATCGGGACATAGTTGTCGCGCGCCGGCGTCACCTGGACGACCAGCACGTTGGAGGTCTCGGATTCCTGCACCAGTCGGACCAGCGGGGGATTGGCGCCAAAGCCGCCGTCCCAATAGGACTCGCCGTCGATTTCGACTGCGCAATGGATCAATGGCGGGCAGGTCGAGGCGAGCAGCACGTCGGCGGTGATCTCGGCATTGCTAAAGACCTGCTGCCGGCCGTCGCGGACGCGCGTCGCCGCCACCAGAAGTTTCGGGCAGGCGGGGCTCTGCAGCGCGGTGAAATCGATGTCTCTAGCCAGCGCCTGACGCAGCGGATCGAGATCGAACGGATCGAACTGGCCGGACCGCAGCGTCGGCCCGAACGCGACCGAGCGCCCCGCCGGCGAGAATCCTCCGACCAGCATCAGCGAGCGGAAGGAGGCCTCATGCATGATGCGCATCCAGAACCGCTTGAGCGCGGCGCGCGCGCCTTCGCGGCCACCTTCCACCAGGCCGCAAGCGAACAACGCGGCGTTGACGGCGCCGGCGCTGGCGCCGCTGATGGTGTCGAACGCGCAATCTGGTTCTTCCAGCAGCCGCTCGAGCGCGCCCCAGGTGAAGGCGGCAAAGGTGCCGCCGCCTTGCAGCGCCAGCGATAATTTTCGCGGCGGCCAGACGAGCGATTCGCCCGCATCCGTCTTTTTCGGCTTATCGACCGGCGCGCGCGCCGGCAGATCGGCCCGCGCCGACTGCATGTTCAGGATGGCGTCCGGCAGTGGCGGGGCGGCAGGCCGCTCGGCGTTGGATTTGGCTGCTGAACTGACGGCACTCGGCGTGTCGTCGGAGAATGACCAGATATCGGAGGCAGCGAGCAGGGCGCTCGCGCTGGACGTGCTCACCGGACACGACGCGCTCATTCCGTCGATTCCATCCTGTTCGATCCCGTCTATCTGACGCAACCGTATGACGCCGTTTGTTGACTCGCAGGATGACAGCCTGGGTCACTGTTCGCCAGTACCGCCCGAGAATTTCGAACAGATGTGACCTGCCCTCAACAGGTTGATGGCGAATTCTAGGCCTTTTGGCCGATCCGTCCCTCGGTTCCCGCCCGCAGTCGCTTGATGTTCTCGCGATGGGTGTAGAACAGCATGAGCGCCAGCACCGCGGCGAGCGCGGCGAGTGCGGCGTGCCCGAACCACCACAGGAAGATCGGGGTGACGACGGCCGCAACCAGCGCCGAGAGCGACGAATAGCGCGTGGTGAAGGCAGTGGCGAGCCAGACCGCGCCATAGACGGCCGCAGCCGGCCAGAACAGGCCGATCAGCACGCCGATATAGGTGGCAACACCCTTGCCGCCCTTGAATCCGAGCCAGACCGGGTAGAGATGGCCGAGGAAGGCGCCGAGCCCGGCCACCATCGCCGCATTCGGGCCGCCGAGATAGCCCGACAGCACAACCGCGGCCGTGCCCTTCAGCATGTCGAAGATCAGCGTTGCGGCGGCAAGCCCCTTGCGCCCGGTGCGCAGCACGTTGGTGGCGCCGATATTGCCGGAGCCGATCGAGCGCAGATCCTGCGTGCCGGCGATCTTCGTCAGGACCAGGCCGAACGGGACCGAGCCGAACAGATAGCCGATCAGGAAGGCGACGATCAGGAAGGCGTCAGAGGACATGGCCGGCGCTCCCGCGGGTGTTAGACATGTTCATACACCGTCCGGCCGCTGACAATGGTGCGCACGACGCGGCCGGAGAAGCGGGCCTCGTCGAAGGGCGTATTCTTGCACAGCGATTTGAGGTCGACGGGATCGAGCACCCAGGGCGTCTCCGGATCGATCACGATCACGTCGGCCGGCGAACCGGCGCGCAGCGAGCCGCCGGGCAGGCCCAGCAGTTCGGCGGGTCGGGTCGACATCGCGCGGATCAAGGTCTTGAAGTCCATCTCGCCATTGTGGATCAAACGCAGGCCCGCCGGCAGCATGGTCTGCAGCCCGACCGCGCCGAAAGCGGCCTCGGCGAACGGCAGGCGCTTGACCTCGACGTCCTGCGGATTGTGGTCGGACATGATGACGTCGATGAGACCGGAGGCCAGCGCGGCGACCAATGCCTGGCGGTCGTCCTCGGTGCGGAGTGGCGGCGACAGTTTCAGGAACGTCCTGTAAGGCCCGATGTCGTTCTCGTTCAGCGTGACATGGTTGATCGAGACCGAGGCGGAGACGTCGGCGCCGGCATCGCGGGCGCGTTTGAGGATCTCAAGCGACTCCGCCGTGGAGAGGGAGGCCGCGTGATAGCGCCCGCCGGTGAGCGCCGCGAGCCGCACGTCGCGCTCGAGCATGATCGACTCGGCGGCGTTCGGAATGCCGGCAAGTCCCAGCCTCGTCGCGAACTCGCCCTCGTTCATCACGCCTTCGCCGACGAGGTCGGGATCTTCGGTGTGATGCACGATCAGCGCGTCGAAGTCGCGCGCATAAGTCAGCGCGCGGCGCATCACCTGCGCGTTGGTGACGCTCTTGTCGCCGTCGGTGAAGGCGACCGCGCCGGCGGCCTTCAGGAGCCCGATCTCGGTCATCTCCTCGCCGCGCAGGCCCTTGGTCAGCGCCGCCATTGGATGGATGTTGACGATCGCGGTGTCGCGGGCGCGGCGCATCACGAAATCGACGGTCGCCGAATTGTCGATCACGGGCGAGGTGTTCGGCTGGCAGATGATGGTGGTGATGCCGCCGGCGGCCGCGGCGAGACTCGCCGACGCAAAGGTTTCGCGATGGTTCGCACCGGGCTCGCCGACAAAGGCGCGCATGTCGATCAGGCCGGGAGCCACGATCTTGCCGGCGCAATTGACGATGTCGGTGCCTTCAGGGACGCCGGCTGTGCCGATGCCGCGCTTGGAGTCGCGGATCATGCCGTCGGCGATCAGGACGTCGGCGGGCCCGTCGAGATCGCGGGAGGGATCGACGACGCGGGCATTGGCAAGCAGGATTGGGCGACGATCGGTCAGCATGATCTCACGCGTTCGGCAGGTTGCGGGCGAGCGCTTCGAGCACCGCCATGCGCACTGCCACTCCCATTTCGACTTGTTCGCGGATGACCGACTGCGCGCCGTCGGCCACGGCCGAGTCGATTTCGACGCCGCGGTTCATCGGCCCCGGATGCATCACCAGCGCATCTGGTTTGGCGTAGGACAGCTTCTTCTGGTCGAGGCCGAAATACTGGAAATATTCGCCCGACGACGGCACGAAGGAGCCGTTCATGCGCTCGCGCTGCAGGCGCAGCATCATCACGATGTCGGCACCGTCAAGCCCCTCGCGCATGTCGCGGGCGACCTCGACGCCCATCCGCTCGATGCCGCGCGGCAGCAGCGTTGACGGCGCGACCACGCGGACGCGGGCGCCCATGGTATTGAGCAGCAGGATGTTGGAGCGCGCGACGCGGGAATGCATGACGTCGCCGCAGATCGCGATCACGAGCCCTTCGATCCGGCCCTTGTTGCGGCGGATCGTCAACGCGTCGAGCAGAGCCTGGGTCGGATGCTCGTGCGCGCCGTCGCCGGCATTGATCACGGAACCGTCAACCTTGCGCGCCAGCAGTTCCACGGCGCCGGAGGCGTGGTGGCGCACCACCAGGATATCCGGGTGCATCGCGTTCAGCGTCACCGCGGTGTCCATCAAGGTCTCACCCTTGCGCATCGAGGACGAGGACACCGACATGTTCATGACGTCGGCGCCCAGCCTTTTTCCCGCGATCTCGAAGGAGGATTGCGTGCGGGTCGAAGCTTCGAAGAACAGGTTGACCTGGGTGCGGCCGCGCAAGGATGCGCGTTTC
Organism: Bradyrhizobium sp. Leo170; assembly: GCF_004296405.1. Taxonomy (GTDB): domain Bacteria; phylum Pseudomonadota; class Alphaproteobacteria; order Rhizobiales; family Xanthobacteraceae; genus Bradyrhizobium. Next base: position 9,635 of record NZ_PSRR01000073.1, read on the forward strand.
TTGTCCACCTGGCGGTTGAGCTCGACATATTCCTCGGACAGGTCGAGCAGCCCGGTGATGTCGGCAGCGGAAAGCCCCTCGATGCCCAGCAAGTGCCGGTGACCGAGGACAAAGGTCGATTTCAATGATGGGGTCATTAAAGCCAGAGCTATAGGCGGGGATGGCCGGCGGGGCAAGCGGGAATAGGGGGTGGATGAGTTATCCCCGGCTAGATGCCGCTGCATCTTTCGCCGTCATGCCCGGGCTTGTCCCGGGCATCCACGTCTTGCTTTGCTCCATCTTCCGGAACAAGACGTGGATGGCCGGGACCCGGCTACGCCGAGGCTTCGCCGGGCACTCTGGTGTAAGCCCGGCGAAGCGATAGCGAAGACGGGCAAGCCCGGCCATGACGATGGGGCGACAATCGTGAAAATTGTTGTGATTGCGCTCGTGGCGGCCACCTCGGTTTCGGTAGCCCATGCGCAGACCTTGCCCGGCGGCTTCGTGTTCCTGCGCGACATCGATCCGACGATCATCCAGGACATCCGCTATGCCGGCTCGAACAATTTTGTCGGCCGGCCGCTCAGGGGTTACGGCGCGCGCGAGTGCGTGGTGAAGCGCGAAGTCGGGCTTAAGTTGAGGGCCGTGCAGCAGGAACTCGCGGGACAAAAGCTGTCGCTGAAGATGTTCGATTGCTATCGGCCGGCGCGGGCGGTCGCCGACATGGTTGCATGGTCGAGGGATGGCAAGGAGACGGCCGCCGGCAAGCGCTACAATCCGGTGTTCAGGAAGGCCGATCTGTTCCGGCTCGGCTATATTGCTGCGCGTTCCGGCCATTCGACCGGGGCCGCGCTCGACCTGACGCTGGTCGATCTTGCCGCCGACAATTCCGGCAAGTTCGATCCCGCGAGGGACTATGCCGACTGCACGGCCTCGGTGGAAAAGCGGGCGCCGGAAGGTAGCGTCGACATGGGCACGGGCTATGACTGCTCCGACGTCAAGGCGCATACCGCCGCACCCTCGATCAATCAGTCGCAGCGGCGGTGGCGGAGGATGCTCGTCGCGGCGATGGCGCGACAGGGTTTTGTCAACTATTCCAAGGAGTGGTGGCATTTTTCGCTGCCCGGCGCGGGTGGTCAGGCCTATGATTTCCCGATTCCGCCGCGCCGCTAAAGCGTGATGACTTTTCTTCGAATCGTCATCCCGCTTTAGCTCCTTGTTTGAGCATGATCTTTTCGGAAAACCGGTGTCCACTTTTCCGGATCATGCTTTAGTTCCGGCTTTCAGGAAGCGTCATGACCCAATCAAGCTTCTCGACCCACGAGGTCTTCAACCAGTCGCCGCCGTTCGAGGACGTCGATCTGTTCACGCTCGACAAGCCGCTGGTCGCGGCGGTGGCCGCCAACGGCGGCGGCGTGGCGCAGGGCGAGCTCGCGCAATTCGGCAAGCATTGGGGCTCGTCGGCGATGGCGGAGCGGGGCCGCATCGCCAATGAGAACACGCCGAAACTGCGCACCTTCGATTCCCGCGGCAACCGGCGCGATGTGGTCGAGTTTCATCCGGCCTATCACGAATTGATGGCGCACAGCGCGCATGCCGGCGTGCACAACTCGACCTGGACCACGGACGGCAAGCCCGCGGGCGGTGCGGCGGAGGTGGTGCGCGCAGCGAAATTCTATATCGCCGCGCAGGTCGAGACCGGGCATCTCTGCCCGATCACGATGACCCGCGCCGCCGTCGCCCCGCTGGCCTCGCAGCCGGATCTCCTGGCGAGGACGATGCCGGTGATCGCCACGCGTTCCTATGATCCGAGCTTCATGCCGTGGTGGGAGAAGCGCGGCATGACGCTCGGCATGGGCATGACCGAGAAGCAGGGCGGCACCGATGTGCGCGCCAACATGACGCGCGCGGCGCGCGATGGCGACGCCTATCGCATCACCGGGCACAAATGGTTCATGTCGGCGCCGATGTGCGACGCGTTCCTGGTGCTGGCGCAGGCCGAGGAGGGTTTGAGCTGCTTCTTCATGCCGCGCTTTGCGCCTGATGGGTCTGTGAACGCCATCCACTTCCAACGCTTGAAGGACAAGCTCGGCAACCGCTCCAATGCGTCGTCGGAGGTGGAATTCCACGGCGCCTATGCAGAGCGGATCGGCGAGGAGGGCAAGGGTATCCGTACCATCATCCAGATGGTGCAACTGACCCGGCAGGATTGCGCGATCGCCTCCGCCGGCCTGATGCGCTCGGGGCTTGTGCATGCGCTGCATCACGCGCGCCATCGCAGCGTGTTCCAGAAGCATCTCGCCGATCAGCCGCTGATGCAAGCGGTGCTGTCGGACATGGCGCTGCATGTCGAGGCTTCGATCGCGCTGGTGATGCGGCTCTGCCGCGCGTTCGACCGCACGCCCGATGATGCCAAGGAGGCGGCCTATATGCGGCTGCTCACGCCCGCGATCAAATATTGGACCTGCAAAAGCGCACCCGGCTTCCTCTACGAGGCGATGGAGTGTCTCGGCGGCAACGGCTATGTCGAGGAGGGCATCCTGGCGCGGCATTACCGGGAGGCGCCGGTCAATGCGATCTGGGAAGGCTCGGGCAATGTGATGTGCCTTGACGTGCTGCGCGCGCTCTCGCGCGAGGCCGACGCTGCAGCGGCCATCCTGCAGGAATTGGCCGCGGAGACCCACGGGCTATCAGGTGCGGGCGAGGCGGTGGCTTTCATCGGCAAGGCGTTCCGCAGACCCGACAGCGAGCGCGTTGCGCGGCTCGCTGTCGAAAAGCTGGCGTTGCTGGCCGCGAGCGCCGCGCTCAATGGCGTGATGCCGCGTCACGCCGAACTGTTCGCGGCGACACGGCTCGCGACCACGCACGCCGGCATGTACGGCGCGGTGGAGCTTGCCGAGAGCGATATGCGCGCGCTGCTGGAGCGGGCGCTGCCGCATTGAATGCCGCACATCTCGTCATGCCCGGGCTTGACCCGGGCATCCACGCCTCTCGTGCCACGCAGAGAAAAGGGACGTGGATGGCCGGGACGAGCCCGGCCATGACGTTGTGGAGGCAGGATCGCATTCGATCGAGAGTTAGCTGATGGATGTCCTTAGTGCCGAAAATCCGCCGTTGACCACAGCTCCACCGCCACTGCCACCGCGGGTGTGGAAATTCTGGGGTACGACGCTCTGGGGATTGTTCGTGTTCGGCGGCTTGTTCCTCGGGCAGCTCGCCGTCGTCATCTACTTCATGCTGAAACGGGAGGCGCCCGATGTCGCGTCCGCCATCCAGGTTCTGGGCGGTGGATGGACGATTGCGCTCTCGGTCACCACGGGACTGCCAGGGGCGCTGCTGGCGCTCTGGATCGCGATCCGTCCGACCCGGATTTCCTTCGCCGATTACCTCGCGCTGCGCTGGACCTCCTGGAAGAACTTCGCCATTGGCGTGGCCGCGCTGGCGTTATTGGCTGGCGTGTGGGAGTTGGTCTCGCGCGCGCTCGGCCGCGAATCCTCGCCGGGCTTCATGGGCGAGGTGATGAAATCGGCGCAGGCCGAAGGCGCGCTTTGGCTGCTCGTTGTCGCGTTCTGCGTTGCCGCGCCGATATCGGAGGAGCTTTTCGCCCGCGGCTTCCTCTATCGCGGCTGGTCGGAAACGGCCCTGCGGCCCGCAGGCGCGATCCTGCTGTCGTCGCTGGTCTGGACCTTGCTGCATCTGCAATATGACTGGTTTTTCCTGAGCGAGGTGTTTTCGATCGGGCTCGTGTTCGGCTATCTGCGCTACCGCTCTAATTCGACCTGGCTCACGATCGTGCTGCATGGGCTGAACAATCTTGCGGCGACCCTGCAGACGCTGTGGCTGGCGGGGCAGTCGTAGCTGCTTGCACCCTACTGGCAGGATGATCGCCGGGCATGCTAGGTAGAGGCTTAGCCCACGCTGCGACGTTGTCGCGGAAAAAATCGATATGTCGGACTTCGAAAATGCCAAATCGCCGACCTCGGTCTCGCCGCGAACGTGGGACTTCATGGAGACGACGTTTGTCAGTCTGATCGCTGCCGGCGTGTTCGTTCTGGCAGGGCAACTAACCATCAGCATCATGCTGGCCACGGACGGGGGGACGACGGGCTTATCGCCAGCTCAATTTGAGGCGGTGTGGATGCAGGGGCGCTGGCAAGGCGCCGGCACAATCGCGGCAGCTCCGGCTACCGTCGCCGTGTTGTGGATTGCGATCCGAATGATCCGCAGAGATTTCGCGGAATATCTTGCGTTGAAGTGGCCGAGTGCGGGCGAACTGTGGCGCGGCGTGGCCATCGTGACGATGGTCTTAGTAGCCGAAAGTTTCGTCGCATATGCTGTTGGCCAAGACGTCCCACAAGACCCTACGGCTGCTCCGCTTCTCGTCGTCGGAGACGCGAGCGGTTTGCTCGCCTTGCTGATCGGCAGCTGCATTGCAGGGCCGATACTCGAAGAGTTTGTCTTCCGCGGCTTCATGTTCCGTGGCTGGTCGCAATCGTTTCTTGGTCCGATCGGGGCCATCGTGCTGACCTCCGCGGTATGGGCCGTGTACCACACTCAATATGATTGGTTTGGACGGCTGGAGATCTTCGTCGTGGGCCTTGTGCTTGGCCACCTTCGTTGGCGCAGCAATTCAACCTGGCTGACGGTGGTGCTTCATTCAGCCATGAACACCGTCTACTTCTTCCTGATAGGGCCTTATATCTAAAGCCCGCTTGCCGCGAGCGCGATGATAACGGGCATCGTAATCGCCGCCAGTATCGTCTGCAGCGTGATGATCTGGGCGAGCAGCGGCGCATCGCCGCCCATCTGGCGGGCGAGCACATAGGCCGAAGAGGAAGTGGGTACCGCCGAGCCGACGGCGACGATCACAAGGCTCGGGCCGGACAGCCCGAACGCGAGCCCGAGTGTCACAGCAAGCATGGGCAGGGCGATCAGCTTCAGGAACACCGTGACGCTGGCGGCGAGGCTCGGACGGAACATGCCTTCGAGGTGCAGGCCGGCGCCGGTGACGAGCAGGCCGATCGCAAGCGAGGAGCGGCCGAGCGCGTCGGCGACGTCATGCCAGAGCTTTGGCAGTGGGAAGTGGGTCACGTTCAAGAGGAGCCCGACGACGCAGGCCCAGATCAGTGGGTTTTTCACCACCGTCATCACGATGGTGCCGGCCGATTGCTTTTGCGGCGCGGCGTAGTGTGCGAGCACGGAGACGCTGAAGACATTAACCAGCGGAATGATCGCGACCATCGCGACGGAGGCGAGCGCGAGCCCGACATCGCCGTAGAGACTGCCTGACACCGCGAGCGCGACATAGGTCTGCCAGCGGGTGGCGCCCTGGAACACCGAGGTGAAGGCGGGGCCGTCGACGCCGCTGCGTGCGAGCAGCGGGCGGAGTGCGAGGCACAATAGCGACATCGCCAGCGCCGAGAGGAACAGCGCGCCGCCGACACCGCCGATTGGCACCTTTGTCAGGTCGGCCTTCACCAGCGTCTGGATCAAAAGCACCGGGAACAGCACGTAATAGGTCAGCCGTTCCAGGCCGTGCCATTGTGTCTCCGGCTTGAGTAGCGTCCGCTTCAGGATGAAGCCGAGCACGATCAAGAGGAATGTCGGCAACAGCGCCGCGATGACGACGGCCATGCTTCAGCGCTCGCCCCGCAATTTTGCCAGCCGATCCAGCGCGCCCTGCAGGATGAAGATCGCGGCGTGCTCGTCGATCACTTCAGCGCGCCTGGCGCGGCTGACATCCATGCCGATCAATTCGCGTTCGACCGCCGCCGTCGAGAGCCGCTCATCCCAGAGCCCGATCGCGAGCGTGGTCAGGTTGGAGAGGTTGCGGGCAAAGGCGCGGGTCGATTGCGCCCGCGGCCCCTCGCTGCCATCCATGTTGATGGGAAGCCCAAGCACGAAGCCGACCACGTTGCGCTCGCCGGCGATCGCCATCAACCGTGCCGCGTCGGCCTTGAACGCCTTGCGCTGGATGGTCTCGACGCCAGTAGCCAGCCGGCGATCGGGATCGGAGACGGCGACGCCGATGGTCTTCGTTCCAAGATCGAGCCCGATCAACGCGCCACGTTCAGGCCAGTGCGCGACAGCTTCGATCAGGGGGAGGACAGGGGCGGGCATGAGGATGCGATTAACACGTGGTGCCCTGCGGAGGCAAAGCCGCCCTTCACCTCCCCCCAGCGGGAAGGCGAAGATCGGTAGCCCGGGTGAAGCGCAGCGTAACCCGGGAACGCTCGCCGACGCTGACGCAAATGCCCCCGGGTTGCGCTCCGCTCCACCCGGGCTACGGGGCCACCTCTCCCCAGCGGAGAGAGGTGGAAGCGCGTTCGCGGCTGATGTCAGCGGATCGCGATGGGGTTGATCATGCTCTGTACGCCGCCGCGCCAGCGCGGCTGACCGAGCACGAACAGGAACTCATACCCCTTGTCCTTGGCGAGCTCGGCGGTGTCCATGTTCTCCAGGATGTAGGTGCCGTTCTTGGCAAGCAGGATCTGGTGCACCTCGAACACGTTGGGGCTTTCGAACGGGATGGTCTCGACGGCCCAGGTGTCGGCACCGACGGCCACCACGCCCTTGCCGGTGAGATAATTGGCGCCCTCGACCCCGAGGCCGGGTTCGCCCGCGGAATAGCGCTTGTCGTCCTTGCCGATCAGGCTAAGCCAGCCGGTGTGGAAGATCACGACGTCGCCCTGGCGGATCTCGACGCCCTGTTTCTTCGCGACTTCCTCGATCTCCTTGACGTTGAAGGCGGTGCCCTCCTTGACCACGTCGGTGTTGTAATAGGCGGCCATGTCGAGCAGCACGCCGCGGGCGACCATCGGCGGCACCTTCTCGATGCCGAGCTTCTTCAAGCCCGTAGGATCGGCAAAATCGGCGAGCTTGTTGCCGTTGTAGTAGACGTGCTCGATGCCGAGATGGCCGAGCCCGTCGAGCTGGCTGCCGATGCCGACCCAGGTATCGATGATATCGTCATTGTAGGTCGCCTTGTTCGGACCGATGCCGGAGCTGCCGGCCTGTCCGGGCTGAACGATGGTGATCTTGAAGCTGCGCGGCGGATAGGCCGGCGTCTTGGTATCGACGGGAATGCCGAGCGCGTAGGTCTTGCCGGTCTTCACCAATGATGCGGCTTTGACGACGAGTTCTGGCGTCATGTAGTTGGCGGCGCCGATCTCGTCGTTCGGCCCCCATTTCGACTTGGTCCAGTCTTGTGCGCTTGCCGTTCCGACCGTAACCAACAAAGCAACAGAACAGCACAACACGAATGCGGTGCGCATCGCAGTCCCTCCCAGATGTTGACGTTATGGTTGTTGGTAGAAAGCGCCACATACTAACGTAGACGCGGGGCACGATCCAAAAATTTTTGATGGCGGGCCCGCACCATACGGGTGCCCGCACGCGCGAAACCTGTGATGGCTCCGTCACAGAAATAAGGCTTTCCGGATTTCGCGGAGCGGAACGAGCGGTCAGGCCGCGATGACCTGATCGTCCTTGTCGAGACAGGCGGCAAAACTCTGCAGAGCGCTATATTGATGGGCGCTGCGGCGCTGGATGAAGATCGTTTCGGCGCGCGCATAGGATGGATCGAGCGCGTGGATGCTGACGCTGGCACGCAACGCGTTGCGCTCGACGACGACGCGCGGCAACAGCGTCACGCCCATGTCGGCGGCGACGCAGCCGACCATGCCGTCGAGCGTGCCGAGCTCGAAGCGTGCGGCCGACGGCCAGCCCAAGTCGGTGAAGATCTGCTCGAGCCGCTGCCGATAGGTGCAGCCGGTGCGGAACACCAGCGCGGTCGGTCCGGATTCCGACGTGCCCGCACGCAAGGCGGCGAGGTTGGCCCAGCGGCGCGCGGTGACCAGCACCAGTTCTTCGCGGAAGGCGAGGGTGGAGGTGAGCTCGGCGTGATCGATCGGACCGGCCACGAAGGCGCCGTCCAGCGTGCCATCAAGCACGGCAGTGACGAGATCGGTCGTGGTCGCGGTCTTCAGGGTCAGTCGCACCGCGGGGAAGCGGCGATGGAATTCGGCAAGCAGCACGGGCAGGCGGACGGCGGCCGTCGTCTCCATGGAGCCGATCGCCAGCGGTCCCTTCGGCTCGCCATCATCGCGCGCGGCGAGCATCGCTTCGCGTGAGAGCGCGGCCATTCGTTGCGCATACGGGAGCAGCCGTCGCCCCGCGCCGGTCAGCGTCATGCCGCGGCTGTGCCGCTCGAACAGCGCGGTGCCGATCTCGGCTTCGAGCGCCTTGATCCTCTGGGTGACGTTGGACTGCACGGTGTGCAGCTCATCGGCGGCGCGGGTGATGCCGCCGAGACGGGCGACAGTTGCAAAGGTCTGGAGGTCGGTGAGTTCCATGATCGCAGCCTGCGTTTCATTATTGAGATGGCAGCGTTCTCAAGTATTCATTTCGAGAGAATGGTAGCGCTGCCTAATCTGACTGTCGAGATGGGGGTTTTCGGGCAATAAACGCTTTCGCGCTGAATTGATCGTGGCTCGATGCTGCCGGTTGATGCGCCCTCGCCCCTTGTGGGAGAGGGCATCTCTGGCGGCTGCGACCGAATTCGCTTGGGTGAGGGGTTCTCTCCACGAACACGTGCGCCCGTGGAGAGAACCCCTCATTCGGCGCATCTCGTCTTTTCCCGTTGTGGGAGAAGGTTACTAGCAACGAGCCAACGCGAGAGTTGAATCATGTGGCCGGACTGCCGAATTATCGATCTGTTCAAGACCGAGTTTCCGATCGTGCTGGCGCCGATGGCCGGCGTGATGGATGCAGACCTCGTGATCGCGGCCGCGCAAGGCGGTGCGCTCGGCTCATTGCCCTGCGCGATGCTCACGGCGGCGAAGGCGCGCGAGCAGGTCAACATCATCCGCCAGCGTGTCTCCGCGCCGATCAACATGAACTTCTTCTGCCACCAGCCGGACGATCCGGATCCGCAGCACGAGGCGCGTTGGAAGGCGCGGCTTGCGGCGTACTACAAGGAGCTTGGGCTGGATTCCGCGGCGCCCGTCAACGCCGCCAATCGCGCGCCGTTCGATGATGCGATGTGCGAGATGGTCGAGGAATTGAAATTGGAAGTCGTCAGCTTCCATTTTGGTCTGCCGGAGGAGCGGCTGCTCAGGCGCGTGAAGGAAGCGGGCGCGATCGTGATGTCGTCGGCGACGATCGTGAAGGAAGCGGTCTGGCTCGAGGAGCACGGCGCCGATGTCATCATCGCGCAAGGCGCGGAGGCGGGCGGCCATCGCGGCATGTTCCTGACCGACAATATTGCCGAGCAGCCCGGCATCTTCGCGCTGGTGCCGCAGGTGGTCGATGCGGTGAAGGTGCCGGTGATCGCGGCCGGCGGCATCGCGGACGGACGCGGGATCGCGGCGGCGTTCGCGCTGGGCGCCTCCGGCGTGCAGATCGGCAGTGCCTATCTGCGCTGCCCGGAATCCAGGGTGGGCCCGGCGGCGCGTGCAGCGCTGGCGCAGGCGAGGGACGATTCCACCGTGATCACCAATGTGATGACGGGGCGGCCGGCGCGCGGGGTCGCCAACCGCGTGATGTCAGAGATCGGGCCAATCTCGCCGGATGCGCCGGCCTTTCCGCATGCCGCAACCGCGCTGGCGCCGTTGAAGATGGCTGCCGAAAAACTCGGCAGGGTCGATTTCACCAATATGTGGGCCGGGCAGGCGCTGCCATTGGGCCGCGAAATGCCGGCGGCCGAGCTGACTCGGACGCTGGCCGGCGAGGCACTGGCGCGGATGGGCAAATTGGCCCGCTAGCGCCCACACCGCTTGCTTCGTAGCCCGGGTGGAGCGGAACGCGCAACCCGGGACACCTGCATCAATATTTACGGGCGGCCCCGGGGTACGCTGACGCTCCACCCGGGCTACGGGGCTCTCTCATTGGAGAGACGGCTACGTTCCCTGCGGGTTGCGGCGCAAAACCGGCGTCTGCTATACGGCGGGCTGATGTTGCTGCCCAAAGGCCATATATAATGTCAGTCGACGCCACGACCGTCCGCCGCATCGCGCAGCTTGCGCGGATCGCGGTCTCCGAGGCTGAAGTTCCCCATCTGCAGGGCGAGCTGAACGCGATGCTCGCCTTCGTCGAGCAGCTTTCGGAGGTGAATGTCGAGGGCGTCGAACCGATGACCTCGGTCACTCCGATGGAGATGAAGAAGCGTGCCGACGTGGTCAATGACGGCGAGATTGCGGATGATATCGTCCGCAATGCGCCAGCCACCGAGAATCACTTCTTCCTGGTGCCGAAGGTCGTCGAGTAAGCTCCTCTCTGTTGTTTTGCGGGAAGTCCGATGTGTCTGCTCTGCGACGATGAAAAAGCCTATCAGGCCTACATGAACTATCTCGACGTGATGGAGCGGCAGGGCAAGGCCGCCGATCCGAATGCGGTGATGCAAACCGTGCTGGATCAGCTTGAGGCCGCCGACCAGGCGCGCGCCAAAAAAGACGATCCCGCCGACGACAAGACCCTGTCTCCGTTCTTCTGCAGCCCGATCAATAAATAGATGACCGATTTGACATCGCTGACGATCGCCGAGGCCCGCGAGGGCTTGGCGAGCAAATCCTTCACCGCACGCGAGCTCACCGACGCGCATCTTGCCGCGATCGAAGCGGCGCGCGTGCTCAACGCCTATGTGCTGGAGACGCCGGATCGTGCACGCGAGATGGCTGACGCCGCGGACAAACAGATCGGCAAGGGCGATGGCGGTCCGCTCGCCGGCATCCCGCTCGGCATCAAGGACCTGTTCGCGACGCGCGATATCCGCACCACGGCGTGCTCGAAGATCCTCGGCAATTTCGTGCCGCCTTACGAATCGACCGTGACCTCGCAGCTCTGGCGCGACGGCGCGATCCTGCTCGGCAAGCTCAACAATGACGAGTTCGCGATGGGCTCGTCGAACGAGACCTCGTGCTTCGGCCCGGTGGTCAATCCGTGGCGGCGCGAGGGCTCCAACACGCATCTGGTGCCGGGCGGCTCCTCCGGCGGCTCGGCGTCCGCCGTCGCCGCATTGCTCTGCATGGGCGCGACCGCGACCGACACCGGCGGCTCGATCCGCCAGCCGGCCGCGTTCACCGCGACCGTCGGGGTGAAGCCGACCTATGGCCGCTGCTCGCGCTGGGGCATCGTCGCATTCGCGTCCTCGCTCGACCAAGCCGGCCCGATCGCGCGCACGGTGCGCGATTCCGCGATCCTGATGCGCTCGATGGCGGGGCATGATCCGAAGGACACCACCTCGGTCAACATTGGCGTGCCCGATTACGAGGCTGCGATCGGCAAGTCGGTGAAGGGGATGAAGATCGGTATCCCCAAGGAGTACCGTCTCGACGGCATGCCGGCGGAGATCGAGAAGCTCTGGAGTGACGGTGCGGCATGGCTGAAGGCCGCCGGCGCCGAGCTGGTCGAGGTGTCGCTGCCGTACACCAAATACGCACTGCCGGCGTACTATATCGTGGCGCCGGCGGAAGCCTCGTCGAACCTGGCGCGCTACGACGGTGTTCGCTACGGCCTGCGCGTGCCCGGCCGCAGCATCGGCGAGATGTATGAAAGCACCCGCGCCGAAGGGTTTGGCGATGAGGTGCGGCGCCGCGTCATGATCGGTACCTATGTGCTCTCGGCCGGCTATTACGACGCCTATTACCTGCGCGCGCAGAAGGTGCGCACGCTGATCAAGAAGGATTTCGAGGACTGCTTCGCCAAGGGCGTGAACGCGATCCTGACGCCGGCAACGCCGTCGGCGGCGTTCGGCGTCGGCGAGAAGGGCGGCGCCGATCCGGTCGAGATGTATCTCAACGACATCTTCACGGTGACCGTGAACATGGCCGGGCTGCCCGGCATTGCGGTCCCCGCCGGCAAGGATGCGCAGGGCTTGCCGCTCGGGCTGCAACTGATCGGGCGTGCCTTCGATGAAGAGACGCTGTTCTCGCTCGGCGAAGTGATCGAGCAGGCGGCCGGACGCTTCACGCCGCCGAGGTGGTGGTGAGATGGCGGATTTCCGCGCCAGCCTCAACGATGCCGCGCCGCAGCCTTCGCTGTCGCCGCCGCTGGCGGCGCTGTGGTGGGCGGCGAAAGGCAATTGGGACCAGGCGCACCGCATCGTGCAGGACGAAAGCACCGCCGAGGCCGCCTGGGTGCACGCCTATCTGCATCGCGTCGAGGGTGATCTCGGCAACGCCGGTTACTGGTACCGTCAGGCGGGCCAGCCGGTAGCCAAGGATGGGCTGGATGCCGAATGGGAGCGGATCGTCACCGCGCTGCTCTAGATTGTTGTTTGACGCGTTTTCTGCGCAGATAAGTCTACGCAATCTGCGTAAACTTGATTGCTATGCGAACCGGTGTCCACTTCGCTCGAAAACGCTCTAACCTCTCCAAGTTGTGAAGGCTTTCGTGGTTCATTTTGACGCGGTTTCTTTACTTGACCGCAATTCAATTCGCCCGGATGGACATTGGCCCTGTCTTTGCGCGCCATGCGGGCGCCCAGATTGCCCGCGATAGGGAAGCGTGGCGGGGGTGCGGCAAGAGGGTGTTTGTGCGTAGATCGGGCATAGGGGCGTGGCTGTCGACGATACTGGCGGCCAGTTTTGCGGTGGCGCTTGCCGGATGCGCAACCGTCTACAACCTGCCGAGCAACGTGCCGCTTGCCAATGCGCTCGCCGACAGCAATCTCGGGCGCGACATCCCAAGCTATGACGACGACGTGCTGGTCGCGCTGTCCTTCTCGGGCGGCGGCACGCGCGCGGCGGCCTTCTCGTTCGGCGTGCTCAAGGAGCTCGATCGCTCTCACGGCGGTTCTAACCAAGCGAAGACCCTGCTCGATCGTGTCGACTTCGTCTCCGGCGTGTCCGGCGGCTCGATCACCGCCGCCTATTTCGGTCTGAAGAAGCGCGCCGCGCTCGACGATTTCCGCGAACGCTTCCTGTTGCGGAATGCGGAGGAGGGGCTGAGGACCAATGTCTCGCTCGGCAATATCGGCCGTGCGCTCGCCGGTGGCGTCAACAACAGCCAGCTCACCGAGTGGCTGGACCAGAACCTGTTCGACGGCGCGCGGTTCGATGCGCTGCGCGAGGACCGGCGGCCAAAGGTCTGGATCAACGCCTCCGACATCTATAACCGCACGCCGTTCGTGTTCGGAAAGACCTCCTTTGACGCACTGTGCAGCGACATCCGCTCCTACCGTGTGTCCGAAGCGGTTGCCGCATCGGCCGCGGTGCCGCTCGCGTTCGCGCCGATCGTGTTGGAGACCTATCCCGGCGGCTGCTCGAAGCCGCTGCCGGCCTGGCTCGAACGCGTGCGGCGCGACCCGAACGCGCAGCCATTGCTGCGCTCGTTCGCCGAGGCCAATGCGCGCTACCGCGACGGCTCCATGCGCTACGTGAAGCTGCTGGACGGCGGGCTCGTCGACAATTTTGGCCTGTCCGGTCTCACCATCGGGCTGTTGGCAGCGGAGCGGCCGTACCAGCCGTTGACGGAGCGGCAGGCGGTGAAGCTCCAGCGGATCCTGTTCATGGTGGTCGATGCCGGGCGCGGCATATCCGGCGATTTCGCGCAGCGCCTCGAAGGCCCGAGCGGGGCGGAGCTGGTTGCGGCGGCGGCCGACACCGCCATCGATGCCAGCGTGCGCTCGAGCTACGCGGCATTCTCGGGGCTTGCCACCGAATGGTCGGGCAAGCTGAAGCGGTGGCGGTGCGGACTGTCGGCGGCCGATCGCGCCCGCCTTGGCGTCGGCGGCAACTGGCAATGCGGTGACGTCCACATCTATGTCGAGCGGCTCGGCTTCGATCAGTTGGGCGAAGAGCGCGCCGGCATCCTGAACGCGATCCCGACGCGGTTCGCGCTGCCGCCGGAACAGGTCGACCTCTTGATCGCGGGCGGGGCCGACGCACTCCGCCTGAGCAAGTCCTACCAGGCGTTTCGACGCGGGCTTTGACCACCCGAATCCCTTTGTTTGAGCATGATCTTTTCCGGATCATGCTCTCCGGCTTGACTGCCGCGGTCCGTTGCGCGAAGCCCAAAGCCGTCCCAGATATCAATTGTCCGGAAACCGAGACCAATGAACGCACCTGTCACATCACACAAGCTCATCAAGGGCGCGACCGGCGACTGGGAGATGGTGATCGGCATGGAGATCCATGCCCAGGTCGTCTCCAATTCAAAGCTGTTCTCGGGCGCCTCGACCGCGTTCGGCGGCGAGCCGAACAGCCATGTCTCGCTGGTGGACGCGGCGATGCCGGGCATGCTGCCCGTGATCAACGGGGAATGCGTGCGGCAGGCAGTGCGCACCGGGCTCGGGCTGAATGCCAGGATCAACCTGCGCTCGGTGTTCGACCGCAAGAATTATTTCTATCCCGACCTGCCGCAGGGCTACCAGATCAGCCAGTACAAGTCGCCGATCGTGGGCGAGGGCGAGGTGCTGGTCGAGCTCGAAGGCGGCCGCAGCGTCACCGTCGGCATCGAGCGGCTGCATCTGGAGCAGGACGCCGGCAAGTCGCTGCACGACCAGTCGCCGACGATGTCCTATGTCGACCTCAATCGCTCCGGCGTCGCGCTGATGGAGATCGTCTCCAAGCCCGACATCCGAGATGCCGAGCAGGCCAAGGCTTACGTCGCCAAGCTGCGCTCGATCCTGCGCTATCTCGGCACCTGCGACGGCGACATGGAGAAGGGAAGCTTGCGCGCCGACGTCAACGTCTCCGTGCGCAAGCCGGGCGGCCCGCTCGGCACCCGCTGCGAGATCAAGAACATGAACTCGATCAACTTCATCGGCCAGGCGATCGAGTATGAGGCGCGGCGCCAGATCGAGATCCTCGAGGACGGCGGCAGCATCGACCAGGAGACGCGGCTATTCGATCCGGGCAAGGGCGAAACGCGCTCGATGCGCTCCAAGGAAGAGGCGCACGACTATCGTTATTTTCCCGATCCCGACCTGTTGCCGCTGGAGTTCAGCCAGGCGTTCGTCGACGAGCTGAAGACCGAGCTGCCCGAGCTGCCCGATCAGAAAAAGGCGCGCTTCATCTCCGACTTCGCGCTGTCGCCCTATGACGCCGGCGTGCTGGTCGCCGAGCGCGAGAGCGCGGAGTTCTATGAGACGGTGCTTGCCCGCCTCGCCGACCGTGCGCGCGACGGCAAGCTCGCGGCCAACTGGGTGATCAACGAACTGTTCGGGCGCCTCAACAAGGAAGGCCGGGATATTACGGGCTCGCCCGTCTCCTCCGAGCAGCTTGCCGCGATCATCGACCTGATCGGCGAGGGGACGATTTCCGGCAAGATCGCCAAGGACCTGTTCGAGATCGTCTGGCAGGAAGGCGGCGATCCCCGTGCGCTCGTCGAAGCGCGCGGCATGAAGCAGGTCACTGACCTCGGCGCGATCGAGAAGGTGGTCGACGACATCGTCGCCGCCAATCCGGACAAGGTGGCGCAGGCGAAAGCGAAGCCGCAGATGATCGGCTGGTTCGTCGGACAGGTGATGAAGTCGTCTGGCGGCAAGGCCAACCCGCAGGCTGTGAACGATCTCCTGAAGTCGAAGCTCGGCCTCTGAACGCATCGCTCGCGGACGCGAACGGCATCGCAGCAGGCGCTCTGTGCGATGCGCGAAGGCGTCCGCGGCTCGCTTCTCACGCCTTCAATCACCGCGTCGGGATCGTCCCTCCACCGAATCGGTCGGCCGAGATTCGTCCGAAAAGGCCGTTTCGGCGGGCGGAGATGCCGCCGATACGGCTTACCCACGAAATTTTTTTTGTAGCCGGAATTGGCGTCTCAACGCCTGCGCAACGCCTTCTCGGCAGGCCTCGTGAGTTGCGCCGACATCTCCGTCGCATCATGCGCGAAGAAACGAGAATTCAAGAAATGCCTGTGGCACAGGCACTTTCTGCATTCGCGATGAGTGTCGATGTCGATCGACTCTGCATTTCCTGCATCACCGCGTCAGCGCAACGTCGCGCTTGCGCTTGGCGCGCGCATACTTCTCGCGCCTCGTAACATCAACACTTCCTTAAGCTGGACGCTGTTTTTTTCGATGTGTTGGTGTATTCGGGATGCAGTGCATCTCGATTCCCGAGTGCACGCAGCGAAGTATAGCCATCTCACGATATTGGAGGGCAACATGGCGAAGAAAGCTAAGAAGGCGAAGAAGGCGAAGAGCGCAGTGAAGAAGACTGCGAAGAAGACCAAGAAGGTCGCGAAGAAGAAGAAGTAACTCTCGCCCGAGAGAGGATGCCGGCGGATTGACGCCGGCCCGTCACCCGGACCTTCGGACGATCTGCTTCCTTGGAGCAATCCACTCAGGCGGATCCGGTTGACGAAAGAGGGTGTCGGCGAGACATCAGGTCAAACGGCTGGATCGCCTTATAAGAAGGGCTTGCCCTTCGAAGTCGATCCGGCAGAAGAAACAGGTTTCTTCGTTCGGTGCGGACCTCTATTCGGCTCCGCAATTTCACAGGGCCCAAGGCCCATCGTGAGATCTGATCCTGACGTGTTCGCCGACGCCCTCGTTCCAATAGCCGGCCGTTTGGTGCCGGCTTTTTTATTGCCTGATCTCTCCCACATGACGACCGGTTGGCTTCCGCTGCCGTATGGCGGGCGGCGGTGCTGCCGCGTCCAGTTGGCGTTTGCGCGCGATGGTTATCGTTCCGCCAACCGCCAGGGTAAACCAGACTTCACCATTGCGCATAAACCATTGTGCTGCAGGCACTTCTCGGATTTCGGGAACTCGCCGCGCCCCCCGCGTTTACACCCCGTTCATCGCGATACTTAAACTGCTTTTTAAATTTGCCCGTCATGATCTCCCTCAACAAGCCGGCAAACGGCGTTGGGGAAGTAAGGCGTTAGATGTGGACGGGGGCCGCGCTCGGGGGAGAGCGGCCAACAACAAAAAAGGGGAGCTACGAGAATGTTTCAGGGACATATCAATCTGGAGACGGCCATTCCGGTGGACGCGACCGCGATCTCGGACGTGCTGTTCGAGCGTGGTCTCTACTGGGCGAGCGGCCGTTCCGGCGTGGTCAACCTGGTCGCGGCGCACAAGTGGTTCAACCTTGCCGCCCTGAAGGGCCGTACGGATGCCATGGTGATGCGGCGCGAGATCGCCGAGCAGATGACGGAAGCCGAGATCGCCGCGGCGCAGCGCGAAGCCCGCGCCTGGATGACGGCGCACTAAGCCGGCGGAGCTCGTCGCCGCGATCATCCTTGGCCGCGGCGCTGATCGGTCCGTTGCGATCGGCTCTGCCGCCGATCTCAGCAGTGCCCGAGATCTTTAAGGTACGCGCAGAACATATCGGCCATGGCGTCGCCATAGGCTTCGATCTCTGTGGGCGAGCGAGGGGTCTCCGAGAACTGCTTGCCCACCTCGGTCAGCGTCGTCGTGATCAGGTCGCCAGCCAACGCGCGAGTTGCTTCTGATGCCTCGGGCAGCGCCTCCTGCATGAAGACCTGGACAATGCGCTCGCCCGACGCCATCGCTTGCTGCGCTTCGGGCGCATCGCGATAGAGAGGGGCGGCGTCATTGAGCGCCACACGCATCGCGGCTTCATCACACTCCGAGCGCACGAAGGCGTGGACCAGGGTGCGTAGCCGTTCGAGCGGCGGTCGCTGGTTGTCCTCGAGGATTCCGCGCAGCAGGTCGCTCGTCTGCCGCCATTCATCGCTCTGCAGCCGGAAGAGGATCGCCGCCTTGTTCGGGAAATACTGATACAGCGATCCGATACTCACTCCGGCCTTCTCGGCCACGCGCGCCGTGGTGAAGCGCTGCGCGCCTTCCTTCGCCAAAACCTGAACAGCAGCATCCAAAATCGCGGCGACGAGCTCCGCTGAGCGCGCCTGTTTGGGCTGTTTTCGGGAGGAAATCCCGGTACTTCGCCGATCGGTCATGGAGTGGCCTGGGAACGCGAATAGGAAATGCGACGAATTAGTCGTATTTCTGGTTTCAGCGCAAGACCGCGCTCATCCGAGACCGGAGACCTGCATGACCACTCTGACCACCACCCCGCTTGCTCCCTTGCTGGATCGCTTGTTCGAGGAGGCCGATGCGGCTTCGCCCGCGGCGAGCCCCGCAGTGGCCGATCTCTCCAGCGAGGAGCATTCGCGTCTGATGCGAAGCAAGACCGATTACCGCGACTTCTACGGCCGCCTGAAAGATCTTCCGCTCGCGGTCTCGCGAGAGACTGGTTCGCTGCTCTACATGCTGGCGCGAGGCGGCGGCGCGCGGACGATCGTCGAGTTCGGGACCTCGTTCGGCATCTCGACACTGCACCTTGCCGCAGCCCTGCGCGACAATGGCGGTGGCCGCCTGATCACCAGCGAGTTCGAGCCGTCCAAGGTCGCACGGGCCCGCGACAATCTGACCGCCGGCGGTCTCATCGACCTCGTGGAGATCCGAGAAGGAGATGCCTTGCAGACGCTGAGCGTCGATCTCCCCGAAACGATCGACCTGCTGCTGCTCGACGGCGCCAAGGCGCTCTATTCCGAGATACTGAGCCTGGTGGAGCGCCGCCTCCGGCCGGGCGCCTTCATCGTCGCCGACAACGCTGACTACAGCCCCGACTACCTGGCGCATGTTCGCTCGCCCGCGAACGGTTACATGTCCACGCCATTCGGTGGGGACGTCGAGCTTTCGATGCGGATCGGCTGACCGGTGTTTGCGGAGATGCATCCCGCTTGGCGATTTCTGCGAAGGTATTCAACCACTTTTGTCTGGACCGCGAGAGGACGGCGTCGCATCAAGGGCGATTGGTCGGGAGCTTGGCCGATGGTCCGTAGCGTACATCTGTTTAGATAGCCGACGAGGCGAGCTCGTGACGGCCTCGGGGAAGCCAACGATGAGTAAGCAATGGGAATTCCAGGTGCGGATCTATCTCGGCGACGAGCTTGCCGGAGTGGCGCGGCGCGATCCCGACAATCCGGCAATCAAGCCGCTGGCGGACATCCTCGCCAGACATCATGCGACGATGAAGTGTCAGTTCGATGCCTTCGCCGACTATGTGGCCGAAGCTGAGAAGCGGGGTACCGAAAACTATCCGCTTTACGCATGGACCAAAGCGACGATCGAGGATCCCGAAAAGCAGGCGAAATACGTCAAGTCGTTCACGCTCTATGTTGACGGTAATGAAGTCTATGCCAAGCCGCTCGCTGACGCGCTGGAATCGGACTTGCAACCCCTTGTCGGCGGCAAGCTGATCACGCGACTTTCCAAGCACGACACCAATCCGGCGAACAACCCGCGGCCTCCGGCGCAGTATCGCAAGTAAAGGATACTCGTGCTGCCGAGCCGGCGGCACGAGATATGTTCATGATTGCGAAGAGCTCAGCAGATCAGCAAGCGCCTGCCGGGCGGAGACGTTCGCCGCCTTCTTGAGCGCGGGCAACAGTTCTTCCGGCTCGGGTCGGCGGGTGTAATCAGGATTGATTTCTGCATACAGGATGTTGCCGCTCTGTCCGATCACATATCTTACCGGCATCGACAACGCGGCACGCAGTTTGCGGTCAACTCCACTTTCTGCATCACTCTGTTCATACTATCGTGAAGATCTTGGGATGGAGATTTGGTAGCATGGCAAAGATCGTCTTCGGAATGAACCAGTCCTTGGACGGTTATGTCGATCACCAGGAATTTGCGCCAAGTCCCGCACTCTTTCGTCACTGGATAGAGCACGTGCGCGACCTGACCGGCAGTGTGTACGGTCGCCGCATGTACGAGGTTATGCGTTATTGGGACGAAGACCGTCCTGAGTGGAATGCGGAGCATCACGTGTTCGCGGCGGCGTGGCGGCGCCAACCGAAGTGGGTCGTGTCGCGCTCGTTGAACTCAGTCGGCCCCAACGCCACACTTGTCGAGGATAACATCGAGGCGGTGATACGTGGCCTGAAGGCTCGGCTTGTTGGAGAGATTACAGTTTCCGGCCCGGACCTAGCACAAAGCCTAACCGACCTTGGTCTTATCGATGAGTATCGACTCTACTTCCACCCCATCGTGCTTGGTCGCGGCAAGCCATTCTTCGCCGGTCCCCGACCGCCGCTCCGCCTTGTTTCCACCGATCTCGTTGGCGAGGACACGGTCAGGCTGACATACGTTCCTGCTTAGTCGCCCGACGGACTGCACCGACGCGTCAGGTCCGCTTTGGGGTCGTAAGCCGCCTGATTGCGTTGCTGGTTCGGAGCGCCGTTTGTGAGCACGACGCCGAGACAAGATTGCGGGAACAGGGAACCCAAGGGGCTTTCAAGAGGCCGTTCCGCGTTATTTCTCGACACCGGTAATGTTAAGGTTCAGTTCCGTAAGGCCAGCCGTGACAGCCAGCCCTATCCCCTGGCAAGCCGATCGCGCCATAACTATTTGAAATAACTAGAATTACTGCGAAAGCCTACTTTCAAGATCAGCACTGTCCCGATCGAGGCGCGTGTTAAACGTCAGATGTTATCCACAGCGTAATCAGGCCTTGGGTCGCCAACGCGGGCGCACAGTCCGGTGTCCCCTCAATCTGCCGCTTGCGGCTCGCCCGCGCGTCGTGCATATCGGCGCTACCGGAGACGTGGCCGAGTGGCTGAAGGCGGCGGTTTGCTAAACCGTTATAGGCTTGTAAAGGCCTATCGAGGGTTCGAATCCCTCCGTCTCCGCCATCCCCGCCGTGTCCAGCCCGGAGACTTAGGTAACAGAACGTACCTGAGACATGGGGGGC
>NZ_PSRR01000074.1 GCF_004296405.1 Bradyrhizobium sp. Leo170
CGCGCCATCGACGCTTGCGTGTTCTGCGCCGCCTGTTGCGCCTGCTGGGCCGCGGCCTGCGCCGCAGCGGTCGCCGCTTGCGTGGCTGCGGTGTTCGCGCCCCATGAGCCGAACGGGCGGGCATGGGCTCCCGAACTGACCGCAATCGCGACCGTGCTTGCGCCGACGAGAAGCAAAGCGCGGCGCGAATTCAACCGGGGGCGGAGAAGCGAATGCATGCGGAGCCTTCCAAAGCAGCAGGTGATGCGAAACGAATACGACGCAACGCACCGGCCAGCCTGGAACCAGCCTGGCGCGATGCCGACAGGTCGATGATCGGCGCACGCATAGTCGCTTGCGCGACCGCCTGCACCCAAGCGGACGCACGTGACAATCCGTGACGCCTCTCCTCACTCTCAAGACAGGTTGAGACAGGCTAACGCGAAGCGATTCCGGAAAAAAATTTTAACCCTGGCAGGCGCGCGGGCCGGCGGCCGCGGACGATGCGAAACCAGCGTCATTTCAGTTGCTTGGCGCGACGCGAAGCTTGCGGATCTCGCGCAGGCGCTGCTCCACGGCCGAGCCCGCGGTCTTGACGCTCTTTGCCCCACCGCCGAACAGCGCGAAATCGACCGCGCGCTCGCCCTGGGTCAGCACCAGCCGGCGCGGCTCGATCCGCTCCACCTTCCAGCCGCTGACGTCGTCACCAGTGCGGACGCGCGTCACCTTGTCGCCCGTGCCGCCGGCGCGGATGGCGGCGCGGCCGTCGCCGTTCTCGCTGACGATGCCAAGCACCACCACACTCGGCGGCGGCGGAGGTGGCGGTGGCGGCTCCTGCCGCGCCACCGGTGCGACTGGTTTGGGCGGAGGCCGTCGCGTCGGCGAGAACAGCGGCTTGTCGCGCGTCGCGCCGAGCTCGGGCAACGGCTGCAGCTCCACCGGATTGCTGACGGCAACGTCACCACTTGCAGGCGGCTCTGCCGCGCGGGTAAGCGACGCGCACAGGCAAAGCGCAACCGCCATCGATACTTGCAGGATCGACGCCGGTGCGATCGATACTCGCCGCGTGACGCTTCTGCGTCCGCCATCCATGCGTCTGTTCATGTGCGATCCCCGCGTCGTCTTCGACATACCGTCATCAGCGCGTGCGACAATCAAGGTGCATCACGCAGCGGCGCGTTGCAAGACATCATCGATCGTTGCAAGACGTCATGGATGAACGCGTCGTGTCTGCGCAGAGTGTTTGCGTCAAATCGGTGAACACGAATCACAACGCGGCATTCTCGCCATGCGCGGGATGTGAGCGCCGCTGTTACAACCGCGTCATCGAAGCCGAACACACTTCGCGCGCACGAGCGGACGACATCTTACCGGCGCTCGAGCTTTCAAGCGACACTTGAAGACATCGATACCAACGACATCGATACCGAAGAGATCGACAGTAGAGACGTGGCGTCATGCGTACGAGTCGCATTCCTGCCGGCCTTGCGCCGCTCGCACTCGGCGCCATGCTCATGGCCTCGGGCTCCATCGTGGAATGCGCCTTCGGCTTCGGGCAGGCGCGGGCTGCATGCACGCTGCAGGCGCGCGGCGGCGCGATCACGCGCGTGGTGCAGATTGAGCTCGACAACGTGCACCTGCGCCGTGACGACCCCAACGTACCGTCCGATCTCGAGCAGATGCCGCACCTGCGCGACTTCCTCGCCAGCAACGGCACCATCGGCAGCAACCATCACACCACGCCGCTGGCGCAGACGGCGACCGACACCCTCACCGTTCTGACCGGCCTGCACGGCGACCGCATGGGCGTGCCGATCGGCGACGGCAGCGGCACGTTCCGCAGCGACGGCAGCGTCGGCTTCGCCAGCGCATTCGGTTACTGGACCGCGAGCGGCGGCGACGGCAAGCCACTGATGCTCGCCGACACCGGCAAGACCGTGCCGGGGCCATGGGTGCCGTTCACCCGCGCGGGCTGTGACGTCGGCGCGTACGCGACCATGGGGCTGACGCTGCAGGACATCGCCGACGTCGCGACTGTGCTCGGGGCGTCGGAGGCGCGCGCCGCAGCCGGCGATCCCGCCAAGGCACGCACAGAGCTCGTCGGCGTCGCCATCCATTGCGCGCGCGGCAGCACGCTATGCAGCAACGCCCACGCACGGCCCGATCTTCTGCCCGACGAGCCCGGCGGCTATTCAGGTTTCAGCGCGCTGTTCGGCCACCGCCATGTACAGCCCCCGATCTCGCCGAATAGCGCGGTCACGGACATCCAGGGTGACGTGATTGCCGACGACGCCGGCCATCCAGGCTTTCCCGGCGCGTCAGAGACAACGGCGGCGCAGTCTCTTGGCTACGCCGCGGCGATGCTGGAGGCCGGCGTGCCGGTGGTCTATGTCGCGATCGGCGATGCACACAAGCCGGCCGCGATCGCCGCGCGCCGGCGCAGCTTCGGTCCCGGCGAGCGCGACTACGTCGCAAGGCTCGCCGCCTTCGATGCCGCGTTCAAGGCGTTCATCGACCGGCTGGCGGCCGGCGGCATCACGGCGGGCAACACGCTGTTCATCGTGGTGCCGAGCGGCAACGACCGTTTTGTCGGCGGACCGCCGAGCCCGCCGGAGTGCGACGGCGTCGCCCTGCCCTGCAGCTATGAAGCGACCGGCGCGATCAATGCGTTCATCGACCGGTTGCTCTTCACTCAGCGTCGCAACGTCACAGCGTTCGACCTGCGTGCCGGCAACGCGCCGGCCTTCTACATCCACGACAACCCGCTTGCTGCCGACCCGCTGACGCGCACGCTGGCGCAGGACGCAAGCAAGCTCACCGCGCTCAACCCCGTCACCGGCAAGACCGACCGGCTCGCGGCGATGCTCGCCGACCGCGCGCAGATGCAACTGATGCACATGGTCACGGCAAGCCCGGCGCGCACGCCGCACCTCATCATGTTCGGCGATCCCGACTACAACAACCGGACCGCAGCGAGCCGCGCCGATTGCGCCACCCCGCCCGCCTGCGTCGCGATTGATCCAGACGTGGCGTGGGGCGGCGGCGACATGGCGCAGATCGCAGGCACGAGCTGGTTCGCCATAGCCGGTCCGGGCGTCGCCCATCTCGGGCAGACGGCTGACATCCTCTCCCATCACGCCGACCTGCGGCCCACGATGCTCGCCCTGCTCGGCCTCGCCGACAGCTACGTCCACGACGGCGTCGTGCTGGTGGACCTGCTTGAAGCGAATGCGCTGCCACTGGGGCCCGCAGGCGGCCGCGAGACATATGCAGCGCTCGCCCGCGCCTACAAGACCCTCAACGATCCGCTCGGACAACTCGGCCGCAACAGCCTTGCGCTCGCAACCCAAGCGATCAAGGGCAGCGATACAAGCTATCAGCGCTATCTCCGTGCGATCGGGGCCGTCACCGCCACCCGCGATGCGCTGGCGGGCGAGATGAAGGCCGTGCTCGACGGCGCGGCGTTCGCGCGCCGCCCGGTCAACCCGGCCGCGGCCCGCCCGCTGATCGACCGCGCCGGAGCGCTGCTCAACGAGGTTGAGGAGCTCGCCGGCAGCAGCATCGCACCCGCCGATCGTCCGTGGAAGGCGGCCAGCGATGCGCATTGACACGAGCGCGGCGGGCGCAGTCCGCGCGTCTCGCAGGAGAGCACAAGGGAGAGCCATCGTGCAGTTGATCGAACGGTCCCGCCTGTCGCGCGCGACGTCACTTGGCGCCATGGCCGGCGTGTGGCTTGCAATCGGCGGCCTTCTGGGCGGCTGCATGATCGACAAGAGCATCGATCTGCCGGGTCGCGATCCGGTGACCGATCCGATCCGCGATGCGGATCTGCGCGCGCGCTGGACCGGTCCGGTCGGCGGACCGTCGTCGGGCGGCAGCGCGCCCAGCCGTTCGATGCAGCCGATGGTGTTTCCCGGCGCCGAGCAGGATCTCACACCGGCGCCGTCTTCTCGCGAGGTGAATGGGGCGGCGCGCGTCGCCTCGGCCACCGACGGTGATCTCGCAACCGAAGGCGGCGGCGTCGAAATGAACTTCGACAGCGCGGATATCCCGACGGCCGTGAAATCGGTGCTCGGCGACAGCCTCGGACTGAACTACGTGATCGATCCACGCGTGCAAGGCGTGATCACTCTGGCCTCAGCACAACGGATCCCGCGCAAGGACGTGTTGCCCATCTTCGAAAGCGTGCTGCGGATGTCGAACGTCGCGGTACTGCGCGAAGACAAGCTGATCAGGATCGTTCCGCTGCCGGAAGCCTCCGGCGCGGGCCCCTCCACCTTCGGTGCTGGACAGCCGGGCTATGGCGTCTCGATCGTGCCGCTGCGCTACATCTCGGCGGCGGCGATCGCCAAGACGGCGGAAAATTTCCTGTCGCGGCCGGGCGCCGTGCGCGCCGATCAGACGCGCAACCTTCTCCTGGTCCAGGGCACCGCCTCCGAGCGCCAGGCCGCGCTCGGCGTCATCGGAACCCTCGACGTGGAGTGGCTGCGCAATCAATCGGTCGGGCTGTACCCGCTGAAATCGACCGCGCCCGAAACCATGATCCGCGAGCTTGAAAAGGTGTTCGACACCGCCGAAGGCGGCAATGGTCAGGGTGTGATCAAGTTCCAGCCGGTGTCGCGCATGAACGCGGTGCTGGCGGTAAGCCGCAACAGCAAGGTGCTCGAGCGCGCGACCCAGTGGGTGCGGCGGCTCGATCGCTCCGATCCCACCGGCACCACGGTGCGAGTCTACAGCCTGCGCTACGGCAACGCGCGCAGCATCGCCCGCATCCTCAACGAGATGTTCGTCGGACGCTCCTCGCAGTCAGCCGGTCTTGACAGCCAGACCAGCACGACCGCGCCCGGACAGAGCGGAACGACATCGCGGCTCGATTCGCTCGGCACCGGCACGCTCAGCAACAACAATCAAGGCACGACCACGCAGGGCGGCACCGACAACTCGAACAACGCCAACCGCAGCGGCGCGACGCAAGCCGGCTTCTCAGATCGCAAGGACGACGACCAGGATGCGGCGGGGCTCGGTGGAACGGGATCGGGCGCGATGCCGCGCGGGGTGTTCCAGAATGTCCGGATCACCGCCGATAGGTCGACCAATGCGATCATGGTCTACTCCAACCAGGAAGATTATCTCGTGATCGAGCGGGCGCTGGAGTCGCTCGACCGGCCGCGGCTGCAGGTCGCCGTCGATGCCATGGTCGCCGAGGTCACGCTGACGGACCAGTTGCAGTATGGCGTGCAGGCCTATCTGACCAGCGGCAACGCAAACCTCGGCCAGGACAGAGGATCGGTCGGCCTGTTCAGCGCTGCGCAATCGGCGACGCAGTCGGCCCTGCTCGCGCGCGTGCTGCCCGGCTTCAACCTGCTGCTCGGCGCCGAATCCAATCCCAAGCTGGTCCTGAACGCGCTCTCCACCCTGACCACCATCAAGGTGCTGTCGGCGCCATCGCTGGTGGTCGCCGACAACGAGCCGGCGATCCTCGAGGTCGGCGACCAGGTGCCGATCTCGACCGGCAGCACCGTCACCGGACTGAACGTGGTGAGCAGCATCAGCCGGCAGAACACCGGCATCATCCTGAAGGTGCTGCCGCATGTACATCCGAACGGATCGATCGAGCTTGAGATCGAGCAGGAAGTCTCCAACGTCGTCAATCCGGGCGGCTTCAGCGCCCAGAACCTGACGCCGACCATCTCGCAGCGGCGCATCCGCTCGACCGTCGGCACCAGCAGCGGCCAGACCGTGCTGCTTGGCGGCCTGATCAAGGAAGACGACGAGCGCACGGTGTCCGGACTGCCCGGCCTCAACCAGATCAAATATCTCGGCGACCTGCTCAGCCAGAAGAGCGACATGAGGAATCGCTCGGAGATCATCGTATTCGTCACCACCAAGGTCGTACGCAACAGCCACGACGCCCAGGTGGTCGCCGAGGAGTTCCGCGAGCGCCTCGATACCATGCGGCGCGCACCGACGACCTTCGACGCGCCCGCTGCGGCGCCGACGCCGATCGCGCGCAAGTGAGACGAAAGCTGAAGCCGTGATGGCGATGCTGTCATCCATGCTGGGGCTCCTGGGAGCGGCCGTCGTCAGCACGGCCGCGACCGCCGCCGAGCTGAACAGCGTGACGCTGAAGGATGACGTCACCATCATCGCCCTTAGCGGCGACGTGGCGGGGGGCGACACGGAGGCTGCCGAAGCGCTGATCAAGACCGCCAACGACAGCAACCGCCTGATCTCTGCCGTGCGGCTCGATTCACCGGGCGGCAGCCTCTCCGAGGCGGTCCAGCTCGCAAATTTGATCCGCAGGGCGAAGCTGCCGACGATTGTCGCGGCCGGGTCGCGTTGCGCCTCGGCCTGTTTCATCGTGTTCGCGGCAGGAATAGAGAAATTCGCGAGCTACGACGCCGCGATCGGCGTCCACGGCGTGTCCGACAAGTTCGGCCACGAAACCGCGCAGACCGAAGAGGCGACCATGGCTATGGCCCGCATCGCGAGCGGGTTTGGCGTGCCGCCACGCATCACCCGGCAGATGGTGACGACGCACGCCCACGACATCGCGTGGCTGACGCCCGACGACCTGCGCGACATGGGCACGATCATGACCGATCGACCGGGACGTCGCACTCCGACATCGGCAGACGATCGGTGGGTTGCCGGGTTCGACATTCCGTCGGACGAGAGAACGACAAGGCCGCAGCAGACCGATCAACGCTCGACCGAGGGCGCCGGCAAGCCCGGCCGGAACTCGATGCCTTGGCAAAAGAGGTAGGAGGCTCCTTGGAGAAGACTGCCGAGCAGTACGGTGCCCACATCATTCATTGCTGGCGCTGGTCAGTTTGTCCAAAGAGATGTCTCCAGCGAGCCCGCTGCCGCCCTCCTGACCGTCCGAACCGTAGGAGATGATATCGTATGCGTTGCGCTCGCCGGGCGCACGATAGACATAGGGATGGCTCCACGGGTCATTTGGAACGACACCGCTCTTGAGGTAAGGACCATTCCAGTTGGTCACGCCCGGCGCCCGCTGCACGAGGGCTGTGAGGCCCTCCGCAGATGATGGGTAACGGCCGGTATCGAGATTGAAGAGGTCGAGCGCGCTTGCGAAGCTCTGCATCTGGATCTTCGCCGCTTTGACCTTCGACTCGCTCAGATAGCTGAGCACGCGCGGGCCAACCAGTCCCATGATCAAGCCGATAATGGCGATGACGACCAGCATTTCGACAAGAGTGAACCCCTGCTCGCCCTGCCGCGTTCTGTCCTGGCCGATACGCCTGGACATAGCGATGGAGCCTTGCTTCGACATCACTGTCCCCGTCTCATCCAATGAGTTGCGTAACGCGCAACTCGCGCTGGCCTTCCCACCACACCACCTGGCAAAGGCCTGATCTGATCGAAGTCAGCGGCCACCATGACGCTTAGCGCTTTCAAGGATGCCGAGACGCCGGAACGGCACCACATCCTTTGGTTGAACAATAATGGTCAGCGCCCGGACGACAATCGAATTTTTTCCATTTATTTGTTGCGGGTTTGGCGTTCGTCAGTCGTCTATGCCAGATGGGTTCAATCCCACGCTGCAGCACTTTCCACAAATGCCAGTGTTTGAAGCGCTGTCGCGATGTATAGCCCAGCTCCTGGCTGATCTCAGCGTGCTGCAGTGATTACTCCTGTTCGCTAAGAGGTGCGGATCGCTTCGTTTGGTGCGCGCATGTTACTGGCCGTGATTGCTCGGCCCGCAAAGCCTTATGAGCCATGATTACCTTCCGGCGGTAACCGGCCAGAACATTGCGCCGCTCGTCGTCCGGCACGCCGATGCGCTCTCCATTCGGCTCGGCTACCGCATCCGAGGCGTGGCCACCTGAGGCAGCGCTGCTCGAACCGAAAAACCATCAGGCCGGCAGCCTGCACGAGGCCCAGCCGACCGCCGTGAGCTTGGCATCCGACATGCGGCGGGCCCAGACCTCGAGCTCGACGACACGCGCGCCATCGGCCAGCGTGCCCACAGCCGTCACCACGCCGGAGAACGACACGGGATCGAAGACCTGCAGCGTGTTGATGAATTTCATCTTCAGCCAGCCCTTGGTGAACCAGGCTGCGCCGAACACACGTGCCATCAGCTCCGCGGCGGCGCCATATTCCTGCTGGCCCTGCACGATCAGGGTCGGCAACTTGCCTTTCTTGGCAATCTGCAAATCGTTGTGCGTGTTGCGCACGTATTCGCCGATGCGCGAGAAGACCGCCGTCTGCTCGGCCGTGAAGACCTTGTTCAACGGCGTCAACACGTCACCTACAGCCACATCGCTACCGGCCTTCTCGATCCGCCGCGCACAGTCCGCAACTTCTCCCGTCACGCTGCGTTCGGTCGTCCTACTGCTGCCGCGGCCGGCGATGAGACCCGGCACCGTGCGCAGGATTTCGACGCCGCGGTGGCGGACGATGCTGCGCCCATCCTCGCCGGTTGCCTGGGCTTCCATGACCACATAGCCTTGGCCGCGCCGCTCATAGGCCTCGACATATTGGCCGGAGAGCGTCACGCGTTCGCCCAGCTTCACCGGGCTGTCGAACCAGATCTGCTCCTCGGTGTGGAAACCCACCGTCTTGCTGGCGCGATAGCGCGTGGTGAAGAGCTGAACGAGATCGTTGCCCAGCAGCGCCGGATGGCCGATGCGCGCACCGTCGAACGGGCTCTCGCCCCGCAGATACCAGTCGCCGTAGTCGTCCTGAGTGAAAGCGAAGCGCTTGATCTTGTGATCGTCGACGGTGATCGTCACCGGCCCCAGTTCCTCCGGTATCCGCAGGTTCTCGAACACTGGCTCCTTCAGGCCGGCCTCGAGGTCATCTGCGGTCGCGGCCCGGCGAGGGTCGGTCAGGTCGCGCCAGGGGTTCGGTGCGGTGGCGGTCGATTGGGTCATGGTCTCGTCCTGGAATCGCTTTTCGAGAGGTGCGCGAGCGGTGGCCGGCTGCGGCTTCGGCCGAATGTAAGAAACAACGGACCCCGGCCGCTCGCGCCTGGCCGGAGTCGGGAGCATCAGAAGGTCAGGCGTGAAGGCAGGACCTTCCGCTTGCGGCTCTCCGGGTCATACCACTCGGTCACATTCGACTTGGTGATCAGAGGCGAATCGAAGGCGATCGTCTTCTTGATCGGCTTGCCGCGCAGGATCTGCACCGCGGCCTCGATGCCCTCCGAGCCGAACGGAAGATACTCCCACACGCCATCGAGATCGCCCTTGTAGATGCCTTCCAGTGCCTCGACGGTGAGACCGTCGTAGCCGGTGAACCACATCTGGTCCTTGCGCCCCGCCTCCTTGGCGGCGCGCACGGCGCCGAGCGCCATGTCGTCATTATGGCAGTAGACCGCATCGATCTGCTTGTTGGCCTGGAGCAGATCCTCCATGCCCTTGATGGCCTGCGTGCGGTCGTAGTTGGCGACGATGTGGCCAATGACCTTGATGTCGGGATGCTTCTCGATGACCTCACGCCAGCCTTTGCCGCGTTGCTGGTTGATCACCGATCCAGGCTTGCCTTCGATCTGCGCAACCAGGCCTTTGCCGCCGAGCTTCTTGACGTAATACTCGCCCGCCGAACGCGAGGTCGCCAGCGTGTCGGTCGCGAGGTGACACGCAAAATCGGCGCCGCCGGCCAGCGGCGAGCTGAGCACCACGATCGGAACCTTGGCTTCGTTAATCTGCTTGACCGCGGGCGTGATCGCCTCGGCGTAGTAGGTCGAGATGATGATGATGTCCACGTTGCGGACCAGCAGGTCCTCGATGTCGCGCACCTGCTTGGCCGGCTGGTCGTTGGCATCATAGACGACGGCCTTGAGACCGTACTTCTTGGCGGTCTCCTCGATGCCCGCCTGTTGTTGCTTGATCCACTCGGTGTTGGAGAAGGACATCGTGAAGCCGACGGTCTTTCCCTGCACGGCCTGGGCAAACGAGTCCTGTCCCCAGATGGCGGCGGACGCAAACGCCGCAGCGCCGGCGCCGAGCTTGAGGATATCACGGCGGTTCGTCCGCCGCGTTCCGTCGTGGGTCATGATTTCTCCTCCAATTGCGAGCTTCAGCGCCGCTTTCTCCATTCGCTCATGACGACCGCCAGAACGATGATCACGCCCTTGAGCAGCATCTGAGAATAAGGTGACACGTTGAGCAGGTTGAGGACGTTCGACAGGAACGCCATGATCAGCACGCCGAGCACGGTGCCGCCGACACCGCCGACGCCGCCATCGAAGGTGGTGCCGCCGATCAGCGTGGCTGCGATGGCATCGAGCTCATAGAGCGTGCCGGCATTGGGCTCCCCGACAGTGAGGCGGCTCGCCAGGACGACGCCGGCAAGACCCGCCAGCAGCCCGCTCACGGTGTAGACGAGCACCTTGTTGCGCTCGACCGCGATGCCCGAGAGGCGAGCCGCCTCCTCATTGGCACCGACGGCATAGACGGCGCGGCCGAACACGGTGTAGTGCAACGTCAGAGCCGCGATCAGCCATACGATCGCGAACAGCACCACCGGTGCCGGAACAGGCCCGATGAAGCCCGAGCCCAAAAAGGTGAAGGCCGCCGACGCATCTCGCACGATGACGTTGCTGCCTTCCGTATAGATGTAGACGAGGCCGCGCACGAAGATCATCGTGCTCAACGTCGCGATGAAGGGCTGCAGGCGCAGGCGCGTGATCAGTAGCCCGTTGACGATGCCGACCGCGACGCCCGCCGCGACCCCGACCAGCACCGCGGCGCCCACCCCGTAGTGCGCGAAGCCGGCCGTCAAGGCGGCCGAAATGCCGACGATGGAGCCGGCCGAGAGGTCGATGCCCCGATTGAGGATGACGTAGGTCATCCCGATGCTGACGAGGCCGATCATGGTCGCCCCGCGCAACACGTTCAGGATGTTGCGAGAGGACAGGAAGTACGGCGACAGCAGGCTTGCCACAACGAGCAGCAGTACGAGCGCGAGCACGTTGCTGTAGCGCACCAACAAGCCCAGGGCCCGATTGTAACCGGAGTTAGCGGTTTTGGGAGAGGCCGCGCCCTCCGTGATGGCGGTGTCGGTCATGCGTGAAGCTCTTGCTTGATGGATTCGACAGGGAGGGCGAGAGCGAGCAGGCTTTCTTCCGTCGCACGGTCGCCCTCGACTTCGCCGGTGATCCGCCCGTCGCTCATGACGAGCACGCGATCGGCCATGCCCAGGATCTCGGGCAGTTCGGAGGAGATGAGCAGGACCGCAATCCCCTCCCGGGCGAGTTGATCGACGAGCGCGTAGATCTCGCGCTTGGCGCCCACGTCGATACCGCGGGTGGGCTCGTCAAGGATAAGCACGCGCACGCCCTTGAGGAGCCATCGCGCGAGGATGCATTTCTGCTGGTTGCCGCCGCTCAGCACGGCGACCGGCTGCTCGGCATGGGGAGTGCGCACGTTGAGGCGGCCGATAAACGCACGGGCCTGCTCGGCCTGCTTGCGGCTGTTGAGCACGCCGAAACGGCTGTGCTTCTCCGGAGCCGCGAATGCGATGTTCTCACGAACCGAAAGCGGCATGAAGAGACCATCGCGGCGATCCTCGGCGATGTAGGACACACCCTTTCTGATGGCGTCGGCCGGGCTGCGCAGGACGACCGGTCCTCCGTCGATCAGGATGCGTCCCGCCGAGATCGCGGTTGCACCGAACAGCGCGCGCGCCAGCTCCGTTCGGCCTGCGCCGACTAGGCCGGAGAGGCCGAGTATCTCGCCAGCGCGCAATGTCAGGCTTGCGTCCCTGAAGCCGTGGCCTGAAATCTCCCGCGCCTCCAGCACCGGCTTGCCTGGCGCCCTCCCCTTGGCGGGAAAGCGCTCGCCAAGGTCACGCCCGACCATGAGGCCGATCAGCGCATCCTTGCTGGTCGACGCCACGTCGAGGGTCGTCACCTTGCGACCGTCCTTGAGGACGGTGACGCGCGAAGCGATCCGGAAAATCTCGTCCAGATGATGCGAAATATAAAGGAAGCTGACGCCATCGGCCTGGAGCCCCCGCACGATCGTGAACAGGCGGTCGACCTCCACCGGAGTCAGACTCGCAGTCGGCTCATCGAGAATGATCAGACGCGCCTTGAATGCGAGCGCCTTGGCGAGTTGGATGAGCTGCCGCTGAGCA
This sequence comes from Bradyrhizobium sp. Leo170, assembly GCF_004296405.1. Taxonomy (GTDB): domain Bacteria; phylum Pseudomonadota; class Alphaproteobacteria; order Rhizobiales; family Xanthobacteraceae; genus Bradyrhizobium. The sequence continues at coordinate 12,091 of NZ_PSRR01000074.1, forward strand.
ATCGACAATGCCTCGACCGGAGTGCGCGGATCGAGATCGAGGCCGACGCGCTCCAGCAATTCGGCGGTCCTGCGATCGGCTTCGGCCCAATCCACCCGTCCCCAGGCCGCCAGGGGCAGGCGCCCCATAAAAACGTTTTCCGAAATGGACAAAGGACTGCAGAGTTTGGGCTCCTGGTGCACCATGCTGATCCCAAGCTCGAGCGCCACGAAGGGATCCGGAATCCGAACCGGACGGCCATCCAGCAAGATTTCGCCGTCATTCGGCGTGTAGATTCCGTCCAGGACCTTCATCAGAGTGGATTTTCCGGCGCCGTTTTCTCCAATAAGTGCGTGTATTTCGCCGCGATCGACCAGCAATGACACCTGATCAAGCGCCACCACACCGGGAAACGACTTCGAGATACCGCGAACATCAAGAAAAGCCGGGACCGACGCCAAGTATTTCCTCCATCTCACCCGCGTCTCCACAGCTTTTAAGACTTGTCGCGCGGCGTATGATCGATATAAAAACGTTTTTGTATCGGCCGCGCAAGCTGAAAATGCAATCTGGCAGCCAATACGTTCTGAAATTTCGTGGGGTCCGCCTCACGGTGCCGGGAGCCGCCATGAAGAACAAGCTCGTTTCACTCGAGGCCGCGCTGGCCCCGATCGCGTCCGGCGTGACGCTCGCGATCGGCGGGAGTCTATTGCGGCGCCAACCCAATGCGGCCGTCCGTGAGTTGATTCGCCGCGGGGTCAAGGACCTCACCTTGATCACGTGGGCGACCACTACCGCGACGGACATGCTGGCGGCGGCCGGCGCGATCCGGCGCTGGGAAGGCATCTATGCGGGAATGTTCAGCCACGGCCTTGCCCCGAATTTCAGGCGCGGCGTCCAGAGCGGCGCCATCACGGCGCGCGACTTCTCCGAATGCGCGATCGTGGCGCGCTTCCGCGCAGCCGCAGCCGGGCTTGCCTTCATGCCCGTTCGCTCGCTGCTCGGCTCCGACATGGCGGCACGCAATCCCGAGCAAATCCGGCCCATGACCTGCCCCTTCAGCGGGGACAAGCTTCATGCGGTCGCCGCAGCCGACGCCGATTTCACCATCATTCACGGTTACGCCGGCGACCGCTATGGCAACGTGCAGTGGCCCGTGGTGCGCGACAGCGACGACATCGACCAGCTCATGGCGAGCGGTGCCAAGCGGCTCATCGTCACCGTCGAGAAAATCATTCCGCACGAGCAGGTCAAGGCGCAGCCGACGCTCACCTATATTCCCGGCCAGTGGGTCGAGGCCATCGTCGAAGTCCCGCAAGGCGCGCATCCGGCCGCCTGCGACTCCATCTACGACGAAGACGAAGAGCACCTGCGGCTTTACCTCGAGCACGCCAAGACTCCCGAGGGCATGGCGACCTATCTCGACCGCTTCGTCCGCACGCCGCGGGCTCACGACGAGTACCTTCACGCCAGCGGCGCTTCCGCCCGCCTCCCGTCCCTCTCCGTTCAGCAGGGCTGACGCATGAACACGCTTACCGCCTCCGGCGCCGTCACCGGCTTCACCGTCAACGAACTCGCAGCCTGTATCATTGCGCGCGAAATCCGGGATGACGACCTGATCTTTGTCGGCGTCGGCACCAACGGACGCGCCTTCACGCTCGCTGTCGGCATCCCGCTCGCCGCGTGTCGCCTCGCGCAACTGCGCCACGCGCCCGGCGCCACGGTCTATTGGGGCAACCTCCTGGATCCGGACCTTTCCAGCATGCCCGACAATCTCCGCCAGGACAGCCTGACGCGCTGGCATGCCGCTGCCTGCCCGGCCGACACGGGTTTCAAGTGCGACATGCTTGGCCGCGGTCGCTTCGACGTCTCTTTCGAGTCCGCGGCGCAGGTCGATCGCCACGGCAATCTCAACATCACCGCGATCGGCCATTATGCAAAGCCGGATGTGCGGCTGGTCGGCTGCCTTGCCCAGCCCGAGCATCTGGCCTTTGTGCGCCGTCCCATCATCGTGGTGGACCTCGACAAGCGTACTTTCGTGGAGCAGGTCGATTTCGTGACCAGTGTCGGCCATCAGGTCCGCGGCACTCCGCGTCGGGAATTTGGCCTGCCAGGGCCCGGCCCGGCGCTCGTGGTCACCGACAAGGCCGTCTTCGACTTCGGGTCCGACGGCGCCATGCGCCTGCGTTCGCTGCATCGGGGGGTCACGCTCGACGACGTGCGCTCGCGCATGGGCTTCGCGCCGACCATTCCCGAAAACATCCCGGTCACCGAGCAACCCTCGCTAGAGGAGTTGCGCCTGCTGCGCGAGGTGATCGACCCGCGCGGCGTGCTGATGCGGGTCTAAGCGTCCGCTTCAGCCGAGCCAGTCCGCCACCACCTCGCTGGTGTGCTCTCCGATCGACGGCGCCCGCCGGCGGATGCTGTTCGCGGTCTCCGAGAGCTTCACGGTGACCCCGTGCATCGGCACATTGCCGTCGGGATAAGCGATATCGACGATCTGCTCGCGATGCTTGAGCTGCGGGTTTGTGACCACTTCGGCAATGGTGGCGACCTTCCCGCAGGGCACCTCGGCACGCGCCAGCGTCTCGACCACGTCGTCGGAGTGGTGCTGAGCGATCCAGCCGGCGATGATGGTTTCGATCGCGTCAGCGTTGGCCATACGTCCGGCGTGCGTGGCAAACCGATCATCCGAGAGCAGGTGCTCGAGACCGGCGGCCTTGCACAAGCGGGGAAAGAGCGCGTCATTGCCGGCATTGAAGTGAATCCAGCGCTCGTCCTTGCAACGATAGTTGTTGGCCGGCGCCGAATAGCGGTCGCGCGCGCCCTTGCGCGTGGCCTCCGTTCCGAACAGCGCGTATTCGGGAATGGCGGTCAGCAGCAGCGTCACCGCGCTGTCCAATAGTGCTGCGTCAACCACCTGCCCCCGTCCAGTCCGTTCGCGCGCCTGCAAGGCTCCGAGCGCACCGACGGTCGCGTAGAGGCCGGTCACCTGATCGACGACGAAGGCGCCCGAAGGGACCGGCTTGCCGCCGGCCTCGCCCGTGATCTCCATCAGGCCGCTCATGGCCTGCGCGATGACATCGAAGCAGGGGCGCTGCGCGTGCGGTCCGGTCTGCCCGAAGCCCGAGATGCGCACCATGATCAGACGCGGATTGATGGCGGAAAGCTCCTCGTAGCTGCATCCCATCTTCTCCAGGGTGCCCGGCCGGAAATTCTCGATCAGGATGTCCGCCTTGGCGGCGAGGTCGCGCAGGAGCTGCTGGCCCTCGGCGTTGCGATAGTCGAGCGCAAGGCTGCGCTTGTTGCGATTGAACATCATGACATAGAGGCTCTCGCCTCCGATCTTTGGCGCGATCGCCCGGGCATCCTCACCCTTTCCGGCCCGCTCGACCTTGACGACGTCGGCGCCCATGTCGCCCAGCAGCATTCCGCAAACGGGTCCCGCAATGAAGCGCGACAAATCGAGGACCTTGATCCCCTCAAGCGAACCGGCCATTTCCTCTCCTTGACTGGAATTATACGGCTTCTTTCTTGCGCTTTTTGCCCGCCGCATGGGGGGCGCGCGCGGTGGACCCGCGGACAACGAGTCCCGTCGGGAAAATCTGCTCGCGTGCCGGCGACGGACGCTGGTTGCGGATCCGCTTCATCAGCATCTCGGCCGCAGCCGCGCCCATGATGCGCTTCTGCAGGTGGATGGTGGTCAGGTCGATGCGACGGAAGGAAGCGAGCCGGATGTCGTCGAGACCGACAACCGAAAGGTCGGCCGGCACCTTGATGCCGAGCTCCATGGCCGCCTCGATCACGCCCATGGCGTTCAGATCGTTGCTGGCCATGATCGCGGTGGGGCGATTGGGCAGAGACAACAAGCGCAGGCCGGCGTCATAGCCGGTCGGCAGGTTGTAGTCGCCGTTGAAGATGAGTTCGGCGTCCCGGTCGAGCTTCAGGCGGCGGATCGCGGCCTTGTAGGCCTCGAGCCGTTCGGCGGCGGTCGAGGAGTCCATCGGACCACGCACGAAGCCGATGCGGGTATGGCCGAGACTGGCGAGATGATCTACGGCCTGGGTGATTCCACCGACATTGTCGGAACCGACATAGTCATCCTCGTGGCGCGGACTGCGTCGTTGCACCAGCACAAAAGGCGTCCCCGAGTCGAGCAACTCGCGAACGCGCGGCGTATCCGTGTATTGGGAGATCAGCACCATGCCGTCGACCTGGCTGTCGAGCAGCGCACGCATATGCCAGATCTGCTTCTCCTCATCGCCATCCGTGTTGCAGAGAAGCAGGCTGCACTTTTCGCGGATCGCCACGTCCTCCACGCCACGGACGAAATCCGGAAAGGCCGGGTTGGCGACGTCGGCAATCAAGACGCCGATGGTGAAGCTGCGCTGCATCCGCAACGCCCGGGCCACGGCGGACGCACGGTAGCCGAGACGCTCGGCGGTCTCCTTCACCAGCCGCCGGGTCTCCTCGCTTACATGCTGCTTGCCAACCAGCGCGTTGGAGACGGTCGAGAGGGCGATACCGCACTCGTTGGCGACATCCTTGATCGTTACGCGCTTCTTGTCTTTCATGTCTCAGGCTCTCCGACACCCATGCACCGTTCGGCACCAATAGCGGCCGGCCGGGCTTCGTCCAGATTCAGACCCTGAGAGAACGCGCATCGCAAGCAGATTAAGTCCGCAGTTGACCCCAGCGTCATAGCACGTGTAGCTTGCAAAACCAAGAAACGTTTTCGGAAATCGTTTCGTGGCTTTTTCAAGTCGACACGTTCAGGTCCAGATGGAGGATGCGAATGACACACGGCACCAGCGGCGCGGCCCTTCTTGAAGCGCGTGGCGTCAGGAAATCCTACGGCCCGGTGCATGCCCTGCGGGGAGTCGACTTCCGCATCCGCAAAGGCGAGACCGTCGCGCTCGTCGGCGACAATGGCGCGGGCAAGAGCACTTTCGTCAAGATCCTGTCCGGCGCCATTCAGCCGACCGGAGGAGAGATCCTGTCCGACGGCCGCCCCATCGCGATCTCCTCCACCGAGGTGGCGAGGAATCTGGGAATCGAAACCGTGTACCAGGACCTCGGCCTCTGCGACAATTTGAGCGTCGCCGACAACATATTCCTGGGCCGGGAAAGAACCTGGGGGATCGCCCCGCTGCGTTTCCTGGACAAGCGCAGCATGCGCGCGGCCGCCGACGATGCGCTGAAGGGCCTTTCTGTCAACGTGCCGCGAGCTGACGCCAACGTTTCCGGCCTCAGCGGGGGCCAGCGCCAGGCCGTTGCGCTTGCCCGCACCAAACTGTGGAAATCCTCGCTCGTGCTGCTCGACGAGCCGACTGCCGCTCTCGGCGTGCAGGAGACCAAGCGCGCCATGGACGCCGTGCGGAAGCTGCAGGAACAGGGCATCTCGATCGTGCTGATCAGCCACAACATGCCGCTGGTGATGGAGATGAGCCATCGCGTGGTGGTTCTACGGCACGGGACCAAGGTCGGCGATGTACCGACCGCCTCGGTCAACGGCGACGATATCGTGTCGCTGATCACCGGCGCCCGCCAGACATGGATCGAGGCGGCCTGAGCGCTTCACGGACAAGGCCCAACAATGGCGCAAACGCCGTCGAAACTCGTCTCGCTGGCCGAGGCCGCGCAATCCGTCGCCAGCGGCGCATCGCTGACCGCAGGCGGCTTCGCACATTCCCACCAGCCGCTCGCCTTCACGCGCGAGCTCGTCCGGCAAGGGCGCTCGCAGCTCACGCTGATGAGCGTCGCAGAATGCTGGGTCGCCGAGTTCCTGGCCGCCGCGGGCATGCTCGAAAAGGTCTATTTCTCGAACTTCATGTTCGAGGGTTATGGCCGCTGCCAACGCTTCTCCAAGGCGGTGGAGGCCGGCACCATCGCGGTCGAAGACCACAGCCATTTCGGCATGGTGTCGCGCTTGATGGCGGCGGGGCTCGGCTTGCCGTTCATGCCCATCCTCGCAGTCTCCGGTTTCGAGCCGGCGGCGCACAAGGCGAAGCGCCTGGATTCGCCCTTCGGCAACGGCGTTGTCACCGCGGTCTCTCCGCTCAAACCCGACGTGGCCGTCATTCACGCCGCCCGCGCGGACCGGCTCGGCAATGTGCAGCTATTCGGGACAACGTCAGTGATCGAGGAGCAGGCGCGCACTGCGGCACAGGTGATCGTCACCGTCGAGGAGATCGTGGAGACCGACGTCATCCGCCGTCAACCGGAACTCACGCTGCTGCCGGCGCTGATGGTCGACATGGTGGTCCATGTGCCCTACGGCGCCCATCCGACGGGAGTCTACGGCTACTACGACCATGACGCCCCTCACCTTGCCGACTACTACGCAGCGTCGCGCTCGGAGACTGACACAGCCGCCTGGCTCGACCGCTGGGTGCATGGCCTGCCCGACCATTTCGCCTATCTGGACACCCTGACGATATCCCGACTGCTCCGCCTGCGCGTCGACCCCGCGCTGGGTTACCTGCATGAGGTCCGCCATGACTGACGTCAGCCGCGACGAATACATGGCCGTCGCCGCCTCGCGCGAGATTCGCGACGGCGACACCGCCTTCATCGGGACCGGCCTGCCCATGGTAGCCGCCTATCTCGCCAAGGCGACGCACGCGCCGCGCGTCAACCTCGTGTTCGAGTCCGGCATCATCGATCCCCAGCCTGTCGATCTCGCTACCGGCGTGGGCGACTACCGGCTTGTGCACGGCTCCACCAAGGTCGCCGGTACGTTCTATGCCCTCAGCCTGCTGCAGCAGGCGAAGGTCGACATCGGCTTCCTTGGCACGGCCGAGATCGATCCCTACGGCAACCTCAACTCCACGGTGATCGGGCCCTACGACCGGCCGCGGGTCCGGCTGCCGGGCAGCGGCGGCGCCAACGACATTGCCAGCATGGCGAAGCGTTTCGTGGTGATCGCGCGGCTCGATCGCAAGCGCTTCGTCGAGAAGGTGCAGTACCTGACGACACCGGGTTTCCTCACCGGTCCTGGCGCACGCGAAGCGGCGGGCTTGCCGGGGGCCGGCCCGGTCAGGGTGATCAGCGATCGCGCGATCCTTGGTTTCGATCCGGCCTCGAGGCGCATGCGCGTGGAGCGCCTATATCCCGGCGCTACGCTTGCCGAGGTGCAGGAGCACATCGCCTTTCCCATCGATGCGGCACCGACGCTCGAAATCGAGCCGGAGCCCGATCTTCATCTGCTGCGTCTGCTGCGCGACGTCATCGACCCCGACGGGGTCTATGTCGGCCGCGACGAGCGCTGAGCACACCCGAGGATTCCCGCCAATGTCCGCCGGACACAAAGTCGTTTCGCTCGCCGATGCAATCGGCCTCATTCGTGACGCCGACTGTGTCGCCCTTGGCGGTCACGCAGGGCGCAAACCACCAATGGCGCTGGCGTGCGAGATCATCCGGCAGGGCCGCAAGGACCTTCGTCTCGTGTCCTGGGACAAAGGCCTGGCGCTCGAACTCCTCATTGCCGCGGGTTGCGGCGCGCGTATCGCGGCCGATGACATGGAGACGCGGGATCGCATCCGCGCCATCGCGCTCGGGTTGCCCTCCACATCGGGCACGTGGGACTCCCATTTCCGCATATTGCGGCCGGATTTCGTGCTCCTGCATGCGCAGTGGGCCGATACGGACGGCAACGTTCGCTTCGCGCTGGATCAATGGGAGCCCGAACTCCCGGACTTGCTGCTCGCGAAGGCAGGCGCAAAAGCGATCGTGTCCGTCGAGCAGGTCGTCAGCGCTCAAGCGATCGCCCGGCGCCCGACCGATCCGTTCCTGTCCGGTGAGGCCGTCGCCTGCATCGTCGAGGCGCCTTACGGCGCCTATCCCGCCGCCTGCGACACCCGCTACGAAGCGGACCACGCAGCGCTTGGGGAAATCGCCGAAGCGACGCGGTCGCACCAGGCCCTACGGGCCTGGCTGGACAAGCATGTCTTCAAGCCGGGCGATCACTGGGCGACCCTCGATGCCGTCGGTTCGCGACGGCTGCTCGGCATCACGACCGACCGGGTGTTGAGGGTCTGATCCGCGAAGCCGCCGCACCCGGCTGCAGGCCTCAGATCGGATCCTTCCAGACGTTCTCGCTCCCGTCGATGCGGACGTCGATCAGGTAGAAGCGGCCGGAGGCCTTGCCTCGTGCAATCGCGTCGGCCAGATCGCCGGGATTGGCAACCTTCTCACCGTCGCCGCCCATGCACTTGGCGATGCCTGCATAGTCCACGTCGCCGAAATCGACGCCGATGTAGCGCTGGCCGTGGAAGTGCAGCTCTTCCTGCTTGATGTTGCCGTACGCCATGTCGTTCATCACGATCAGCGTGAACGGCGCCTTCTCGCGCACGGCAGTCTCCATGTCGCCCATGCTCATGCCGAGCGAGCCGTCGCCCACGACGGCGATGACGTCCTTGCGCGGTCCCGCAAGCTTGGCGGCGATCGCAGCCGGCAGACCGAAGGCCATGTTTCCGTAGCCGACCGGCTTCATGTAGGCGCCGGGCGTCTTGATCGGCAGCATATGCGTCCAGACGCCGGGGTTGCCTGCATCGGCAACGATCACCGTGTTCGCGTCGATCGCCGCGCCAAGCGTCTGCATGACCCATTGCGGCTTGATCGGCCGCGACGTCGCGTAGGCCGGAGCGAAGACGTCCTTGCGCCAATCCTCCCGCAGCCGCCTGGCCTGAGCGAGCCAGTCCGCCCGCGCGGCGGCATTGGCCGATACCTTGCCCTGCAGCGCCGCCGCGAGCCGCCGCAAGGCATCGGCGGCGTCGCCGATCACGCCCACCGCGACCGGGTAGTTGCGACCGACGATCGCCGGATCGAGGTCCACCTGCGCGATGTTCCGGGTGAGCGGCAGCGTCCAGCGCGAGGTCGACGCTGCATTCATGCTGTTGCCGACGACAAGGATGCAATCTGAGTCCTGCAACAGATGCTTGGAAACCTTGGTGCCGAAGCGGCTGCGCGGGCCAAAGCACAGATCGTGGTCGCCGGGCACGGCGGAGATGCCATTGAAGCTCGTCACGATCGGCGCACCGAGCAGTTCGGCCAGCTTCAGCGCGGCCTCGCCGGCCCGCGCGATGATCGCGCCGCGACCAAGCCACAGCACCGGTTTCCTGGCGGCGGCCAGCGCCTGGGCAGCCGCCGCGATGGAGGCTTCAGGAGCGACCGGGCGCTCGTTGAAGCGGTAATTTTGCGGCTCGATCGGCTCGAACGCGATCTCGCCGCCCTCAACCGCATCCCGGGCGAAATCGAGGAGAACGGGGCCGGGATTGCCGGTCGTCGCCACACGGAAGGCCTCGCGCACAGCCTGCGGAATGCCCTCGCTGTCCGGTACGAAGCGGCTCAGCTTGGTGAACTGCCGAAACAGCGTGATGTGATCGGCATCCTGGTTATCGTCCTGGCCGATATGCCGACGCCGGTTGTTGCAGGTAATCACCACAACCGGGCTTGAATCGCGGTGTGCACCGCCCACGGCAGTAATCAGGTTGGTGGCCCCGGGGCCGGTGGTCGCGAGGCAGACGCCGGGCTTGCCGGTCAGGCGACCGTAGGCGTCGGCCATGTGTGCGGCAGCACGCTCGTCGCGCGTCGTGATGAAACGGATGCCGGGCTCGTCGTAGAGCGCGTCCATGATCGAGAGCGTTTGGCCGCCAGGCACGCCGAAGATGAATTCCACGCCCTCGAGCTTGAGGCATTGGATGACCGCGCGTGCGGCTCCGATCTTCGCTCGCGCGGGCTGTGAAGTCGTCATCTGCTGCACTCCTGACTGTCTTTGAGGTCTGCGGCCGCCTTGGCCATGGCAGCGACGCGTAGCAGAAAAAAACGTTTTCGGAAATCGTTTTTTGTGTCTTTATGCCAGTACGCTAAACCGACGTACGGGATCCATGAATTTTGCCTGCCTCTCCCGCCGCCATCACCTTCACAGGATCGGTTCATAATGCGGGGTGACCTGATCCTCGCCATCGACGCCGGCACCAGCAGCACGCGGGCCACACTCTTCGACGCGACCGGCGTGCGGCTTGCCCATGCCAGCCGCCCCTTCAGCGTTGCGCTTCAGGCGTCGTTCGCCGAGGCCGATCCAACGTCGCTATGGGCAGCGGTCGTCGAAACGGTCCGCGACCTCCGGGTTGATGGGGCGCGCATCGCCGCGATCGGCGTCACTGCCGCGATTGGCATGGTGCTCACGGACGCGCATGGGCTGCCGCTTGCGCACATCTGCACATGGCAGGACCGGCGCGCGACGCGTGAAGCTGCCCTCATCGAGAACCGGCTTGGCGCCGCAACGGTCTATGGCATCTCCGGTCGCCGGATCGCCCCCGAGCTGACCGGGCCGCTGCTGCTGTGGTTCCGCGATCACCGGGCCAACGTCTTCGCCAAGGCGCGCCTGATGCTGACCATGAAGGACTGGCTGCTCATGCGCCTTTGCGGCGAAGCCGTCTGCGACCCTGCGGGCGCTTCCTATTCGCTGTTGTTCGATGTCGGGCGGGGGGCCTGGAGCCAGGACTTGATCGCAGCGCTGGAGCTGCCGCGCGACCTTTTTCCCGAGATACGCGACGGCACTGCGGTCGCCGGCCGGCTGACCTGGGACGCGGCGAGTGCTCTCGGGCTGCTGGATGGAACATCGGTGGTGGTCGGCGGCCCTGACGGCACCGTGGGCGGAATGGGAGGCGGCATGGTCGAGCCCGGCATCGCCGTCAACGTCATGGGCACCACGGACGTCATCTTCGCTTGCGCCGACCAGCCGTGCTTCGATCCGGATCGCCGCCTCGTCCTCAATCGCTTTCCCGTTGGAGAAGCCTGGTGCGTCGGCGGTCCCATGGCGGCCACCGGCGGCGCGGTCGCATGGCTTGCCGGCGTGCTCGGCGCCGACTTGCCGACGCTGACGGCCGAAGCCGCCGCGATCGCAGCCGGCAGCGACGGCCTGATCTTTTCACCCATGCTGGCGGGTTCGCGGACCCCGCGATGGGACGTCACCGAACGCGGCGGCCTGACGCGACTGAGTTTCGAGCACGGACGTGGACACCTGTTCCGCGCCGCGCTCGAAGGCGTAGCGGTTGAGGTCGCAGAGGTCTTCGATGCGCTGGCGGCCGCGGGCATGCCGGTGCGCGAGATCCGCGCCGTCGGCGGTGGGGCCGAGTCTTCGCTGTGGCTCGAAATTCGTGCCGCCCTGCTCGGCAAGCCGCTCATCGTACCGGAGGTCGCCGAGGCTTCCGCGCTCGGTGCCGCCATGCTGGCAGCCGTCGGCGTCGGACTCCATGCGGACCTCCGGGCGGCCAGCGCCGCGATGGTTCGAATCCGCGAGAAGATCGAACCGGCGCCCGATGCGATCGCCGCCTACGCTCATCTCAAGAAGCAGTATCTCGCCTACCGCCAACACCTCGACAGACTTCCGGTTCAGGAAGCAGGAGATCTTTGACATGTTCAGTGCGCTACAGGGATTGAAGGTCCTCGATGTGTCGCGCTTCATCGCCGGCCCGTTCTGCGCGATGCAGCTTGCGGATCACGGTGCAGACGTCGTCAAGGTGGAGCGCCTCGACTCGGGCGACGACACCCGCGAGAACGAGCCGAAGCTCGGCGGCGAGAGCGTCTATTTCATGACGTACAACCGCAACAAGCGCAGCTTCGCGCTCGATTTCCGCAAGCCTGAGGCCCAGCAGGTGCTGCGCGAGCTCGCCGGCAAGGCCGACATCCTGATCGAAAACTTCCGTCCGGGAACGATGGAGCAGATGGGCTGCGGCTGGGAGGCGCTGCACGCGCTCAACCCGCGGCTCATCATGGTGCGCATCTCGGGTTTCGGGCAGACCGGGCCTCTCTCGCAACGACCCTGCTTCGACGTGATCGCGCAGGCGACGAGCGGATTGATGGAGCTCACCGGCGACCCGAACGGGCCGCCAACCATGGCCGGCACCTTCGTGGTGGATTACACGACCGCGCTCTACGCGACCATCGGAGCGCTCACCGCTCTTGCCGCCCGCGAGCAGACCGGCAAGGGCCAGCTCGTCGAGGCCACGTTGCTCGAGAGCGCAGCCAGCCTGCTGATGACGGCGATCCCGGAGCAGGCTGTCCTCGGCCGCAGCATGAGCCGCCAGGGCAACCGCGACCGCTACACATCACCAGTCAACACCTTCAAGGGATCGGACGGCGCCTGGGTGCATATCGCCTCCGGCACCGATCCGCTGTTCCAGCGCCTGGTCACCGCGATGGGACGCGAGGACCTGCTGCAGGATCCGCGCTTCGCCACCGTCAAGGCGCGCGTGGCGAACGCATCGGCGATCGAGGCCGAAGTCCAGGCCTGGGTCAGCAGACACACCGCCGACGCCGTGGTCGAGGCCATGGACCGCGCCGGTGTGCCCTGTGCGAAGGTCTCCACAATGGCAGACGTGGTCGAGAACCCCCAGCTCAAGGCCCGCAACCAGATCCTGACGGTCGATCATCCACGCGCCGGCGCATATCCGACACACGGGATCACGGTCACGTTGCGCGAGACACCGGGCGCCGTGCGCCGACCTTCCCCTCTCGTCGGCGAGCACACAAGCGAGGTGGCTGCCGAGTGGCTCGGCTGGCCCCGAGAACGCTGCGATGAGTTGTTCGGAAAGCGCGTGATCGGATGAGGGGCTTACGGCGCCCGCGCTGGACCTCGGATGCCGACGAAACATTCGGCCCCGTGGCGCCATGCTGCGCTGGCCGACCTGCCCGGAACAGCGGTCTTAGCGGTTGACCTTTGCGAGAGGGCCTGATCAAGTAGTGTGCAGAAACGTTTTTCGGAAATCGTTTTCGGAGTAGCAGCCCTACGGCGGAAACGTTCTGGGCCGATGCCCCCGCCAAGGGCCGGCCCTTATCGGGAGGGACTACATGTTCGCTATACGCTGGCTCAAGGCACCCATGCTCGCGCTGGCCGCGGCCGCCGCGGCGATGCCTGCACAGGCACAGGACAAGATCACCATCGGCGCGATCATCTACTCGCGTGACTCGCAATACTGGCAGCAGATCGAGCGCGGCATGCGCGACGCGGCCGCGAAATACGGCGCGACGATCACGTTCGGCCTCAACCAGCGCAAGCTGCCGACCGAGGGCCAGGTGATCGAGGACTTCGTCACCCGTGGAGTCGACGTGCTGATCATGCCGCCGCTCGACAAGCAGGGTTCGGTCGCGTCCGCCCGCCGGGCCAAGGACCGCAACATCATGGTCGTCGAGTACGATACCAGACTCGAGGATGCTTCGATCGCCAGCCACTCGATCGGCGTCGACAGCCACGAACTGGCCGCCGCGGTCGGCAAGGAGCTGCGCAAGTACCTGGAGAGCAAGGGCGGCCAGCCCTCGATCGGCATCATCACGCTGCCGCCGATCAACGCCAACATGCAGCCCCGCCGTCAGGGCTTCCTGTCCGCTCTCGAAGGCTTGAAGTACGAGACCGTCGCCGAGGTCAGCGGCGCCACGCCCGAGGAGGGCGCGAACGGCCTGGAGAACATCCTCCGCCGCAAGCCTGACACCACGGCCATCTGGGCCTCCAACGCCGGCACGCTCGCCGGAGCGGCAGCCGCAGCGCGCCGGGCCAACACGCAGACCAAGCTGTACGGTATCGACATGAGCCAGGATCTTGCCCAGATGCTGCTCGACCCGTCCAGCGCGGTGGAAGCGATCGCCGACCAACAGCCTTACCGCATCGGCTATCTGACGGTTGAAACCGCGGTGAAGGCCAAGCGCGGCGAAAATCAGCCCCGCTACGTCAACGTGCCGGTGAAGCTCTACACCAAGAGCGATCAGCAGCCGGTGAAAGAATATCTGGACCTCGTGCGCTCGTTGTCCAACTAAGGCGCGAAGTTCCTTGGAGCCCCTCGAATCTTCCTGCGAGAACTCATGTCCATGAACAGCACGCTCGCCCAACCTCGCGAAGGCATCAATCCTGCGCGATTAAAGGCGGCCCTGGCCTCCTGGCGCGCCGAGATCGGCGTCGGCATCGCGCTGGCGGTACTCATCATCTACTTCTCGGCGACGGCTTCGAATTTCCTGACCGTGGCCAATTTCGCGACGCTTCTCACCCAGACTTCGGTCGTCGCGATGATCGCGGTCGGGATGACGATGGTGATCATCGCAGGTGAGATCGACCTGTCGGTGGGAGCAACCGTCGGCCTTGCCGGAACCGTGATGTCGCTCCTGGTCGTGAAACTCGGCTGGTCGCTCGTGACCGCAAGCGCACTCGCAGTCGGCATTGCAGTCCTCATCGGCGCCTTCATCGGGGCGCTGCGCGTGTTCTGGGCGATCCCGTCCTTCATCACGACGCTGGGGCTGCTGTCGGCGCTGCGCGGCGTCGCGTTCTACGTCAGCGACGGCCTCACCATCGGGCCGATGCCGAAGGCGCTCGACAGTCTATGGTATGGCTCCGTTCTCGGGCTGCCCACTCCGGTCGTTCTCATGGCCGGCACGATCGGACTTGGTTGGCTGCTGCTATCGCAACTGCGCTTCGGGCGCCACCTCTATGCCGTCGGCGGCAACCCGATCACAGCCTCGCGCTACGGCGTGCCCGTGCGAGGCATCCGCATTGCCGTGTTCATCATTGTCCAGGTGCTCGCGGCGATCGGCGGCATCATGCTCGTCTCGCGGCTGAACTCGGGCAGCGCCACCGTCGGCGAGCACGTCGAACTCGACGTGATCGCCGCGGTCATCGTCGGCGGAACAAGCCTGAATGGCGGTTATGGTCGCCTTATCGGCACTGTGCTCGGCGTCATGTTCGTCGCCGTGCTGCGCAACGGCATGGTTCTCGCCGGCATCGACCCCATCGTGTTCCTGATCGCCCAGGGCCTCGTCATCATCCTCGCCGTCTGGTGGAGCATGCTCCGCCGGCAGCGCACACGTGCGGACGGATTCGCATGAGCAAAGCTCCACTTGCCTCGAAGTTGATTACCTTGGCGGAAGCCGCCGGACGCGTTCCCGACGGTTGCCGGCTCGCTCTCGGCGGCTTCGCCGTCTATCAGAAACCGATGGCCTTCGTGCGCGAGTTGATCCGCCAGGGCCGGCGTGACCTGACGATCATCGGATCCGCTCACTCCTTCGATGTCGACATGCTGGCAGGCGCCGGCTGCCTGAAGAAGGTCGAAACGTCTTATGTGGGGCTGGAGAAGCATGGCCTGGCACGCAACTATCGCCGCGCGGTGGAAGGCGGACGCCTCAAAGTCGTGGACTATCCCGAGATGGCCTGCTGGGACCGCTTCCGCGCCAACCAGGATGGCTTCGACTTCTGGCCGGCCAAGTTTCTGGGCGGCAATGATGTCGTCACCTACAACGACGAGATCAAGGAATTCCCCTGCCCCATCACCGGCCGCAGGCTGCACGCTTTCCCGGCGGCAAATCCCGATGTGGTGGTGATCCACGCCATCGCGGCTGACGAGCAGGGCAACATCGTAACGCCGGCGCGGCGGCTGCTGCCGCAGAGCGGCGACGTGCTCATGGCCCGCTCGTGCGAGCATGTCATCGTGACGGCGGAAAAGATCGTACCGAAATCCTTCATCAAGCGGCATGCCCGTTTCGTGGAGCTGCCCTCCTATCGGATCAGCGCCGTGGTGGAGGTCCCATGGGGCGCGCATCCGACGCCTACGCTGGGGCGATATCTCGCCGACGATACCCATCTCGATGCCTATGTGGCGGCCTCTGCAAGCGAGGGCACCTTCGCCGGATACCTTGATGATTGGGTCCGCCGGCCGGCAGACCATTTCGCTTATCTGGACAAGCTCGGCGCCGCCCAACTTTCCCGTCTCACCGATCTCGGAAGCCTTGCATGACCGCGCCCGCCACCCTCAACGAAACGCTCGCCGTCGCACTGGCGCGCAGCTTTGCCGATCGCGAGGTCGGCTTCACGGGTCTCCTCACGGGCGCCGCGGCGGCCCTGTTCGGGACCGGCATCCCGCTTGCGGCCATGGAGCTCGCCAAGCGCATGCATGCGCCGAACCTGACCATCCTGCTCGCCGGCTGCTACCACAACCCGGACTTCAGCGAGATCGACCGGCTGCCCGACTCGGAGCACAGCGCGATGCTGCGCGACCTGCCGTGCGAGTCCCAGATGGTCGACTATCCGGGCCAGTTCGTGCTCAAACGCGGCGATGTAAGCTTCGGATTCAGCAGTGCAGTGCAGGTGGACCGCGTCGGCAACATCAACAGTGTTTGCGTCGGCCCGCACGACCGGCCCAAGGTTCGCCTCGTCGGCCCCATCCTGCAGCCCGAGCACATGACGCTGTTCCGCCGCGAATATGTGATGATGCCACACCATGACCGGCGCAACTTCGTCGAGAAGGTCGATTACGTCTCCGGCGTCGGCTACCCGGGAGGGCTCGACGGGCGCAGGAAGCTCGGCCTTGACTGGGGCGGCCCCTGCATGGTCGTCACCCCCAAATGTCTTTTCGACTTCGACCGCGAGGCCGGGCACATGAAGGTCCGCTCGATCCACTGCGGTGTCAGCCGGCAGGAGCTGCAGGACGCCACCGGATTCGACCTCGGCGACCTTTCATCGATTCCCGAAACCGAGGCGCCGACAGCAGAAGAGTTGCACATCCTCCGCCGCGACGTGGATCCGCGCGGTGTCCTGATGCCGGCCCAATGACAGGATTGACTTCGGCTCAGACACCCCCGTAGATCACGAGTGACGGTTCCCCTCGACGGGGATCAAAAGGGAACGTGGTGCGGGACTTCTCCCCTAAGCCACGGCTGCCCCCGCAACTGTAAGCGGCGAATCTTTCGTCATACGCCACTGGGAGCCTCGGTCCTGGGAAGGCGACGAAAGGTTAGGACCCGCAAGCCAGGAGACCTGCCGTCAGCCGTGGTCACACGCGAAAATGTCGGTCGGGGAGTACAGACATTGCTTTCGCCCAGCGTGCCATAGGCACGTTCGAGCGAGACCTCGTTCGCTGTGACGTGCCACTGACGTCATACCGAGGCCTGCTCGTGCTCTCTATCGTTACTATCCCAAGGCAGCGTCATGCTGCGCTCGCGTTCGGATGCCTTCTCCCAATTGTGCTGCTCCACTCTTGTTCTGCAAAGGCCCAGCAGCCTGATTCGTCCCATGTCTTGCCTCCGGTCAGCGTTACCCAGCCGCAAAAGCCTCCGGCAAAGCGTCTCAATCATCAGCGTTCAACTTCCGCAGCGCGACCTGCGCGATCTCAGTCGAGCCGGAGCGCAGCGGCACGCAGTGCCGCGCCCTCGATCGCAACATCCGACACGCCATCGCCGACGCTGAGCCTGAACAAGCAGAACGCGAGTGGCAGCCGCCTCAACCTCACTCCACTGCAAACGCCCGCCAGCGTCGAAACGATCACCTCGCAGACCATCGCAGAACGCGGCCAGCATAGTATCACGGACGCGGTCACCCAGAACGCAGTGGGCTTTACCGCAAGCCCGGCCCCCGGTAATGGCGGCCTCTCGTTCAGCACACGCGGCTTCACCGGAAGCAATTCGGTGATGACGCTTTATGACGGCACTCGCCTCTATGTTGGTGCCGGAACCGTGACCTTTCCATTCGATACGTGGTCGGCGGATCGCATCGAGATCATGCGCGGGCCAGCCTCCGTTCTGTACGGCGAAGGCGCGATTGGCGGGATCATCAATGTGATCCCCAAAAACCCGTCACGACGCCCTACAACGATGCCGAGATGTCGCTCGATACCAATACGACGCGACGCATTGCAGTGGATAGCGGCGGCCCGATCAATCCGAACGTATCCTATCGCGTCAATGCCGTCGGCAACATGTCGAACGGTTGGGTTGACCGCGACGAGACATCGAATCTGGCGATCTCGGCCGCGGTGCGGGTCCAGGCCGCCGAAAATCTCGCTTTCACACTCTCGAACGACTACGGCAATCGAAGCCCCTCGCGCTATTTCGGCACACCGCTGATCAACGGCGCAATCGACGACGCGTTGCGGTTCAAGAACTACAACGTGCTCGACAGCGCGATCCGCTATCAGGATAACTGGAGCCAGTTCAAGACCGAGTGGGACGCGGCGGACGGG
>NZ_PSRR01000075.1 GCF_004296405.1 Bradyrhizobium sp. Leo170
TGCAACCAGCACCCGGCTTTCCCTGCGCCCTCTGATATCGAGGAGGGTGAAACGAGACGCAAGCTCGGGCGCAACGCGCCGCGAGAACGCGAACTCACATCCCCTCACCACACTCCACCGTCATGCCCCGCGAAGGCGGGCATCCAGTATCCGGCGGCCTCTCGGCTCAAGCACGGCTGCCTCTGGAATACTGGATCGTCCGCCTTCGCGGACGATGACAGCGGATGAGCTGTTTGACATTTGAATCAGAACTCACCCCGCGTCGTCCCGGGCTTGCCCCATGACCCATAACCACAGGACCACAGGCCTTTGTTGTGTCCCCCGCTACAACCGCTTGCTCCTGCCACAACACCTCCCTATGGTTATGGCTCCCCCGCCTTCGCGGAGACGACACTGAGAATGATGTGAGCCGCGCTACTGACTTCTTTTGCGGCTTCCACTCCGCGCGGACGTCATTCGATCGCTGTTGCATATTTGCGACGGTCGAGACAATTCGAGACTGTCTAAGCAGTGCTGACAAAAAGTTGAGCAGCCAAGTTTCGACTGTGTACGATTACGCGTTGTGATCGTGCAGCGTCGCAAGGCGCTGCGCTCAAACGCCGCAGAAAACCAATAGAAATAGGCAAAAGCGAAAATGCGCGCCACGCGCGGAGGTTGCTTGTGCGTTTGCGCCTCGCCGCTGGCCACTCCCTAAAACACTGACGTTGCAGTCGTTAGGTGCCGAAACTTGCAGCACGCTGTGAAAAAACTTGAGGCTTCTCACTTCAGGGGAACGGCGCAAGGGTCGTTGCGAAGGGCCTCGAACTTTCGCACGTCAACTTGGGGGTACACACGAATATGCTCAGTCTTCGAAACCTGGCAGCCGCGGCACTGTCACTTGCCACACTCGCGCCCGCCGGCTTCGCCAGCGCGGCCGACCTGCCGGTCAAGGCGCCAAAGCCCGCGCCTGATTTGCCGTTCTTCCTGCTGGTCGATAACCGCGTGACCTTCTCCTGGATGCCCAAGGGCACCGATCCCGGCGTGTTCTCCATTCAGCCGAACGGTACGATCAACGGCACGACGGCCAAGCAGGTCTACTCGTTCACCCACTTCGACATCTGGACCTACGGCACCAACTTCTTCACGATCTCGATGTTCAAGTCGGGTCAGAACGATCCGGCTTCGCCGTGCTCCAATGCCGGCGTGCTGATCACTGGCGCGTCAGCCAATTGCGCCGGCGCCACCGAAATCTACGGCCTGTTCCGCTCGACCTTCGGCTTCAATCAGATCTTCAACACCAAGGCCTTCAACGTCGGACCGCTCACCAACGTCTCCTTCGAAGTCGGTATGGACGGCAACAGCGAGAACAACTTCCTCGCCCCGGCCAAGCGACAGGTCGTCGCCGGTCTGCAGTTCGA
Source organism: Bradyrhizobium sp. Leo170 (assembly GCF_004296405.1). Classification (GTDB taxonomy): domain Bacteria; phylum Pseudomonadota; class Alphaproteobacteria; order Rhizobiales; family Xanthobacteraceae; genus Bradyrhizobium. Next base: position 1,398 of record NZ_PSRR01000075.1, read on the forward strand.
ATTCGCTCTGCCCTACAAAGGCTACTTCAACGTGTCGCCGTTGGCGTCCTGGGAGTTCTCCAACCACAACGCCTTCAACCAGTGCGGACTGTTCGGTCCCGGCATTCCGTATCCGGCTCCCGGCGCCACCTGCCTTCCGGACGGCAATACCAGCTTCAATCCGACCTGGGCGGTCGAAACCAACTACTACATGGACCTCGGCTTCCTGCCGGAATACATGCAGTACTTCTCGATCAGCGGCCGCGCCGCCTGGTACGGCAAGAAGGGTGACCAGAACAATCCGCTGGTTGGCTTCGGCACCGGTCCGTTCAGCACCGGCACCGCAGTTGAGTTCAACAGCGAGCCGATCCGTCTGACCTTCGACGCCAGCAAGGCGGTCTGGGGACCGAAGTACACCCACTTCGTCGATCTCTGGGTTGCCTACCGCTACTGGCAGAACAAGTTCGGCCTCGACCACAACGCAGCGCCTGGCGTCTGCACCCTCACCAACGCGGCCGGAGTGACGTACAGCACCAATAGCTGCACCGAGTCGACGGTCTACGGCGGTATCACCATGAAGTTCTAACCACCTGACCCGTTCTCCAGGTGAACTGGGCGCCGCGATGAACCCGCGGCGCCATTTTTTCTTAAGAGCGTGGACAAGACGCAGGCGAGGTAGGTTGGCAGTCCTTCGGGCGCTATTTCTGCCAGAGGCCGGCGTGGAGCTTCGCCGCCTCGTCCTCGATCCGCGGCCCCACGACATCGGTCGGTCGCTGTCCGGTGCGGAATACTTCGCGGCAGGGCAGGTCGAGGGTCGGATTTTCCGGATGATTGCCGGTGATCTCGCGCAGGCGATGTTCGCTTAACGCATAGACCAGGCGCCCGATGCCGGCCCAGTAGATCGCGCCCGCGCACATCGCGCAGGGCTCCGCGGACGAATAGAGCGTGGCGTGCTGGAGGACCTCAGGCGCCAGCGTCGTGCAGGCCTTGGTCGCGAGCAGGCGCTCGGCATGCGCGGTGCCGTCACGGGAGGGCATGTAGCCGTTCTCGACTTCCATCAGCACGTTGCGATTCTGGTCGACCAGAACCGAGCCGAAGGGATGATTGCCGTGGGTGACGGAGCGGCGGGCGACCTCGAAGGACCGCCGCAGGAAATGCAGGTCAGCCTCGTCCTGGGTGAGCGCAGAAATATCCGTCATCAATGTCCCGCCATATGCCGCCCGATCTCGGTGAGATCGGCTTCGCTGGCGCGGGCCTCGTGGACGAGCTCACCGTGGAACATCACGACCAGACGGTCGGAAAGTTCGAGCAGTTCGTCAAGGTCTTCGCTGACGAGAAGCACCGCCGCGCCGCGGTTGCGCGCCGCCATGATCTCGGCATGGATCTGCGCCACGGCGGCGAAATCGAGCCCGAAGCAGGGATTGGCAGCAATCAGCACCTCGACCTCGCCGCCGAGCTCGCGCGCCAGCACCGCGCGCTGGACGTTGCCGCCCGAGAGCGCGGAGATAGGCGTATCCGGTGTGCGGGTCTTGATCTTATAGAGGCCGATCTTGCGTTCGGCATTCCTGCGAAAGGCCGCGCCACTCAGCCACCAGCCGCCCTTGGCGAAGGGGGCGCGGTCGAATTCGCGGAAGGCGATGTTGTCGGCCACGCTCATGCCGCCGACGCAGGCGTTCTTGAGCGGCTCCTCGGGCAATAGCGACATCTTGTGCCGGCGCATCTCCTCGCGCGTCGCCGAATAGCGCTCGCCGCGGATGCGGACTTCGCCGCTCTCGGCGTCGCGCTGGCCGGCGAGCACTTCCACGAGCTGGCGCTGGCCATTGCCGGAGACGCCGGCGATGCCCACGATCTCACCGCCGCGGACCGTGAGCGAGACGTTGTGGACGGCCACCGCCCCGGCATCGTCGAGCGCGGTGAGGCTGTTGAGCTCGAGGCGCGCCTCGCCGACTTCGCCGACGCGGGGCGGCTGCACGGTCAATTGCTCGGCGCCGATCATGGTGCGCGCCATGGCATCCGGCGTGAGCTCGGCGACGCGGCCCTGGCCGGCGAGTTTTCCACGCCGCAGGATGGTCACCTCATCGGCAAAGGCCATCACCTCGCGGAACTTGTGCGTGATCATCAGGATGGTCAATTCACCTGATACGACCATCGCGCGCAGCATGCCCAAAACTTCGTCGGCCTCGCCCGGCGTCAGCACCGAGGTCGGCTCGTCCAGGATCAGGAAGCGCCGCTTCAGATAGAGCTGCTTGAGAATCTCGCACTTCTGCCGCTCGCCGGCCGAGATGTCGGAAACCTTGGCGTCCAGCGGCACCTTGAATGGCATCCGCGCCAGGAACGTCTCGAGCTCCTTCTTCTCTCTGCTCCAGTCCACCACCGCCGGCACGTCGTCGCGCGCCAGCACCAGGTTCTCCGCGACCGTCATCGCCGGGACCAGGGTGAAATGCTGGTAGACCATGCCGAGCCCGAGCGCATGCGCATGCTTCGGGTTGCCGATCTTCTGCTCGCGCCCGCCGATCAGGATGTCGCCCTGGGTCGCGTGGTAATAGCCCATGATGCATTTCACCAGCGTGCTCTTGCCGGCACCGTTCTCGCCGAGCAGCGCATGGAAAGAGCCGGGACGCACCTTCAATTCGACATTGTCGAGCGCCAGGAAATCGCCAAAGCGCATGGTCATGGCGATGGCGTCGACGCCGAAGGCGCCGGTCGGAGGGGGCGTCTCGCCGATGATCACGAGATCGCTCCGATCAGGTCGGCGGATTTCGCCACTGCGCCGAACACGCCGCCCTGCATCTTGATCATCTTCAGCGCATGGTCGTGATTGCCCTTGTCGGTCGCGCCGCAGCAATCCTCGATCAGCACGCATTCGAAGCCGCGGTCGTTGGCCTCGCGCATCGTGGTATGGACGCAGACGTCGGTGGTGATGCCGGTCAGCACGATGTTCTCAATGCCGCGCAGGCGCAGCATCAGCTCCAGGTCGGTCGCACAGAACGAGCCCTTACCGGGTTTGTCGATGATCGGCTCGCCCGGCAGGGGGGCAAGATCGGGAATGATCTCCCAACCGGGCTCGCCGCGCACCAGGATGCGGCCGCAAGGACCGGGATCGCCGATGCCGGCGCCGATCTGGCGCGAGCGCCAACGCTTGTTGGCGGGAAGATCGGCGAGATCGGTGCGGTGGCCCTCGCGGGTGTGGATGATGTGATAGCCCTGGCTCCGCATCACCGCGAGCAGGCGCTTGATCGGCTCGATCGGCGCTCGCGTCAGCGAGAGGTCGTAGCCCATCTTGTCGACATAGCCGCCGACGCCGCAGAAATCGGTCTGCATATCGATGATGATGAGCGCGGTGTTTTCCGGGCGGAGATCGCCATTGTAAGGCCAGGCGTAGGGCTCGGACTTGATATAGCGCTCGGGCATGGACGACCTCGTTGCTGCGCGTGTTATCGGGTGATGGAAAGCTCGGCGGGGGCGCCGGTCAGCGTGCGTTTCGGCGAGCAGGTGATGATCATGATCGCGAGCGTCAGGATGTACGGCGCAGCATTGAACAGGTGATAGCCCGAGGTGACGCCGACCGATTGCAGCGCCGGTCCCAGCGCCGCGGCGCCGCCGAAAGCAAGCGACGCCCACAGGCAGAGCAGGGGATCCCAGCGCGCGAAGATCACGAGCGCAACCGCAGTGATGCCCTGTCCGCTGGAAAGGCCTTCGTTCCAGCTTCCGGGATAGAACAGCGACAGGAACGAGCCGCCGATCCCGGCGAGGAAGCCGCCGACCATGGTGGCGCGCAGCCGGATCAGCAGCACCGAATGGCCCATCGCCCGCGCCGCGTCCGAGCTTTCGCCGACGGTGCGGATCAGGAGCCCCCAGCGCGTGGTCTTGAACGCCCAATAGAGAATGGGGGCGATTGCGACGCCGATCAGGAACAGCACATTGATGCGGAGTGCGGCGCGGACCTGCGGAATGTCGCTCCACCAGCCGAAATCGATCGCGGGCAGCCGCGGCGCGGTCGGTTCGATCAATGGCTTGCCGAGGAAGAAAGCGAGCCCGATGCCGAACAGCATCAGCGCGATGCCGACCGCGACGTCGTTCACGCGCGGCAATGAGCAGATGCCGGCATGGAGCGCGCCGAGCAGCGCGCCGGTGACGCCGGCGGCAAGCACGCCCAGCCAGGGCGAGCCGGAGAGATAGGAGATGCCGTAGGCGCTCATCGCGCCATCACCAGCGTGCCCTCGAGGCCGAGATTGATGCGGCCGCTCCGCTCGGTGATGCATTCGCCGAGACTGACGAACAGGAACGGTGTCGAGACACGGATGGCGCCGCCGAGCACGGCGAGCGGGACGGTCCACAGTCCGATCGAGCTGTCAGCCATGTCAGGACTTTCCTTTCACGAAGCCAATGCGTCCGTAGAGCGCGTCGCTGGCCAGCACGAACACGAAGATGATGCCCTGCAGCACCAGGACGGACGCGTCGGGCAGTCCGAGCCGTCGCTGCAGGAGGCCGCCACTGGCGCTGATGCCGCCGAGCAGGATCGCGACCGGAATGACCGCGAGCGGATTCTGCCGCGCCAGGAAGGCGACCAGGATGCCGGTGAAGCCGTAGCCCGCGGCGAGATTGGCGTTGGTGCGGCCCTGGACGGCGGCGACCTCGATCATGCCGGCAACGCCCGCGCAGGCGCCGGCGAGAAAGCAGATCGTCATGATCAATTTGCCGACGCCAAGTCCGACGATCTTCGCGGCGCGGATATTGCCGCCGGCGACACGTGCGGCAAAGCCGAAGGTGGTGTGATAGATCAGGATGTAGGAGGCGATCGCGCAGACGAGGCCGAACACCAGGCCCCAATGCACGTCGGTGCCGGGGATGGTGCCGATCATGTTGGCGGCGCCGATCTCCCGCGTCGACGGCTTGTTGAGACTGGAGGGATCGCGCATCACGCCTTCGACGAGATGGTTGAGGATCGCGAGCGCGATATAGACCAGCAGTAGGCTCGAGATCGTCTCGTTGACGCCGCGATACTGACGGAGCGCGCCTGATAGCGTGATCCACAATCCGCCGCCGATCACGCCGGCAATGACCATCGCGATCTGCACCACCAGCGGCGGCGCCCATTGCATGGCGAGCGCCGCGCTGGTCGCGGAGAGCGCGCCGATCAGGAGCGCGCCTTCGCCGCCGATGATGACCATGCCGAGCTGCGCCGGCAGTGCCGTGCACAGCGCGGTCAGGATCAACGGCGCGGCGCGGGTCAGCGTGTTCTGCCAGGAGAACCAGGTGCCGAACGCGCCCTGGTACATGTAGAAATAGAGATCGAGCGGATTCTTGCCGTAGAGCGCGACGAACACGCCGAAGGTCGCGAGCGCGCCGATCAGGGCGGCGCCCGGGATCAGGATGTACTCGATGGCGGCGCCGTAGCGCTGCAGGAAACCGGGATCGGCGGCCGGGGCGACCCCGACCGCCTCGACTGCCTCGGCCGAGTCAGCCGTGTCCGTCGTCACGAAGTCGCTCCGATCACGCCTTCGATCAGATAGTCCATCTTCTCGAGCTCAGGATCCTTCTGGCCGCGCTCGATGCCGGACGCGATCACCGTCTTGCCCTTGTTGTCGAGGATCGGTCCCTTGAAGATGGTGTATTCGCCGGCGACGAGCTTTGCCTTCATCTCGTCGGCATGCTTGCGCGCTTCGGCCGAGACCGCTTCGCCATAGGGCGAGCATTTGACGATCTCTTCCTTCAGGCCGCCACGATAGAAGTTCGGGATCGATTCGCCCGACGCGATCATCTTCAGGAATTTCGGATAGAGCGCTTCCCAGTTCCATTCGGCGCCGGTGAGATAGGCCTTCGGCGCGAGCGGGGATTGGTTGACATGGTAACCGCAGACAAAAGCGCCGCGGCGAGCAGCGTTCTCGACCATCGTCTTGGGGCCGTCGACATGGCAGGTCAGCACGTCGACGCCCTGGTCGATCAGGCTGTTGGTGGCCTCGGCCTCCTTGACCGGCATCGACCAGTCGCCGGTGAAGATCACCTGGGTCGTCGCCTTCGGGTTGGCGAGCTTGGCGCCGAGCGTGAAGGCGTTGATGTTGCGCAGCACCTGCGGGATTGGCTTGGCGGCGACGAAGCCGAGCTTGCCGCTCTTGGTCGAATAGCCCGCAACGATACCGGAAATGAACTGCGCCTCGTCGATATAGCCGAAATAGCTTCCGGCGTTCTTCGGGTCCTTCTCGGTCCACAAGCCGCCGCAATGCTCGAAGCGGATCTTCGGATATTTGTTCGCTATCTTGACCATGTGCGGACTGAAGTATCCGAACGAGGTCGGGAACAGCAGCGTGGAGCCGTCGAGATTGATCATGGACTCCATGGTCTTCTCGACAGCATCGGTCTCCGGCACCTTCTCTTCCTCGACCACCTTGATGCCGGGCAGTTTCTTCAGCGCCGCCGCGCCTTGCGCGTGGGCCTGGTTGTAGCCGTAGTCGTCACGCGATCCGACATAGATGAAGCCGATGGTGGTCTCGGCCGCCTGCGCCGTGCGCGCGCCGATCGTGCCGCTGAGCGCCAGCGCGGCGCCGCCTTGCAATAAATGCCGTCGTGAAATCCTGCTGAAATCCATTGCCTGCTCCCCTGGGGCGGTCCGGCCGCCGGTCGTTGCGCATCCGCGCCAACGGCGGAGCTTAGGCGGGATGTCGCAAGCTTCGTGCCAGAGCCTATCTGGCGGGCATGAAATACCAATTTATTGAAATAGCTTGGGTATTATTCGATGCCGTATTCCGCTCAAACTTTGAGCGATGCTGCGTCAGCCTAATTATTGAGCGTTACCAGACAATTGTATGCAATGCCGCTGAGCACTATTTGGGGCGTTGATCGTGCGCCAAGGGGCTGGCATTGAACTTGTATCGATCCCGACGCCGGCATCGAAGCGGCGCTTTACTGGAAAAGCATGAGCAAGAAAGACGCGGCGGGAGCCGGGACCAGACCATCTTTGCTTGGCGAGGAGATCGTTGCCCGCATCGACCAGCTTGCGGCGATATCGGAGACGCCTGAGCATTTGGCGCGAATCTATCTGACGCCCGAGCACCGCAAGGCGGCCGATCTCCTTCTGTCCTGGATGCGCGAGGCCGGGATGAGTGCGCATCTCGACGCGATCGGCAATGTCTGCGGCCGTTACGAGGGCGAGAGGCCCGGCCTGCCGTGCCTGATGCTGGGCTCGCATTACGACACGGTGCGCGACGCCGGCAAATGGGACGGACCGCTCGGCCTCATCACCGCGATCTCCTGCGTCGCCGATCTCAACCGGCGCGGCTGCCGATTGCCGTTCGCGATCGAGGTGACCGGCTTTGCCGACGAGGAAGGCGTGCGCTTTGCTTCGACGCTGCTCGGCAGCCGTGCGGTCGCCGGCACCTTCGACGAAAGCGTGCTGAACGCGCGCGACAATGCCGGCATTTCCATGCGCGAGGCGATGATCGCCTTGGGGCTCGACCCCGATCATATCGGCGCCGCCGCGCGCGCCCGCCGCGAACTGCTCGCCTATGTCGAACTGCATATCGAGCAGGGGCCGGTGCTGGAAGAAAAAGACCTGCCCGTCGGCGTGGTGACCGCGATCGCCGGCGCCACGCGGCTTGCGGCAAAGCTCACGGGCATGGCCGGTCATGCCGGCACCGTGCCGATGGCGCTCAGGCGCGACGCGTTAGCGGGCGCTGCCGAATGCATCACGGCGATCGAGGGTTTCTGCAAGAGCGACGGTGGCGGTCTCGTCGGCACTGTCGGCTATATCGATGCCAGGCCCGGCGCCACCAACGTGATCCCGGGATTCGTCTCCTTCACCATCGACATCCGCGCGCCCACGGATATGCATCGCAAGCGCGCGGTCGCCGATATCGTTCGTCAAATCGAGACCATCGCGAAACGCCGCTCGCTCGCGCTGCAACTCGACGTCACCCATGAGAACCGCACCGTGCCCTGCGCGTCCTGGCTGAAAGCGCAGGTGGCGGAGGCGGTGGCCGGCGAGGGATATTCCGTGTTCGAGCTGCCGAGCGGGGCGGGGCATGACGGCATGGCGATGATCGACATCGCCGACGTCGCTATGCTCTTCGTCCGCTGCCGCGGCGGCATCAGCCATCACCCCGACGAGCATGTGGATCTCGCCGATGCCGACGCCGGCGCGCGGGTGCTGCTGCGGCTGCTCGAGAATTTTCGTGGCCCGTAGGGTGGGCAAAGCGAAGCGTGCCCACCATCTCTTGCACCGCTCGTGAATGGTGGGCACGCTTCGCTTTGCCCACCCTACAAATCACTCCGCCGCTTTCGCGGTCTTGCCGAACATGCGCGTCGGTGCAGGGAAGCCGCAGGAGGTGCCGTCGGTGATCTTGACCTGGTCTTCCCACGGCAATCGGAAGTGACCTGAGACCATGTCCTGCATGAAGGTGTAGGGACAATCCATCGCGCCACCCTTCACTGCGACATAGCCGCGATGCCAGAGCTGATAGATGTTGTTTTCGACACCCCAGTTGATCCGCGCCTCGCGCACCAGGTCGGGGCGCACCTCGGCGGTGATGATCTCGTCGGCGCGGCCCGTGGTGCCGTGGGCGATGATGGTGCCGTCGAAATTGACGATCATGCCTTCGCCCATGGAATCGAACGAGCCGTCGGAGCCGCACATGCAGACATTGGCTGTTACCATCAGATTCTGGAACGCGTTCGCCTGATTTGTAAAACGCCAGCTCTCGCGGATCGGCGCGGTGTAGCCGGCGGTGCGGATCATGATCTCTGCGCCCTTGTAGGCGCATTCACGCGCCATCTCCGGGAACATGCCGTCATGGCAGATGATGAGCGCGATTCTAGCGCCCTTCGGTCCCTCGATCACGGGAATGCCGACGTCGCCAGGCTCCCACGGCTCGACCGGAATCCAGGGATGGAATTTGCGATAGTAGAGTTTGATCTCGCCGTGGTCGTCGATGATCAGGCCTGAATTGTAGGGGTTGCCGTCCGGATTGTACTCCATGATGGAGAAGCAGCCCCAGATCTTGTTGTCGACGCAGGCCTGCTTGAACGCTCCAACCTCCGGCCCGTCGAGCCGGCACATGATCTCGGGATGGGTGTCCATCGACAGACCGTGCAGCGAATATTCGGGAAACACGACGAGATCCATCGTGGATAGATTGCGCCGCGCCTTGCCGACCATCCAGACGATCTTCTCGGTCTGCTTCGCCAGATCGGCTTTGGTCACCACCACGGGCAATTGCAGTTGAACCAGCCCGATCACGACGCCGTTGGGGGATTTGTTGAGGCCGCCAAGTCCGTTCATGTCGAACTCCTTGTTTCAGTGCTGGTCGTTTCCGGGATTGAGAGAAGCAAATCCGATTTTGGCTTGCATCGAAAGACTATTTTTCAGGCGCCGTCATTGCCTCGAATTCTTCGAGCGTCGGCGTCAGCATCTCAAAGCGGTCGCGGATGGTGGCACAGGTGTTGCCGCCAAGACGTGCGACCGCGTCGAGCTTGGCCGGATCGATGTGCAGCCGCTCGGCATCGACCACGTCGCGCTGATAGTGCGCAAACACGATCTCGCCGAGGATGATCTGGCGGGACTTTCCCAGTTCCAGCGTGACATGGCGGCGGCATTCGAAGGCGGCGGGAGCCTCCTTGATCCAGGGCGAGGCCACTTCGGTTCCGGGCATCGCCGTCAGGCCCGCGGCGGCAAGTTCGTCGCGGCTGGCGGCAAACGGCACCGCGCAGACATGCATCGCTTCTGCAATCGCGTGCGATACGATGTTGACGGTGAAGACCTCGGTCAGGCGGATGTTGAGCGCGGTGTCCTTGAACGACATGTCGGGATGGTTCTCCACCCCGAGCGCGAGGATCGGCGGGTCGGCGGAGAGGCAGTTGAAGAAGCTGAACGGGGCGGCATTGATGCGCCCCGTCGGATCGACCGTCGTCACCAGCGCGATCGGCCGCGGCACCACGGTGCCGATCATCAATTTGTAGCGCTCGCGCGCCGACAGCTTGCGGAAGTCGAAGGTGACCTCGTCTTGAGTTGGTTTCTGGGCAGGGATCGCGTCCATCGCTCAGGCCTCGATCGCCGGTGCGCCGGCATGGGCTTGCAGAAAGCGCTCCTCCCACCAGGAGAACAGGATGTCGCGCAGCGCCGCCGCATCGTCGTCACCGTAGATGTCGGTAAGCTTGACCGCGTTGAGCATCGTGACTTCCTCCGCCGTCAGCGCAACAGGCAGTTCGGTAAGCACGATCGGCGTGTTTGGAAACTCCGGCCTGTAGTCAGGGTCCCGCCGCAAGCCGCGATCGCTCTTGATGACCGGGTTCTTGAAATCCTTCGGCGTCCGCTGGCTGGCAAGCACCGGCGTCGTCGGCACGCTGGCGAGATCCGCCTCTGTCGCCTCGAACACCGTGAGCTTCAGCGGCTTCAGCGCAAAGTTGCTGGTCTTCATCACGTCGGCGCCGCAGACATTGGGGATCGCCAGCACGTCCATCAGCGCCAGCAGGTCGACATGGTCGCCGGCCTTGGTGGTCTGGCGGGTCATGTAGGCGTGGCCGTCGGCGTCGACGCCGGTGCACATGAACAGGTTGAAGGAATCGTGGACGTCGTCAGGCGTCAGCCCGTATTCGCGCTGCGCCTCCGCCTGGATGTCGTGGCAATTGGTGTGCACGGAAAAGCCGTAGGCGGCCTCATAGACATAGGCGCTGCAGCGCGGGAACAGCACGTCGTTGCGGCCGACGGTATCTTCCAGAATGTAGAGCATCGCTCGCTCGCGCGGCGGCGCCGACCACATGAAGGTGCCTTTGGTCGGATGGAAGCCGTGCACGGTGCGGGTGCGGCCGCAATGCATGAACTCCTTGTAGTCATGCAGGTTGAAGCAGTTGAAGTCGGCGCACTGGCCGCCTTCGACCTGCTCGATGCGCAGGACCTGTCCCTTCAACAATTCGATTGCCTTGCCGGTCCCCGGCTCGAGGATCCATTCCGATGTGATCTTGCGCGTGGTCATCGCGAGCTTCCTGCGGTCTCGGCCTTCCGGCTGGCGGCGTATTCGCGCAATGCGAGACGGACCAACGCCGCACGATCGGGGGCCACACCCTGCGCGATGGTGCGGTCCATCAGTTCAAGCTGTTGCTGGTTCAATCGCAGTTTGACGATCGTTTCGTTCATGGCATTCCCTCCGCAGCGATCCGAGAAGGCAAAATCCTGTATACAGAGAGTTGCGCTCCAGGAGACATCCGGTGTTAGTTATTCCCGGTTTCGCCGTGCATTCGAAGCGCAAACTTTAAGCGTTGTGCTGCCATTTATTCGAGCGCACCGACCAAAATTGCCTCATCCTGTGTACGAAATCCCGACCTATCGTATGCGCAATCGCGGACGCATTCTCGTCCGACGGCGCATGCGGATTTCGGATGAGCAAGAAATCGACCCGGGTTGATGTTGCCTGCCAGGCGCTGCGCCAGGCGATCATCGAGCAGGCGCTGCCGCCGGGCACGAAGCTGCCGGAGGATGAACTCGGCGCCCAGTTTCACATGAGCCGCACGCTGGTGCGCGCGGCTTTGGCACAGCTTCAAGCGGAAGGCCTGGTCGATGCGCCACCGCGCCGCACCGCCACCACTGCCAAACCGACGCTGGAAGAGGCGAGGGAAGTCTTCGAGGTCCGCCGCACGCTCGAGCGCGAGGTGGTGCGGCTGGTGATCGCGCGCTGGCGACCGGAATTCGGCGCCGAGCTCGAGGGGCATGTTCGCAAGGAAGAAGCTGCGCGCAAGGCTGGCGAAGCGAGAGTCTCCATCCGTCTCGCCGGCGAATTCCATGTCAAGCTGGGCGAGCTCGCGGGCAACAATCTGCTCCGCCGCTATCTCGGCGAAGTGGTGTCGCGCTGCTCGCTGATCCTGGCGCTTTACGGCCGGCCGCATTCCGCAGACTGCGCCGTCAACGAACACCGCGAGATTGTGGCCGCGCTGCGCAGCCGCAATGCCGAGGCCGCGATCGAGCTGATGGACCATCACCTCGGTGCGGTCGAGCACCGGGCGCTGCTCGATCAGGATCGCGAGGCGCAATTCGATCTCGGCGCGGTGCTGTCCCGCTACACGGAGACGACGGACACCGGCAACGGATCAAAGATCGCGCGGCTGCCGCGGCGGAAGACACGGGCCGCGAAATGACCGGGGACAGGATTTCATCACCAGTGTCACCCAAGCCGCGCCAAAGGTTCGGCGATCAAGGAGAGTATCAATGACCACGCCTCCGCTTTCCCGCCGAACCTTTCTCGCTGGAGCCGCCGCAAGTCCCTTCGTTCTTTCCGCCCTCGGCCAGCCGGCGCACGCCGCCGATCTCACGGTGGGCATCATCTATGTCGGCTCTCGCCAGGACTATGGCTGGAACCAGGCCCATGCCGTCGCCGCCAAGGCGCTCAAGGATGTGCCGGGCGTGAAGGTCGTCGAAGAAGAGAACGTGCCGGAGACCGTGGCGGTTGCAAAAACCATGGAGTCGATGATCAACATCGACGGTGCGACGCTGCTGTTTCCGACCTCCTTTGGCTACTTCAACCCGTTCATGGTCGATGCGGCGAAGAAATATCCCAAGGTCGAATTCCGCCATCCGACCTCGCTCTGGCAGGCCGACAAGCATCCGGCCAACGCGGGCGGCTATTTCTGCTATCTCGACCAGGGCCATTATGTGAACGGCATTGCCGCGGGCCTATCCACCAAAGCGAACAAGATCGGCTATATCGCTGCTAAGCCGATCCCGCTGGTGTTGCGCAACGTCAATTCGTTCATGCTCGGCGCGCGCAAGGTCAATCCTGATGTCACGGTGCAGCTCATCATCACCGGCGATTGGGCCCTGCCGGTGCGCGAGGCGGAAGCCGCGAACGCGCTGGTCGATGCCGGCTGCGATATCATCGCCTGTCACATCGACAGCCCGAAGGTCGTGATCGAGACCGCCGAGAAGCGCGGCGTGAAGAGCTGCGGCCACAACGCCAACCAGGCGGATCTCGCGCCCAAGGGCTTCATCACAGGCGCGGAGCTGAAGTGGGAGACGGTCTACAAGGGGTTTGCCGGCATGATCGCCAAGGGTGAGAAGCTGCCAAACATGGTGATCGGCGGCTACGACAAGGACATGGTGGTGAGCTCGCCGTTCGGCGCCGGCTGCAGCGAAGCCGGCCGCAATGCCGCCACCGCCGCGATCGCCGAGTTGAAGGCGGGCAAGCCGATCTTCATCGCTGGAGTGAAGAGCAATACCGGCAAGGTCATCACCTCCAAGGACACCAGCCTCTATGATCCCTCATTGGAGACGACGGACTATCTGGTCGAGGGTGTCATCGGCACAGTCTAAGGAGCCCAGAGGCCGGCGGCGCCGGCGCTAACTCGATAGTATCGGGGGCTATTTCCGGCGATTTGGAGGGGCGGGGATAAAAATTCTTCCCCGTGGGGGCACCGGGGAACGTGCTTCCAAGTCGCTGCCGCAAAAGACATTTCGCTACCATTGCTTCCTGGCCGCAATTGACGACATTTAGGGACGGTTTCAATGGAAGCGGCCATGAGCAATCCCGGATTTGATGCGTTTGGCGAGCCGATGACGGCCGAGAGCGTTCGCGCCCCTGGGCGTGCGTCCTCGTGGCTGCTGCGCGCCGGCACCGGCGCGTTCTGGCTGCTCGTCGCTGGCATCGTGATCGCCCGCGCCGCCTATTTTGAGGCTGGCGTCTTCAATTTCGACCGCGCCGTTGCCTGGGCGCAGGGCCTGTTCGCAGCCCTCTGACGTTCCATCCTGCACTCTCATTATAGATAGGGTTCCAGCCGAAATCGGCTGGCTTGCGGGCCATTGGCCCGCTTGAATCGGACGTGCGCCTCAGGCTCCAGAACATAACTTCTCGTTACTGGGGAAATCGGAGAATATATTAGCCAAAACATCACGGTAGGCGCATAAATTATTCCCGATAGGGAGTGCCACCGTGGCGGACAATACCAATAGCATCAAGGAAACAGCGCGGCGCCCGAGTGCCATCGCCCGCACCTTTAGCCTTTTTCCTGGCATCCTGCTGTGCGGCGCGATCACGCTCGTCGCGGTCGGCGTCCAGCATCTGGAGGAACGGGCCTTCGACCATCCCTATGTCGAAGCCCTGGTGATCGCGATCCTCCTGGGGATGGCGATCCGTACCGCCTGGAATCCATCCGAGCGATGGCGCTCCGGGATCGCCTTCAGCGCCAAGCAACTGCTCGAAGTCGCGGTCGTGCTGCTGGGGGCCTCGATCAGCTTCGCCGCGATTGCGGCGTCCGGCCTGGCGCTGATCGGTGCGATCGCGGGGACGGTTGCGATCATGCTGGCGCTTAGTTTTGGGGTCAGCCGCATGCTCGGCCTGCCGCCCAAGCTGTCGATCCTGATCGCCTGCGGTAATTCCATCTGCGGGAATTCGGCCATCGCGGCCGTTGCCCCCGTGATCGACGCCCACAGCGACGACATCGCCTCGTCGATCTCATTTACCGCCATTCTCGGCGTGCTGATGGTGCTGGGATTGCCCTTGCTGATCCCGCTCCTGGGATTGACGGCGACGCAATACGGCATCCTGGCCGGACTTACGGTCTATGCCGTTCCCCAGGTGCTTGCGGCGACCGTGCCTGCCGGCATCGTCAGCACGCAGATCGGGACGCTCGTGAAACTGGTGCGCGTGCTGATGCTGGGACCGATCGTGATCGGCCTCTCTTTGTTCGTCGCCAGCCGCCGCAAGCACGAGAAGGCGGCGGCGATCAGTCCGTTCAAATTGGTGCCCTGGTTCATCATCGGCTTTCTGGTCCTTGCCGCGCTGCGATCGTTCGAGCTCGTTCCGGATGCGGTGGTCCCCCTGGTGACGAAGACGGCGGTTTTGCTCACCGTGCTGTCGATGGCGGCCCTTGGGCTTGGCGTTGATATCCGCGTCATCGCCACCGTGGGAGGACGCGTGACAGCCGCGGTCACGCTCTCGCTATTGGTGCTGCTCGCCATCAGCATCGGGCTCGTCCATCTCTTCAGATGAGAGCGTCCGGCAGCGCACGATCTCGAATTGTACACAATGGCACGGCGTTTGCTTAACCCCTGATCAAGAATTCTCTTGTTTGGGGTGAGCACGTCATGGCGAACTCAAGCGATCCGGTGGGGAAGATCGTCGCAGAGCCGGAGCCGATCGAGCTCGACTGGACCAAGACCGCGCTCGTCATCATCGACATGCAGCGCGATTTCATGGAGCCCGGCGGCTTCGGCGAAACGCTCGGCAATGACGTCAGCCAGCTTGCGCGCGCCGTGAAGCCGATCGGCGCGGTGCTGTCGGCGGCGCGCGGCACCGGCATGCTGGTCATCCATACCCGCGAAGGACATCTGCCCGATCTTTCCGACGCGCCGCCCGCCAAGGTCGAACGCGGCGCGCCATCATTGCGTATCGGCGATCCCGGTCCGATGGGCCGCATCCTCATCCGCGGCGAGGCCGGCCACGACATCATCCCCGAGCTCTATCCGCTCGACAGCGAGATCGTGATCGACAAGCCCGGCAAGGGCGCGTTCTACGCCACCGAGATGGACGATGTGCTGCAGAAATACGGCATCGAGAATCTTCTGGTGTGCGGCGTCACCACGGAAGTCTGCGTCAACACGACCGTGCGCGAGGCCAATGACCGCGGCTATCGCTGCGTTGTCATTTCCGACGGCTGCGCATCGTACTTTCCCGAATTTCACGAGATGGGTCTGAAGATGATCAATGCCCAGGGCGGCATCTTCGGCTGGGTCGCCAGCTCAGCGGCAGTATTGGAGGCGATAAAGATTTCGAAGACATTGGCTGGCTGACCCTCATGGTGAGGAGGCGCGCAGCGCCGTCTCGAAAGATGAGGCCCCCGTCTGTGGCCTCATCCATCGAGACGCGCTTCGCGCTCCTCAGGATGAGGGGAGACAGCGGTCGTGCGGCCAAGCTACCTACCCGCCTTTGACTGCACCCGCCGTGAGCCCGGCGACGATCTGGCGCTGAGCGAACACCGTGAGCAGCAGCACCGGGAAGGTCACGAGCAACGCCGCCGCAGCCAGCGGCCCCCAGCTCAACTGGTCGAACGAGATCATGTTGTAGACGGCGACAGGTAACGTCCGCGTCTCGCGTCCCGCCAGCACGATGCCGAACACGAAATTGTTCCAGGAGAAGATCACCGCGAGGATGAAGGCGACCGCAAGTCCCGGGCGCGCGATCGGCAGCGCGACGTGACGGAACACCTGCCAGCGCGTGGCGCCATCGATCCGTGCGGCTTCCTCCAATTCCAGCGGCGTGGTCTCGAAATAGCCGATCATGATCCAGATCACGATCGGTACGGTGACCACGAGATGGATGATGATCTGCGGCACCAGTGTGCCGAGCAGCCCCAGCCACTGGAACAGCAGGAACAGCGGGATCAAATACGACAGCCCCGGCGTGATGCGCGCGATCAGGATCACGATCGCGGATTTATGCGCCGCCATCCGCGCGATGCCGTAGCCGGCCGGCACGCCGACCAGCATCGCGAGCAATGTCGCGCTGCCGGTGACGACGAGGCTGTTGACGAAATAGGTCAGGAAGCGGTTGGAGGCGAGCACGTCGGTATAGTTCTTCCAGGCGAACTGCTCGGGGATGAACACCGGCGGATAGGCGGCGTTGTCGATCTCGTACTTCAGCGACAGCGAGATCATCCAGAGGAAGAACAGGATCGCCGGCGACACGATGATGAACACCGAGAACCAGAGGCCGATCCGGCCCAGCAGTTGACGCGGGCTCATGCGCCGCCTCCGATCTCGGTCCACAGCATCCGCTTGCGCAAGTAGAGCAGCACCGCGGCGAGCAGGACGATCAGCAGGAAGAATACCACCGCAATCGCCGAGCCATAGCCGAGGTCGTAATAGACGAAGGCGACGCTGTAGAGGTAGAGGTTGATGGTCTCCGACGCCGAGCCGGGGCCGCCTTGCGTGATCGCGAAGATGATGTCGAAACTCTTCACCGCATCGATCATGCGGATCATGCCGGCGATGAACAGGAACGGCATGATCAACGGCAGCGTGATGTAGCGGAACATCTGCCAGAAGCCGGCGCCGTCGATCTCCGCGCTCTCGTAAGGTTCGGTCGGAATCGCGGCGAGGCCGCCCAGCACGATCAGCATGACCAGCGGCGTCCATTGCCAGGTCTCGACCAGCACCAGCGATGGAATGACGGTCGCGGGATTGAACACCCAGAGCTGCGGCGGCAGGCCGACCAGCGACAAGAGGTAGTTGAGCACGCCGAGCTGCGGGTGGAACATCATGGTCCAGACCAGCGCGATCGCCACGGGCGTGGCCATCATCGGCATGATGAAGACGCCGCGCAAAAAGCCGCGCCCGGCAAAGCGCTGGTGGAATACGACGGCTGCGAGCGTGCCGAAGATCAGCGGCAATATCACCGATAGCGCGGTGTAGACGATGGTGTGTCCGACCGCCTCGACGAAACGCGGATCGTTCGGCAATCGCAGATAGTTGGCAAAGCCGACGAAGGTCGTGGGCGAACCGACTTTCCACTCGTTGAAGCTCATCCAGATCGTGAACAGCCAGGGGAACACAATCACGGCCAGCACGACGATCAGCGCCGGCAGCACGAAAGGCCAGTAGGTGGGGCGATGCCATTGCTGCTCCGGCGCGGCGGAGGTTTCCGCCGCGGCCGGGCTAGTTTCCGTTATCGTGCTCACGCTTTTTCGCTGCGTTCCAGGATGGGCCGGAATTGCTCGTGTGCTTTCTTCAGTTCGGTCGCGGGATCGGCGCCCGAGAGCGTTGCGGTCAGCGCGGCGCCGACGATGTCGCGGAACTCGGCGACAGGGATGATGACGGGCAGTCCGAGCTTGCTGATCTTGGCGGAGTCGACGACGGACTTCAGCCATTCCTGCGTCTTCACGCCCTTGGCGACTTCCGGGTCGTTCACGATCGAATTGCGGAACGGCACGCCGCCGCCGGCCTGCAGCAATCGTGCGGCTTGCGTCCTGGAAACGACCCATTGGCAGAGGAGGTAAGCGGCTTCCTTGTTCTTGCTTGCCGCGGCGATGCCGATGCCGTCGCCATAGGTCGAGGAAAACGCGCCCTTCGGTCCGGCCGGCACGAGGGTGTAGCCGACCTTGCCGACGACGCGCGAGGCGGTTGGATCTTCCAGCGGCGGCGCCCAGCCGTCGGCGTCGATCCACATCGCCGATCTGCCTTGCGTGAATGATGCCATCGACTCCATCCAGTTGAAGCCGGCGACGCCGGGCGGCGCCGATTTGGTCAACAGCCGCTGGTACAGCTTGGTCGCTTCGATCGCCTCGGGGCCGTCGGTCAGGATGTTGCCCTTGCTATCCAGGAATTCGCCGCCATAGTTCAGGTAGAAGTTGGTCCACATCGCCATGTTGGCGTTGCGCAGGCCGCGCCCGACAAAACCAAAAGTGCCTTCCTTGGGGTCGGTGAGCTTCTCGGCGGCGACCACCATCTCGTCCAGCGTCTTCGGCACCTCGACGCCTTTCTTCTGGAATAGCTCCTTGTTGTAATAGAGGATGAAGTAGTCGACCGACCACGGCAGCGACAGCATCTGGCCCTTGTCGTTCTTGGCGTATTGCTGTCCGGCGGCGGAGAAGTCGCTCTCGACCAGGTCAGGCGGCGTGAAATTCGGGTCCTTCAGGTAGCCGGAGATATCGGCGAGCCAGCCGCCCTTCTCGAACTGCCGCTTCTGCACATGATAGCTCAGATGGACGACGTCGAAGCTCGGCTTGCCCGAGGCGAGCTCGATGACGCATTTCTGGCGCTGCTGCTGCTCTGGGATCTGCTCGGACTCGACCTGGATGCCGGTGAGCGCGGTGAATTCCTTGATGTATTTTTGCAGATTGTCGCCGCGCGGTCCCTTGGCGAGGATCACCTCGAGCTTGGTGCCGTTATATTTCTTCCAGTCGATGTCGGCGCGCGCCGGAAATCCGGTGAGGCTGAGCGCGCCGGCCGCAGCCGTGCCGGCCAAAAGCTGCCGGCGCGAGATCTGGTGATCCGTCATGTATCTCTCCCTGGTCGTTTTTTGTTTGGGAGAGATACTAGCGTCTGCGCGGGCTCTGCCTAGCCCTAATGTGCGCGACAATACACTACAATTGTCGCGCGAGCTGGTGGTGAGTTATGCCTTGACGAAGGCAAGCAGCGTCCCGTTGCTTGCTGCCGGCGGTACGCAGATCGCGCCCGCACTGTGCACGCCGATCGAGCCCAGCGCCTTTTCCGCGGCGGCAAGATCGGCCGCGATCACAAGGCCCGCGCCGCCGCGCTCGGGCAGGGCGGCCAGCGAAACGCCGGGATAGCGCTTGCCGAGTTGATCCGTGGTCACGAACAGGAAGTCGGCGCGGTCAGAGCCCGAGGGGACAGTGACGGCGCCGTCGGCTTCGTTCCTCACTGCGACATCAATCATTTTGGACAGATGCGCAGCATCCTTGGCGGGCTCGGGTGTCACGATCAGCACCTGCCTCAGGCGCCTTGCACCATTGGCATGCGTCATTAATTCGGGAATCCACACCGTCTCGCGGGTCTTGTGCTGGCAGGCGAAGATGCGCACGCCGCCCGGCGCCTCCGCGGTCGGCCATTGGAAGGTGCGGAATTTGGCTGCTGAGACCGTGCCATCAGGCATCGTCACCGGCCGCTCGAAATCGGTCGGGCCGATCGGCGTGTAACCACGCGCGCGAATCTCCTCGGCGCCTTCAGCCGAATCGACCGCGGTGAATGCAATGCGCTCGATGCCTTCGCCGCGCTTCTCCAGGAATGCCCGCGCCGGCGCGTTGTGCTCGGTCGGGGTGAGCACGCCGAGCAGTTCGACGTAGTCGGGGTCGAGCATGATGGTGTAATTGCCGGACCCCATATGCGCGCTATGGGTGCCGCGCGGCGAAACGGTGAAGCCGAGATGCTTCCAGTTGTCGGCAGCCCGGTCGAGATCCTTCACCATGATCACGGCGTGATCGATTCCGATGACGTTCTTGAGTGACACTCTGTTGTTTCCCCGGCATGGATAGGTGGCGTACTACACTAAACAGATCGATCCGGCGGCCGCAAGCCGACGTTCCGATGGATGCGGCGCCGCCGAGGAATGATCGTGAAGAGATTGATGATGGAAAGACTAGATGTCCGCTGGCCCGATTCCCTATGGGCAGCGGTGACGCCCGCTGGACCTGATCTGCCCGAATTGACCGGCACCCAGGCCGACGTGGTCGTGATCGGCAGCGGTTTCACGGGGCTGTCGACCGCGCTGCATCTGCGCGAGGCCGGCGTCGACGTGGCGATTGTCGAGGCGATGGAGCCGGGCTGGGGCGCCTCGGGGCGCAACAACGGCCAGGTGATCCCGACCTTGTCGAGGCCCGATCCGGAGGACATCGTCGCCAAGCATCGCGCAGCCGGCGAGCGCTTCGTCAGCCTCTTGCGCGACAGCGCTTCAACGCTGTTCGACGTCGCCGGGCGATACAATATCCAGGCCGAGCAGGAGCAGGCCGGTTGGGTGCAGCCAGTGCATTCGCCCGGCCGCATCAAGATCGCGGAGCGGCGGGTGCGGCAGTGGTCGAAATTCGGCGCGCCCGTCGAGTTGCTCACGCGCGATCAGGTCCGCGACATGCTGGGCTCGGATGCGTGGTACGGCGGTTTCTGGAACAGGAGTGGCGGCCACATCAATCCGCTGGCGCTGGCGCGGGGGCTCGCACGCGCAGTCCTCGATCTCGGCGGCCGCATTTATGCGCGCTCGCCCGTGGAGAGTTTTGAACGGCAGAATAACCGCTGGGTGGTGAAGACCGCCAAAGGCGAGATCTCAGGCCGCGCGCTGGTCGTCGCCACCAATGCCTATAGCGGCGAGATCGTGAAATCACTGGTCCCGGAGATCGCGACCGAGGTGATGCCGGTGCTGTCCTGGCAGATGGCGACGCAGCCATTGTCGGACAATGTCCGCAAGTCCATCATCCCAGGACGGCAGGCGATGTCGGATACCCATGGCGAGCTCTATTTCGCGCGCTACGACGCGCGCAACCGGCTCGTCACCGGTGGCGCCGTGATCGGCCCGGGCGACAAGGCCGCGCGGTTGAAGGCGAGGGTGACCGAACGGTTGCAACGTCTGTGGCCGCAGATCGGCGAAGTCTCCTTCGACCACGTCTGGAACGGCTATGTCGGCATGACCACCGATTTCCTGCCACGCTTCCATCAGCTCGGTCCCGACGCCTATGGCTGGACCGGTTGCAACGGCCGCGCGGTGGCGCTGACGATCGCAATCGGCGCCGAGTTTGCAAAGGCGGTTCGCGGCGTGCCGGTGAAGGAATTGGCGCTGCCATTCACCGAGCCGCAGCCGATTGCTGCGCATGGACTGCTGCGAAAGCTCGCGTCGTTGATGCTGCTGGTCTACCGCCGTAGGGATGCCCGCGAGATCTAGAGCATGAAGCGCTGGGGCAATTGGAGATCAGTTCAGTAAGAGCATTCGCCAAGATACCAAGCCGTGCCGAGAGCGGTATCCGTTAAGAGAGCATTCCTGACTTAACTCGGATGTGGTTCAATGTCCCGCAGGGTTCACTCGAAGACACAAGCAGCTCGCCGCAAGCTGTTCCAAACCTCGGCCTAACAGACCGCAATCGCCCGGCTTGATGTGCGACTGGCTGCCCCGGGTTCCGGGCCGGAAAATCAGAGTTTGGAGTCAGCGCCTGAGCATCTCGAAAGCTGAAGAAATACCGGAACGGTTCTAGAGTCACCGCGTTTGGTTGCGAAGGATTCCACCTCTATTCAGCGAGCCAGTTGCACAGGAATCCCGACTACAATCATTCAACTACAATCAATAACGAGGAGGCAACAAAGATGGCAAATCCACGCCAAGAGGATAAGTCTACTCAAGCCGCCGAAGATGCAGTTCGGCGCGTAAGCGAGAGAACTGCTGAGCAGACCAGACGGATCGGAGAAACCACGGCTGAGGCCAGTCAAGAGATGGCTCGGGCCAGCGCCGATCTGCTGCGGCAAAACGCCGAGACGGTACAGAGCGCCCTGCGGTTCGGCCTGGACATGACGACGGCGCTCATGGGTCGCTCCACCGATCAACTTGGTGGTGTACTAGGACTATCGGAGGAAGCGCAACGCGCCGCCGAAAGGTCGGCTCACAGCGCCGCCAGCGTCCTTCAGTCCACCACCGCAATTGCCAAAGGGGTGAGTGGGATGTCGCAAGAGTACCTGGCGTTCGTCCGGCACCAAATGGAGTGTAGTATGAACCGCATGAACGAATTGTGGCGCTGCCGAACTCCTCAGGATGTTGTCGCCGTCCAAAGTGACTTTGTGCGAGAAACCGTGGAGAATGCTGTGGGATGTGGCCGGCGGATGGCCGACATGTCGCTCAAGGCCGCGGACGATACCGCAAAGCGCATGGCTCAGACTATCGAACGGCGCGCCGCCTAGAGCATACTCGCTGTTTCGTGCTCGCGCGCGAACTCGCCGCCGGGAATCGAATCCAGCAGCGCCTTTGTGTAGGGATGCTTCGGGTTGCCGAACACTTCGGCGGCCAATCCCTGTTCGACGACCGCGCCGTCCTTCATGACGGCGACGAGATCGCAGATCTGCGCGGCGACGCGCAGATCGTGAGTGATGAAGATGATGGAGAGGCCGAGCTGCTGGCGCAGATCGGCCAGCAGCCTCAGCACCTGCGCCTGCACGGAGACGTCGAGCGCGGAGACCGGCTCGTCCGCGACCAGCACGTCGGGCTTTAGCGCCAGTGCCCGCGCCAGCCCGATGCGCTGGCGTTGGCCGCCGGAGAATTCGTGCGGGTAGCGGTCGCCGGCGGATGGATCAAGCCCGACAAGCTCGAACAGTTTCCTGGCTTCGGCAATCGCCGTCGCGCGCGGCGTGCCGTGGACGATGGGGCCTTGCGCCACCAGCTCGGCGGCCTTGCGGCGCGGGTTGAGCGAGGCAAACGGATCCTGGAACACCATCTGGATATGCCGGGTCTGGCGGCGGACTTCCTCGCGCGACAGTTTTGCCCAGTCCTTGCCATTGAGCACGATCGATCCGGAGTCGGGATCGATCAGGCGTACGATGCAGCGCGCCAAGGTCGACTTGCCCGAGCCGGATTCGCCGACGATGCCAAGCGTTGCGCCCTTGGGCAGATCGAGAGAGGTCTCCTTGACCGCGGCCGTGACGCGCGCGCCACGTCCGAGGAAGCCGCCGGTGCGATAGGTCTTTGAGACGTTGGCAATCGTCAGGATGTTCTCGCTCGACAGCACCCGTGGCGGCGGTGCTTTCAGCGGCGGTACGGCGGCGATGAGCTGCCTGGTGTAGGGGTGCGCCGGGTGGCTCAGCACCTGGTGAGCCGTGCCTTGCTCGACGATCCTGCCATGCTGCATCACCACGACGCGATCGGCGATCTCGGCGACGACGCCGAAATCGTGGGTGATGAACAGCACCGCCGTCTTCTTGCGCTGCTGCAGGTCGCGGATCAGCTTCAATATCTGCGCCTGCGTGGTGACGTCGAGTGCGGTGGTCGGCTCGTCCGCGATCAGGAGTTTTGGATCGAGCGCGAGCGCCATCGCGATCATGGCGCGTTGGCGCTGGCCGCCGGAGAGCTCATGCGGATAGGCCTTTGCGGCCAGTTTGGGATCGGGAATGCGGACGTCGCCGAGCAGCGCCAGCACGCGCGCGTTGATCTCCGCTTTCGATAGTTCCGTGTGGATCGAGAACATCTCGCCGATCTGGTCGCCGATGGTGCGCAGCGGATTGAGCGCGGTCATCGGCTCCTGGAAGATCATGGCGATGCCCGCGCCGCGCACCTCGCGCATCTCGGCCGTATCCGCGGCGCAGAGATCGCGGCTCTCGAACAGCATCCGGCCATTCTCGATTTTAACCTCGTTCGGCAACAGCCGCATAATGGCGTTCGCCATCATCGACTTTCCGGAGCCGGATTCGCCGACCACGCAGAGGATCTCGTTCGAGGCGATCGACAGAGAAACGCTCGACAGCGCATGGGGCCGGTCGGCGCCCTCGGGCAGGCGCACGCTTAACGTCTCGAGCGAAAGGATGGTCTCGCTCATCGGCTCTTCAGCCTCGGATTGAGTGCGTCGTTGAGCCCCTGGCCGACCAGCGATACCGCGAGCACGGTGATGAGAATGGCGATGCCGGGGATCGCCGAGACGTACCACTGCACGCGCAATACGTCGCGGCCGAGCCCGATCAAATTGCCCCAGGAGGCAACATTGGGATCGGACAGCCGCAGGAAGGCGAGTGCGCTCTCCAGGAGAATCGCGACCGCCATCACCACGCTGGCATAGACGATGACCGGGGGCAGGGCGTTGGGCAGGATCTCGCCGAGCATGATCTTGTTGTCGCGCATGCCCAGCGTCTTGCCGGCCTGCACGAATTCGCGGTTGCGCAATGAGAGGAACTCGGCGCGGGTCAATCGCGCTGGCGCCGGCCAGGATACGACGCCGACCGCGATGGTAACGGTCGTCAGTGTCGAGCCGAACACCGCGACCAGCACCAGCAGCAGCACGAAATTCGGCAGGGTCTGGAATGCCTCCGTGATCCGCATCAGGACATTGTCGACCCAGCCGCCATAGTAGCCGGCAAAGGCGCCGACCAGGATCCCGATCAGGATCGCGATCGCGGTCGCGACGCCGCCGATCAGAAGCGATATCCGCGCGCCGTAGAAGATCTGCGCGGCGATATCGCGCCCGGAATTGTCGGTGCCCAGCAGGAAACGTGGATTGGAGAACGGCCAGATCAGCGGGCGCCCCGCGAGCGACAGCGGATCGCGCGGATAGAGGAATCCGGCGCTGATCGCCATCACGATCACGACGAGCAGCAGGATCAGGCCGATCACCGCGGCAGGGCTGCGGAAATAGCGTTTCAGCGCGTCCATGTCAGCTATCCGCCGAAATCCGCGGATCAAGCCGCGCATAGAGGAGGTCGGTCACGAAGTTGACGACGATCACGAGCAGGGCCGAGACAAAGACGATGCCGAGCAGCGTGTTGAGGTCGCGCTGCACCACGGACTCGTAAGCCAACCGCCCAAGCCCAGGCAGCGAGAACACGCTTTCGACCACCACTGAGCCGCCGAGCATGGTTCCGGCCTGTAGCCCGATCAGCGTCACCATCGGCAGCAGCGCATTGCGCAGCACATGCCGCGTCACAACATGGGTCTCGTCCAGGCCCTTGGCGCGGGCGGTGCGGACGAAATCGAGGTTAAGCACCTCCAGCATCGAGGCGCGCATGATGCGCAAGTAAATGGCGAGGAAGATCAGCCCGAGGGTGAAGGTCGGCAGCACGAGGTGTCTTGCGATATCGAGCACGCGCCAGATGCCGGTCTGGATGGTGCCGATATCCTCGAAACCGCCCGACGGCAGCCATTGCAGATAGACCGAGAATACCACGATCGCCATCAGGCCGAACCAGAAGGAGGGCGTCGCATAGAAGATCAATCCGAGCGTCGAGATCAGCGTATCCGGCCAGCGGTTGACGCCGCGCGCAGCGATCACGCCGAACACGAGGCCGAAGAAGAACGCGAACGACAGCGACGCCGTCATCAACAGGATCGTCGGCGGCAGCCGCTCCAGGATTACGGAGGCGACCGGCTTGCCGTAGATCGACGAGAATCCGAGATCGAGCCGCACCAGCCGCCAGAGATAGTTGGCGAGCTGCATCGGCACTGACAGGTCAAGCCCGTAGAACTGTCGCAGCTCGCGCGCGGTCGCGGCGTCACCGCCGCCCATTTGCGCCATCAGCGCGTCCACGGTGTCGCCGGGCGCCATCTGCAGCAGCAGAAACACGCCGATCAAAATCAGGAATAGGGTCGGGATCGAGGCGGCGAGCCGCCGCCCCGCAAGGCTCAAGATGCGCATGCTCTCATCTTGACGTATTAAGGATCACGCGGAAAGCCAAAGATCGTGCCAGCTCGACGAGCCCCAGCGGGGCGTGTTGGAGTGGTTGCGGGCTTTTGCGGTGATGACGGTGACGAAGATCTGCTCGATCGGCATCCAGACCGGCAGTTCCGTGTTCACTTCCTTGACGAACTCGGCATAGAGCGCCTTGCGCTTGACCGGATCGACCTCGGTGGCCGCATCGTCGATGGTCTTGTCGACCGTCTTGTTTTCCCAGTCCCATTGATTGGTCCAGGGCGCGCCTTTGGGCTGGCCGGAACGATACCAGACCGTGGTCGAGACCGCGGGATCGTTGCGGTATTGGTGCCAGCCGGTGGCAAGGTCGAAGGCGTGGTCGTCATAGACCTGCTTCAAGAACCCGCCGCCGTCATTGCGCACGATCTCCACGGGGATGCCGATTTCCTGCAGCGACTGCTGGACGAAGGTCGACCACAGCGAGATGTCCTCGCCCCACGGCGCAGGCAGCAGCCGGAGCGAGAAGCGCGTGCCTCCGGCGCCCGGCTTGAAGCCGGCCTCATTGAGCAGCGCGATCGCCTTGGCCTTGTCGTAGGGATATTGCGGTGTATCCGGGCCGGGATAGAAGTCGGTGGAGGTCGAGGGGATCGGGCCGGTGCCGAGCTTGGCGAAATCGCCGAGGAAGTTCTCGATGAAGAACGGCACGTTGATCGCGTGGGCGATGGCGCGGCGGACGCGGATGTCGGAAAGTTCCTTGCGGCGGAAGTTGAACTCGATCGTATTGGTGCGGGCGTTGCCTTCGTTGCCCTTGGTGGAGACGATGAAGCGCTTGTCCTTGCCGAGCCGCGCCATGTCCGAGATCGTGAGTCCCGAGAACGGGCTGTAGTGCAACTCGCCGGCTTCCATCTGCGCCGCAGCGGCGGCGCGGTCGGTGATCACCTTCCAGACGATGCGGTCGAGATAGGGCGCGTTCGGCCGCCAGTAGTCCGGGTTGCGGTCGGCGATGATGTATTGCCCGCGCTCATATTTGACGAACTTGAACGGGCCGGTGCCGACCGGCGCCAGGTTGGTCGGATTCTGGCGGATGTCGCCATTCTCGTAGAGGTGCTTGGCGGAGACGTAGCCGAGGTCGGGCAGGGCGCGCAGCAGCAGATTGAGCGGCATCGGCCGCTCGTAGCGGAAGATCGCGGTCTGCGGATCGGGCGTGTCGACGGCGGTGAGGAACAGTTGCAGCGTCGAGCCGTAGTTCAGGATCTTCTTCCACATGTTCATCGCGGTGAACGCGACGTCGTCGGAGGTGAACGGCTTGCCGTCGTGCCAGGTGATGCCCTTGCGCAGTTTGAAGGTGACGGTCTTGCCGTCGGGGGTGGCTTCCCAGCTCTCGGCGAGCACGCCGACCGGCTTGCCGTCGGCGTCGAGGTCGACCAGGTTCTCCTGGATCTTGCCGCCGATGATGTAGACGCCGGTCGAGGCCTGCAGGCTGGGATTGAGCTGGCGCTGCTCGGCGCCGTAATGGACGTTGAATACGCCGCCCTTGCGCGGGGTCTCCTGCGCAAATGCCCGCATCGGGTTGATGACGTTGGCGGCGATGGCGGCCGACGTCAGAAGCGCGGTGCGGCGGTTGATCTCGAGGCGGGTGAAATCCATACAAGGTCTCCAGGAGTAGCGTCGGGCAGCGCACGGCATGGGGGCCGCAGGCCGTCTTTAGCCGATGTTATGCGGGGAGGGGAACCCCAGGTCATTTTCTTAATTGCCGCGCAATCTGAACGATCATTCTCCTGACCCCACACCGGGCGGGCGCTATCGGCTGCGGCTCAATGAGGCAGGCTTCGGCAGGGACCGCGAATCACTGAGTGCGAATCTGCAGCGGAAAAATAGGGGGCGGCGGGATGTCGGATGGCCCGCTGAAAGGGCTGTTTGAGGCGACGGAGGGCCTCGACCAGCGAAAAAACCCGGGAAAAACGCAGGATTCCGGTGTATCAGCGGCGATATAGCTGTGAAGAATGCTGAAAACCCTGTTTTTTTAGCCAGTTTCCGCCATAACGTGCCGTTTCCAGAATCAATGGAGCAACCATGGCTACCCAATTGTCGAAGTCGCAACTGATCGAGAAGATCGCGACCACCACCGAACTCTCCAAGCGCGACGTCAAGAACGTGATGGATACCCTCACGGATGTCGGTCATAAGGAGCTGAAGAAGAACGGCGTGTTCCTCGTCCCCGGCTTCGCGAAGTTCGTGGTGATCAAGAAGCCCGCGACCAAGGCGCGCAAGGGCACCAACCCCTTCACCGGCGAAGAGACGGTGTTCAAGGCCAAGCCGGCCCGCAAGGTCGTCCGGGCTCGCCCGGTCAAGGCCGCCAAGGACGCGGTCTAAGGCAAAAGGCCTCCGGAAGCGGGGGCCTTTTTGCTATGAAGCGCGCCCGGTTCGCGTGAGGCCTGACCCTCTATCCTCCGCAACGCGGGGCGCGGCAATCAGCGCTCGTGGGAACAAGCCATCAAAGCGAAAGCCCCACGAGCAAGGCCATGCAGGCCAGGTGGCCGGCGACGATGAGCGCGAGATGAAGAGGACCGGGCACCGCACGTCTCCTCTATTGGCTCGGGACCGTCGACTCCCTCCCTCTGCAAGGGGAGGGCGGGGTGGGGGTCAGCCACGGGCGCTGGCGTTCGTGGAGAGAGAATCCCCACCCGGTTTGCGCTTGCAGCGCA
>NZ_PSRR01000076.1 GCF_004296405.1 Bradyrhizobium sp. Leo170
GGCCAAGCCCGCGGCTGCACCGCCGCCTCCCCCTGCTGCCGCCGCACCTGCTCCTGCGCCATCAGCACCGAAGGCACTGCCTGCCGATACGCCGCTGGCGCCGTCGGTGCGCAAGCTCTCGGTTGAAAGCGGGATCGATGCCTCCACCGTGCCGGGCTCCGGCAAGGATGGCCGCGTGACCAAGGGCGACATGCTGGCGGCGATCGAGCGGGCGGCTTCCGCGCCGACGCCGGTCTTTCAGCCGGCGGCTTCCGTGCAGGTGCGTGCGCCGTCACCGGCGGATGATGCCGCGCGCGAAGAGCGCGTGAAGATGACGCGGCTGCGCCAGACCATCGCGCGGCGGCTGAAGGATGTGCAGAACACGGCGGCGATGCTGACGACCTTCAACGAGGTCGACATGAGCCACGTCATGGCAATGCGCGCTCAGTATAAGGACGCGTTCGAGAAGAAGCACGGCGTCAAGCTGGGCTTCATGGGCTTCTTCACCAAGGCCTGCGTGCAGGGCTTGAAGGAGATCCCGGCGGCCAACGCCGAGATCGACGGCACGGACCTGATCTACAAGAACTACTACCATGTCGGCATCGCCGTCGGCACCGACAAGGGCCTGGTCGTGCCCGTGGTGCGCGACTGCGACACCAAGTCGATCGCGGAGATCGAGAAATCGATCGCCGATTACGGCCGCAGGGCCCGCGATGGTCAGCTCAAGATCGAGGAGATGCAGGGCGGCACCTTCACCATCACCAATGGCGGCATCTATGGCTCGCTGATGTCGACGCCGATCCTGAACGCGCCGCAATCCGGCATCCTCGGCATGCACAAGATCCAGGAGCGCCCGGTGGTGGTCGGCGGCAAGATCGAGATCCGCCCGATGATGTATCTGGCGCTGTCCTACGATCACCGCGTCATCGACGGCAAGGAAGCGGTGACCTTTCTGGTGCGCGTCAAGGAAAGCCTGGAAGACCCGGCGCGGCTGGTGCTGGATCTCTGATCTTGCTTTCGCACGGCGGCTGAACTCGTTCGGCCGCCGAGACGGTGTTGCGTGAACGTTTAGGGGCGAATGTGACGGATAATGTCGTTGTCATCACCGGCGGCAGCCGCGGCATCGGCCGGGCCGCCGCCATCGCCGCGGCGGCCCGAGGCTTTCGTGTGGTTGTGGGCTATGCCAGCAACCAAGCGTCTGCCAACGAAGTCGTCTCCGCGATCGAGGCCAGCAACGGCAAGGCGATCGCGGTGAAATGCGATGTCGGCAGCGAAGCGGACATCCTCGCGCTGTTCAAGGCGGCCGATGAATTCGGCACGCTGGGCGCGCTGGTCAATAATGCCGGTATCGTCGGGCCGTCGATGCGGGTCGAGAATATGTCGGCTGAGCGCATCCAGCGCATGATGGCAGTCAACGTCACCGGCAGCATTCTGTGCGCGCGCGAGGCGGTGAAGCGGATGTCGACGCGCAACGGCGGCAAGGGCGGCGTCATCGTCAACCTGTCGTCGGTCGCGGCTAAGCTCGGCTCGCCCAACACCTATGTCGACTATGCTGCGTCGAAAGGCGCGGTGGATTCCTTCACCATCGGCCTTGGCTATGAAGTCGCGGCAGAAGGCATTCGCGTCGCGGCGATCCGGCCGGGCTTGATCGACACTGACATCCACGCCTCCGGCGGTGAACCCGATCGCGCCCATCGCCTCGCTCACATGGTGCCAATGAAGCGCGTCGGCACATCGGAAGAAATCGCCAACGCTATCGTCTGGCTGATGTCGGACGAGGCTTCATATGTGACAAGCGCCATCCTTGATGTCTCAGGCGGCCGCTAATACATGCTCGTGACGGAGAACGGTCGTGCCTGTGGTGGCGATTGTCGACGGGGTGAAGATCGAGTTCTATCCGGACGAGCATCCACCGCCTCACTTCCATGCCCGTTTCGCGGAATTCATCGCTCAGATTGAGATTCGTACCAACAAGGTTTTGCGTGGCTCGCTGCCTCCCGCGAAACTCAACCGTGTGCTATCGTGGGCGGCCCGACATCAGCCGGAACTTATGAACGCCTGGACAGCGGTTGAAGAGCTTCGCAAGCCGGAGAAGATCAATGACTGACATCGTCGCAATGCAAAGTGCAGAGCCAGTCATATTCGGTGTGGTCAAGGTCGTCTGGAAAGACGGTTTTGCCGGCGTTGTTGATCTGCGACCATTGCTGAGCAAAGGCGAAATGTTCGAATTCCTTCGCGCAAATCCCGCCCGCTTCGGCGATCTCAAGCTCGAAGAGCATGGCTACAAGATTTTCTGGGTCGATGACGAGGGTGACGAAATCGACTTCGGATCGGACTCCTTGCGCCAGCGCGCCGAACGCCAAGCCAATCTCCTTCATCTCGCAAGCTGAAATAGAAAGTTTTCCATGGCCTCTTATGATCTCGTCGTCATCGGCACCGGCCCCGGTGGATATGTCTGCGCGGTGCGCGCGGCGCAACTTGGCATGAAGGTCGCAGTCGTCGAGAAGAACGCGACGCTCGGTGGCACCTGTCTCAATGTCGGCTGCATGCCGTCGAAAGCGCTGTTGCACGCGTCCGAGATGTTCGAGGAAGCCGCGCATTCCTTCGCCAAGATGGGCGTCAGCGTAGCGGCGCCGAAACTCGACCTGCCCTCGATGATGAACTTCAAGCAGCAGGGCATCGATGGCAATGTCAGGGGCGTCGACTTCCTGATGAAGAAGAACAAGATCGACGTGCTGAAGGGGAGCGGGAAAATCCTTGGCGCGGGCAAGGTCGAGGTTTCCGCTGATGGCAAGGCGCAGACGGTCGAGACCAAGAACATCGTCATTGCCACCGGTTCCGATATCGCGCGGCTGAAGGGCATCGAGATCGACGAGAAGCGCATCGTGTCGTCGACCGGTGCGCTGTCGCTGGAGAAAGTGCCGGAGCGGCTCTTGATCATCGGCGCCGGCGTGATCGGGCTCGAACTCGGCTCGGTGTGGAAGCGCCTCGGCGCGGAGGTAATGGTGGTCGAATTCCTCGACCGCATCCTGCCCGGTATGGATGGCGAGATCGCCAAGCAGTTCCAGCGCATCCTCGAGAAGCAGGGCTTTGCGTTCAAGCTCGGCACCAAGGTGACCGCCGTGGATACCTCAGGCAAGACGCTGTTGGCCAAGGTCGAGCCCGCCGCGGGCGGGCCTTCGGAAACGATCGAAGCCGACGTGGTGCTGGTCTCGATCGGCCGCGTGCCTTACACCGAAGGTCTCGGCCTGAAGGAAGCGGGCGTTGCGCTCGACAATCGCGGGCGCGTCCAGATCGACCCGCATTTCGCGACCACCGTGAAAGGCATCTATGCGATCGGCGACGTCGTTGCCGGGCCGATGCTGGCCCACAAGGCGGAAGATGAAGGCGTGGCGGTTGCCGAGATCATCGCGGGCCAGGCCGGCCATGTGAATTACGACGTTATCCCAGCCGTCGTGTATACCACGCCGGAAGTCTCTTCGGTCGGCAAGGCCGAGGAAGAGCTCAAGCAGGCCGGCATTGCCTATACCGTCGGCAAATTCCCGTTCACCGCCAACGGCCGCTCCAAGGTCAACCAGACCACGGAGGGATTCGTCAAGATTCTCGCAGATGCGAAGACCGATCGGGTGCTTGGCGTGCACATCATCGGCCGCGAAGCCGGCGAAATGATCCATGAAGCCGCGGTTCTCATGGAATTCGGCGGCTCCGCCGAGGATCTGGCGCGCACCTGCCACGCCCATCCGACCCGCTCCGAGGCGATCAAGGAAGCCGCGCTTGCGGTCGGCAAGCGGGCCATCCATATGTGATCGACGCCGGGCCTGGGCAGGATCCGTATAGGATTATGCTCAAAGGTAAAATCTGGCCGGGGTCGAGACAACAGATGCTGCGCCGCCTGCTTCAGCCTTTCTGGGTCCTGCTCGCGATCATCTTCCTGATCGAGGCGTGGCTTTGGGACCATCTCGAGCCGATCGTCGCGCGCGTGGTGGCGATGATCCCGCTGCGCGCGTTCAAGCAGTGGCTTGCCGATCGGGTCGATTCGCTGTCGCCGGCGATGACGCTGATCGTGTTCATCGTGCCGGTGATCCCGCTGTTTCCGCTGAAGCTGGTCGGCCTTTGGCTGCTCGCCCATGAGCACTGGATGAGCGCGATCGGCACCATCCTGTTCGCAAAGTTTCTCGGCGTTGGCGTCACCGCTTTCATCTTCGACGTGACCCGGCCGAAGCTTCTGGAGATGCCCTGGTTCGAGGCGCTCTATGATTTCGTGCTGAGGATGCGGGCGAAAGCGGCCGCGCTGGTCGATCCGATCAAGCAGCGTATCCTTGAGATCCTGCGCGGCGACGGCAACGGCTGGTCGGCGCGAACGTTCCGGCTGATCGCGCGCTTTCGCAGGAGCGTGCACCAAGCGCGGTGATTCTCTCTGCCGTCATCGCCGCGGCTTACTGGATGCCCCGCTTTCGCGGGGCATGACAATCCTATGGA
Organism: Bradyrhizobium sp. Leo170; assembly: GCF_004296405.1. Classification (GTDB taxonomy): domain Bacteria; phylum Pseudomonadota; class Alphaproteobacteria; order Rhizobiales; family Xanthobacteraceae; genus Bradyrhizobium. Next base: position 4,459 of record NZ_PSRR01000076.1, read on the forward strand.
CCCGCGTATCGACGCATTGATCGACTCAATGCAGATGCAGCAGATGCGGCGAATACAGGCCCAGCGCGGTGATGACGATGCCCGCGAGCGTCAGTAGGCCTGAAATCCAGGCCAGCGCGAGGATGCCGGTGATGATGGTCGCCGATGCCAGCACGATCGCGATCTGGAAGGCGGCGGAGGCGATCTCGAAGTGGTGGTATTTTGCCGTCGCCTCGTCGCGCTGATGCTCGGCATGTTTGGCGCGTTCGGCGAGCTGCTCGGTGCCTTCGCCGGTCTCGGGCTCCGAGCGGTAGCGCGCCGCCGTCTTCTGCCAGTCCTCGATCTGCTTCTGAATGGTCGCCCTGACGGCATCGTCTGTTGTGGTGGCAAGAGTGAGCTTGGCCTGCTCGGCGGCCGCCTGCACTGCGGTGCGGCGGATGCTCTTGGCCTGGAAGAACGCCCACAGGTTCGACGCCTCGACGTTCTTGCTGATCGATTCGGTCTGCGCCCCCTTGCCCAGCGTCTCCGAGAGCGCCAGGAACAGCGCGATCACGGCAATCAACAGCGCGATCTTCTTGTTCTCGCCGGAAGCATGCTCGGCGTGCTCGGCATGCTCCATACTCTCATGTGCGCTCATGATTCCCCTCTCCGATATGACCCGCCGTCACGATTGCCGAAACGACATCGCTTACGCAAGTGCCAAGCGGATGTGACGCGAGCGTGTCAGGATGAACCCGGCATCGCCCCTCGCATGAGGAAAACGCGTCAAGACAGAAGCGGAATTAGCCCCGCGGATGCGCGGAGCGATAGACCTCCAGCAGCCGCTCCGAATCGATGCCGGTATAGATTTGCGTCGTCGAGAGCGATGCGTGGCCGAGCAATTCCTGGATCGCCCGCAAATCGCCGCCGCGGCTGAGCAGATGGGTCGCGAACGAATGCCGTAGCGCGTGCGGAGTGGCGCTGTCGGGCAGGCCGAGCGCGCCGCGCAGCCGCTCCATGGCGAGCTGGATGATGCGCGGGCTCAAGGGGCCGCCGCGGGCGCCGACGAACATCGGGCCGGTGGGCGGCAGCGGATGCGGGCAGGTCGCCGCGTAGTCGGCAATGAGCTGCAACACGTTTTGCAGCACCGGCACCATGCGGGTCTTGTTGCCCTTGCCGGTCACGACCAGCACGTCGCCTTCGCCGGGCTTCGGCACGTCGCGACGTTTCAAGCCGAGCGCCTCGGAGATGCGCAGGCCCGAGCCATAGAGCAGCGCCATCACGGCGGCGTCGCGCACCAGCACCCAGGTCTCCCGGGCCTCGCCGGCGCGCTCGTCGGCATCGGCAAAGCGTTTTGCCGCTGCCACGTGGATGGGCTTCGGCAGGCTCTTTGCAACCTTGGGTGCGCGAATCGCGGAGAGAGCGCCGACCTTGCCTTTGCCTTCGCGCTCGAGGAACCGGCCGAACGAGCGCAGGCCCGCCAAGGCCCGCATCAGCGAACGCCCGGCGATATCGTCGGCGCGGCGCATCGCCATGAACGCCCTGATATCGGTGGCTTCCATCGCCGCAAAACCCTTTAGCGTCACCTGCGTGCCCCAGTGCTGGGCGAGAAAGGCGAGGCATTGGCGGACATCGCGAGCATAGGCCTCCAGTGTTTTCGGCGACAATCGCCGTTCGGCACGCAGATGCGATAGCCAGTGCGCCATCTCTTGCGTGACGGTTTCGTCGGCGCAGTCGAGTTCGATCAAGGGAACGGCGGGAAGCGCTTTAGCCATGGACCTGTCTTATGGACCTGTCTTGACGGACCTGTCTTGGAGGCGATGGTTTAAGCCATTATATCGCATCGCTTTCGTTTACCGTTCGCTAACTTGCGCCGGCCGCTCTAACCTCCAAGTCTACCTCCAAGTCGAGCAATCGGAACTCTTGATCCCCTGAATGGATACTGCGCGCAGCCACGCTTCCTCTATCACGCCGACCTCCATGGTCGATGTGCTGGTCCCGGTCGCGCTGGACCAGACCTATTCCTATCGCGTGCCGCGCGGCATGGATCTGAAGGCCGGCGATGTCGTCGCCGTGCCGCTCGGTGCGCGCGAGGTGATGGCGGTAGTGTGGGCGGAAAACGCAAAGCCCGATCCGCGGCTGCACAACCGGCTAAAGGATGTCAGCGAGAAGCTCGACCTGCCGCCGCTGAAACCGGAGCTGCGCGCGCTCGTCGATTGGGTTGCTAATTACACGCTGTCCGCGCGCGGCATGGTGCTGCGGATGACGCTGCGCATGGGCGAAAATCTCGGCCCTGAGCGGATGCGTCTGGGCGTGCGGCTGGTCGGAGAGCCGCCGCGGCGCATGACGCCGGCACGGCGGCGGGTGATCGACGTGCTCGCGGACCGCCTGCTGCATGGCAAGTCGGAGGCGGCGAGGGAAGCCGGCGTGAGCAGTGGCGTCATCGATGGCCTCGTCGATGAGGGCACCTTGACGGTCGAGCCGATGCCGCCGCCACCAGCGCCGCCCATGCCCGATCCGGATTACGCGCAGCCGGACTTCTCAGACCAGCAACGCGCCGCCGCCGATGCGATGCGGACGCTGGCGGCGAGCGGCAGTTTTCATGTGGCCCTGCTCGATGGCGTCACTGGATCGGGCAAGACCGAGGTCTATTTCGAGGCGATCGCCGAAAATATCCGCCGTAACAGGCAGTCGCTGATCCTGATGCCGGAGATCGCGCTGACCGGCCAGTTCCTCGATCGCTTCGCGCAGCGCTTCGGCGTGCGTCCGCTGGAGTGGCATTCCGAGCTCTCGCCGCGCACCCGCGCCCGCAATTGGGCAGCGATCTCGGGCGGAGAGGCGCCGGTGGTGGTCGGCGCGCGCTCGGCGCTGTTCCTGCCCTATGCCAATCTCGGGCTCATCATCGTCGATGAGGAGCACGACCAGGCCTACAAGCAGGACGACGGCGCGCATTACCATGCCCGTGACATGGCCGTCGTGCGCGCGCATATCGCCAAGATCCCGATCGTGCTCGCCTCCGCCACGCCGTCGATCGAGAGCGAGGTCAATGCGCGCAAGGGGCGTTATCAGCGCATTGCACTGCCCTCGCGCTTCGGCGGCCAGCACATGCCGACGATCGAGGCCATCGACCTGCGGCGCGAGCCGCCTGCGCGTGGCCGCTTCATCTCGCCGCGGCTCGCCGAGCAGATCCGTTACGCGGTGGAACGGCGCGAGCAGGCGCTATTGTTCCTCAATCGCCGCGGCTATGCGCCGCTGACGCTGTGCCGCGCCTGCGGACACCGCTTTGCCTGCACCATCTGCGACGCCTGGCTGGTCGATCACCGTTTCCGCCAGCGCCTGGTCTGCCACCACTGCGGCTTCTCGATGCCGCGCCCGAACATCTGCCCGCATTGCGCAGCGGAGGAATCGCTGGTGGCGGTCGGTCCGGGGGTTGAGCGGCTGCAGGAAGAGGCCGCGGCGCTGTTTCCCGGCGCGCGCACCATGGTGCTCTCCAGCGACCTCATCACCTCGATCGAGACCATGCGCAGCGAGCTCAACGAGATCGCCGAAGGTCGCGTCGACATCATCATCGGCACCCAGCTTGTGGCGAAAGGCCACAATTTCCCGCGCCTCAACCTGGTCGGCGTCGTCGATGCAGATCTGGGCCTCGGCAATGGCGATCCGCGCGCGGCCGAGCGCACGTTCCAGCTCCTCAACCAGGTGATCGGGCGCGCCGGCCGCGACCAGGGCCGCGGCGTCGGGTATCTGCAGACCCATCAGCCCGAACATCCCGTGATGAAGGCGCTGGTCGCCAATGACCGCGAAGCGTTCTACGCCAGCGAGATCGAATCGCGCGAACGCACCGGCTATCCGCCGTTCGGGCGACTGGCGAGCCTGATTATCTCGGCGGGCGACCGGCCCACGGCGGAAGGCTTTGGGCGCAAGCTGGCCTCGGTCGCGCCGCTCGACGAGCGCATCCAGGTGCTCGGCCCGGCGGAGGCGCCGCTTGCGGTGATCAAGGGCCGCTATCGCTTCCGCCTGCTGGTGAAGTCGCTGCGCTCGGTCGATCTGTCGCAGTACTTGCGCGAATGGCTGGCGGCCGGGCCGAAGACCACGGGGAACCTCAAGCTCGAGGTCGACGTCGATCCGCAGAGCTTCTTGTAAAGCTTGTTCCGGAGCCTCAGCCGTCATTGCGAGACGCGAAGCGGCGAAGCAATCCATGTCTCCACAAGCGGCGAGATGGATTGCTTCGCTTCGCTCGCAATGACGGGGGAGGGCGCGTGAAAAAGCCTGCCGTCACTTCTGACGGCAGGCCCTCATCGGTGCGCGGAAAGTTCCGCGACCGTACTCTACGCAACGCTTACCGAAACTGGTCGGAAACGGCGCCTGAAGGACGCCTTTAAGAGACGACCTCGGCGGTGACACGGCCGACGCCGGAACCAGTCAGGCCGATGGCACGGGCGGCGCCCGTGGAGAGATCGAGCACGCGGCCGCGGATGAACGGGCCACGATCATTGATGGTGACGATCACGCTGCGGCCGCCATGGGTCACGCGCAGCTTGGTGCCGAACGGCAGGCTGCGATGGGCTGCGGTCATGGCGTTCTGGTTGAAGCGCTGACCGGAGGCGGTGCGGCTGCCGGATTCGTTGCCGTAGAAGGACGCTACGCCCGAGAAGCTGCGGCCGCCGGTGCTGGGCGTGAACGCCGCATTGGCATCGCGCGAGGACGCACCGTCGGTTGCGGCACGGGCCTGGTGATGATGGTGGTGATAGCGATGATGGTGGTGCCGGGATTTAGCCGACGCTTCGGTGATGCTGCCACCAACCAGGAAAGTTGCGGCGACGACAGCCAGCGCCGCGCGCGACGACCGGGTTGCGTTGCCCCGAGCCGACTTCTTGTATTTCAGCATTCAAGACCCTCAAGCAGTATTGCCACGGACGCGGCAAATGGAACCCCCGTCCCTTCGTTGACGAAAGCCGTGTGATTTCGCAATGAGGCATGAATTGGGCAGTAAATTCGGAATGTATCAGGCTGAAATATCTTGTTACTGCCGGGGCCCGCCCGACAGCTTCCCCTAGTCTTCGGCCTTAACCAAATTTTAACCAAATGAATACTTACGAATACTGTTGATTTACGTCTAGGAAAGGTTTCCGCAAGTAATCACGAAATGGAGAGCAAGCGGCGGTTTTGTTCCTTTGCAGGAACTCTGGCCTGGCATGCGACTGCCAACGGAACGATCGGCGGCCTCCCTGCCTGGCGGCTAAAATTCCTGCGCGCAGAATTTTGCTCGGCAAGGTCCTCGCGGCGCTTCGTTGCGGCCGTGCGACAAGGCATCACCTACATGTGACGTCATGTTGCACCTGCGCGCCTGCCATGCTAGCAAAGCCGCGATTTTAACGATCCCGGCACTCCGCGTGTCGGTCGAAAATCGAAGTCCCGCTTGAATTCCAAGGGCTTGGATCGCTAGGCGCCGCTGCAGCGGCGACGGTTTTTCCCTTGCGAATTTGACAGCAAAAAAGAGCGCGTCTGTGGCTGCTGAAGATCCGTCCGTTTCGGGAGTTGCCGGTCGTTACGCAACGGCCCTGTTTGATCTGGCTCGCGACGAAAAGTCCGTCGATGCCGTGAAGTCCGATCTCGATAAATTCAATGCCCTTCTGAATGAGAGCGCCGATCTAAAGCGCCTCGTCCGCAGCCCGGTGTTTTCCGCTGAAGCGCAATTGAAGGCGCTCTCCGCGGTGCTCGACAAGGCCGGCATTTCCGGCATCACCGCCAAGTTCCTGAAAGTGCTCACCTCCAATCGCCGCTTGTTTGCGGTCGCGGACGTGATCCGCGCCTACAACGCGCTGGTGGCGAACTTCAAGGGCGAGGCGACCGCCGAGGTCACCGTCGCGGAAGCGCTCAATGACAAGAATCTCGACGCGCTGAAGGCCGCACTGAAGTCGGTGACGGGCAAGGACGTCGCGCTCAACGTGAAGATCGATCCCTCCATCATCGGCGGCCTTGTGGTCAAGGTCGGTAGCCGCATGGTGGATAGTTCGCTTCGCACCAAACTCAATTCGATCAAGCACGCGATGAAAGAGGCAGGCTGATGGACATCCGCGCCGCGGAAATTTCCGCGATCCTCAAGGACCAGATCAAGAATTTCGGCCAGGAGGCCGAGGTCACCGAAGTCGGCCAGGTGCTGTCGGTCGGTGACGGTATTGCCCGCGTCTACGGGCTGGACAACGTCCAGGCCGGTGAAATGGTCGAGTTCGAGAACGGCACCCGCGGCATGGCGCTCAACCTCGAAAACGACAACGTCGGCATCGTGATCTTCGGCGCCGACCGCGAGATCAAGGAAGGCCAGACCGTCAAGCGCACCCGCGCCATCGTCGACACGCCGGTCGGCAAGGGCCTGCTCGGCCGCGTCGTCGATGCGCTCGGCAACCCGATCGATGGCAAGGGTCCGATCCAGGCTGACAAGCGCATGCGCGTCGACGTGAAGGCGCCGGGCATCATTCCGCGCAAGTCGGTGAACGAGCCGATGGCGACTGGCCTGAAGGCGATCGATGCGCTGATCCCGATCGGCCGCGGCCAGCGCGAGCTGATCATCGGCGACCGCCAGACCGGCAAGACCGCGATCGCGCTCGATACCATCCTCAATCAGAAGCCGCTCAACGCCCAGCCGGACGAGAGCATCAAGCTGTATTGCGTCTACGTCGCGGTCGGCCAGAAGCGTTCCACCGTCGCGCAGTTCGTGAAGGTGCTCGAAGAGCAGGGCGCGCTGGAATACTCCATTGTGGTTGCCGCCACCGCATCGGACCCGGCGCCGATGCAGTACATCGCGCCGTTCACCGGCTGCACGATGGGCGAATATTTCCGCGACAACGGCATGCACGCGGTCATCATCTATGACGATCTGTCGAAGCAGGCCGTCGCCTACCGCCAGATGTCGCTGCTGCTGCGCCGCCCGCCGGGCCGCGAAGCCTATCCGGGCGACGTGTTCTATCTGCACTCCCGCCTGCTCGAGCGCGCCGCCAAGCTCAACAAGGAGCACGGTTTGGGCTCGCTGACCGCCCTGCCGGTGATCGAAACCCAGGCCAACGACGTGTCGGCCTACATCCCGACCAACGTGATCTCGATTACCGACGGCCAGATCTTCCTGGAAACCGACCTGTTCTTCCAGGGCATCCGCCCCGCGGTGAACGTCGGTCTGTCGGTGTCGCGCGTCGGATCGTCGGCGCAGACCAAGGCGATGAAGAAGGTCGCCGGCAAGATCAAGGGCGAGCTCGCGCAGTACCGTGAAATGGCGGCGTTCGCGCAGTTCGGCTCCGACCTCGACGCCTCGACCCAGCGCCTGCTCAACCGCGGCTCGCGCCTGACCGAACTGTTGAAGCAGCCGCAGTTCTCGCCACTGAAGATGGAAGAGCAGGTCTGCGTGATCTGGGCCGGCACCAACGGCTATCTCGATCCGCTGCCGCTCAACAAGGTGCGCGCCTTCGAGGATGGCCTGCTGTCGCTGCTGCGCGGCAAGAATGCCGACATCCTCGACGCGATCCGCGATAGCCGCGACCTCAATGACGACGTTGCCGCCAAGCTGAAGAACGTGGTCGAAGGTTTCGCCAAGACGTTTGCCTAAACGTCGTCGCGGCCGGACAAGGTGCGAAGCTGGTCTTCGCGCCTGTGGCTCCCGGCTGACGAGAAGCGGATGCCCGGCGCAGGCGCCGGGCGGAACAATGGGATAGGCTAGCGGTCGGATCGCCCGATCGGATCGCCGGGGTGGACGAAGAATGGCGTCACTGAAAGACATGCGGGTCCGCATCGCCTCGACCAAGGCGACGCAGAAGATCACCAAGGCCATGCAGATGGTGGCGGCGTCAAAGCTGCGCCGCGCGCAGACCGCTGCCGAGGCCGCTCGGCCCTATGCAGACAAGATGGGCGCCGTGATCGGCAATATCGCCAGCGCCGCCGCAGGCTCGCCCGGCGCCGGCGCTGCTCGCCGGGACGGGCAGGGACCAGGTGCATCTGCTCCTGGTCTGCACCGGCGAACGTGGCCTTTGCGGCGCGTTCAACTCCGCGATCGTGCGGTTGGCGCGCGAGCACGCGCTGTCGCTGCTCGGTCAGGGCAAGGAAGTCAAATTCTTCTGCGTCGGCCGCAAGGGCTATGAGCAGCTTCGCCGCCTGTTCGAACGGCAGATCGTCGAGCATATCGACCTGCGCACGGTGCGGCACCTCGGCTTCGTCAATGCCGAGGACATCGCCAAGAAAGTGCTGGCGCGCTTCGATGCCAGCGAATTCGACGTCTGCACGCTGTTCTATTCGCAGTTCAAATCGGTGATCGCGCAAGTCCCGACCGCGCAGCAGGTCATTCCACTGGTGGTGGAAACGCCGGCCGGAAACGGCGGCGCTGCGACCGCTTACGAATACGAGCCGGAAGAGGACGAGATCCTCGCCAATCTGTTGCCGCGCAACCTCGCGGTGCAGGTCTTCCGCGCACTTCTCGAAAACAACGCCTCGTTCTACGGCGCACAGATGAGCGCGATGGACAACGCGACCCGCAACGCCGGCGAAATGATCCGCAAGCAGACGCTGGTCTACAACCGAACCCGTCAGGCGATGATCACCAAGGAACTGATCGAAATCATTTCCGGCGCCGAGGCGGTCTAACCAAGGGAGCGCGAAATGGCTTACGTCACATCGGCTACCACCAAGGGCGGACGCAACGGCCGCTCCATGCTCGACAATGGCGGGCTGGCGCTCGCAATGGCACTGCCGAAGGAATTGGGCGGCGCCGGCGACGGCCACAATCCCGAGCAGCTTTTTGCGCTGGGCTATTCGGCCTGCTTTGGCCAGGCCATCCTCGTGGTCGCCAAGAACCATGGCGTCGACGGCCAGGCGGCAAAGGTCACCGCCGACGTGACGCTCAAGACTGATGGCGGCTTTTCGCTCGCCGTCGAACTCAAGGTTTCAATCCCAGGCGCGGACAAGGCCAAGGTCCAGGCGCTGGTCGAGGAAGCTCACACGGTGTGCCCGTATTCGAAGGCCACCAAAGGTAATATCCCGGTCAAGCTGACCGTGGTCTGAAATTCGGATCGAAGGAGACAGAGTAAATGGCTATAGCAGCCAACCAGATCGGTCGCGTCACCCAGGTTATGGGCGCCGTCGTCGACGTCCAGTTCGAGGGCCACCTGCCGGCGATTCTCAACTCGCTGGAAACCAAGAACGGCGGCAGCCGTCTCGTGCTCGAGGTGGCGCAGCATCTCGGCGAATCCACCGTGCGGACGATCGCGATGGATACGACCGAAGGTCTGGTGCGCGGGCAGGAAGTGACCGATACCGGCGAGCCGATCAGGGTGCCGGTCGGCGTCGGCACGCTCGGCCGCATCATCAACGTCATCGGCGAGCCGATCGACGAAGCCGGCCCGATCAAGGCCGAAGACGTGCGTGCGATCCACCAGGAAGCGCCGAGCTATACCGACCAGTCGACCGAGGCGGAAATTCTCGTCACCGGCATCAAGGTCGTCGATTTGCTCGCGCCTTACGCCAAGGGCGGCAAGATCGGCCTGTTCGGCGGCGCCGGCGTCGGCAAGACCGTGCTGATCCAGGAGCTGATCAATAACGTCGCGAAAGCCCACGGCGGTTACTCGGTGTTCGCCGGCGTCGGCGAGCGCACCCGCGAAGGCAACGACCTCTATCACGAGTTCATCGAGTCCAAGGTCAACGCGGACCCGCGCAATCCCGATCCGAGCGTGCAGTCGAAATGCGCGCTGGTGTTCGGCCAGATGAATGAACCGCCGGGCGCACGCGCGCGCGTCGGCCTCACCGGCCTCACGGTGGCCGAGCATTTCCGCGACCAGGGTCAGGACGTGCTGTTCTTCGTCGACAACATCTTCCGCTTCACGCAGGCCGGCTCCGAAGTGTCGGCGCTGCTCGGCCGCATCCCGTCGGCGGTGGGTTACCAGCCGACGCTTGCGACCGACATGGGTGCGCTGCAGGAGCGTATCACCACCACCCAGAAGGGCTCGATCACTTCGGTGCAGGCGATCTACGTGCCGGCCGACGACTTGACCGACCCGGCGCCGGCGACCTCCTTCGCCCATTTGGACGCCACCACCGTGCTGTCGCGCGCGATCTCGGAGAAGGGCATCTACCCGGCGGTGGATCCGCTCGACTCGACCTCGCGCATGCTGTCGCCGCTGGTCGTCGGCGAGGAGCATTACAACACCGCGCGCATGGTGCAGCAGGTGCTCCAGCGCTATAAGTCGCTGCAGGACATCATCGCCATCCTCGGCATGGACGAACTTTCGGAAGAGGACAAGCTGACGGTGGCCCGCGCCCGCAAGATCGAGCGCTTCCTGTCGCAGCCCTTCCATGTTGCCGAAGTCTTCACCGGCTCGCCGGGCAAGTTCGTCGAGCTCGCCGACACCATCAAGGGCTTCCGCGGCCTGTGCGAAGGCAAGTACGACCACCTGCCGGAGGCTGCCTTCTACATGGTCGGCACCATCGAAGAGGCGGTCGAGAAGGGCAAGAAGCTGGCTGCCGAAGCAGCTTAAGGGGCGAATGGCGAATAGGGAGTGGCGAGTTAGCGCTGGCTCCCTGACTTCGCCACTCACCATTCGCTATTCGCTATTCGCAGGTACACCATGGCCACCTTCCACTTCGATCTCGTCTCCCCCGAAGCGCTCGCTTTCTCCGGCGAGGTCGATCAGGTCGACGTCCCCGGCGCGGAAGGTGATTTCGGCGTGCTCGCCGGTCACGCACCGGTCGTGGCGGCAGTCCGTCCGGGCATCCTGACCATCACGACCGGCGGCACGCATCAGAAGATGGTGGTGCTCGGCGGTCTGGCCGAAGTCTCCGACAATCGCCTGACCGTGCTCGCCGATGTCGCGACCTCGATCCAGGAGGTCGATCGCGCCCAGTTCAGGGAAACCATCGCTGAGATGGAAGAAAATCTGAAAGAGAAGCACGGCTCGGAGCTCGACCGCGAAATCGAGCGGCTCGACCATTTCAAGAGTATCGAGCACATCCTCAACGCAACCGCTATGCACTAGGCCCCGGTGCACTGCGCCGGGGCCGAACAAAAATCTTGAACGACCCGGCGTCCGTCACATCGTGGCGGGCGAAAGTTTCCGAGCCGCCGAATTTCAGCATTGCGCTCGCCTAGCGGCGCTTCGCCCTGCTTGAGACCGCGGCGTTGGCATCCACCGCCGGCGCCAAGCGACTCGCGGAACGCTCTTGTCATCGATCAGAAGTCCATCGGCGGCATTGTAGGCGTCTGCTCGGACTTCTTCGGCTTGTCGGCGACCAATGCTTCCGTCGTGATCAGGAGCGAGGCAACCGATGCCGCGTCCTGCAATGCGGTGCGAACCACCTTCGCCGGATCGATCACGCCGGCGCGTACCAGGTCCTCGTACTCGCCGGTCGCGGCATTGAAGCCCCAACTATAGTCGGCGCGCTCCAGGAGCTTGCCGACCACCAGCGAACCGTCCTCGCCGGCATTCTCGACGATCTGGCGCGCCGGTATCTGTAAGGCGCGACGCACGATTTCGACACCGGCCTTCTGATCGGCATTGGTAATCTTGATCCTCTCCAGCGCCTTCGAGGCGCGCAGCAGCGCCACGCCGCCGCCGGGAAGGATGCCTTCCTCGACTGCCGCGCGGGTGGCGTGCAGCGCGTCCTCGACCCGGTCCTTGCGCTCCTTCACCTCTATTTCGGTCGCGCCGCCGACCCGGATCACGGCGACGCCGCCGGCGAGCTTGGCAAGCCGCTCCTCCAACTTCTCGCGATCATAGTCGGAGGTGGTTTCTTCGATCTGCGTCCTGATCTGGGTGGCTCGTGCCTCGATGTCCTTCTTGGCACCGGAGCCATCGACGATGGTCGTACTCTCCTTTTCGATCACGACCTTCTTGGCACGGCCGAGCATGTTCAGCGTGACACTCTCGAGCTTGATGCCGAGATCCTCCGAGATCGCGGTGCCGCCGGTAAGGATGGCGATATCCTCGAGCATCGCTTTGCGGCGATCGCCGAAACCCGGCGCCTTCACCGCGGCGACCTTCAAGCCGCCGCGCAGCTTGTTGACGACGAGCGTCGCCAGCGCCTCGCCCTCGATGTCCTCAGCGACGATGAGCACCGGCTTGCCGGACTGCACCACCGCTTCCAGCAGCGGCAACATCGATTGCAGCGTGACCAGCTTCTTCTCGTGAGTGAGGACATAGGGCTCTTCGAGCTCGACCTTCATCTTCTCGGCATTGGTGACGAAATAGGGCGAGATGTAGCCGCGGTCGAACTGCATGCCCTCGACCACTTCCAGCTCGGTGTTGAGGCTCTTTGCCTCCTCGACCGTGATCACGCCTTCATTGCCGACCTTCTGCATCGCATCGGCAAGGAAGCGGCCGATCTCGGCATCTCCGTTGGCGGAGATGGTGCCGACCTGGGCGATCTCATCATTGGAGGTGATCTTCCTGGCATGGGCCTTGAGGTCGGCGACGATCGCGTCGACCGCGAGGTCGATGCCGCGCTTCAGATCCATTGGATTCATGCCGGCGGCGACCGACTTGGCGCCCTCCCTGACGATCGCCTGTGCGAGCACAGTTGCGGTGGTGGTGCCGTCACCCGCGATGTCGCTGGTCTTGGACGCGACTTCCCGCACCATCTGTGCGCCCATGTTCTCGAACTTGTCCTCGAGCTCGATCTCCTTGGCGACGGTGACGCCATCCTTGGTGATGCGCGGTGCTTCAAAGGATTTTTCCAGCACGACGTTGCGGCCCTTCGGTCCGAGCGTCACCCTGACCGCATTCGCCAGCAGATCTACGCCACGCAGCATGCGCTCGCGGGCTTCGGTTGAGAACTTCACGTCTTTCGCGGCCATGACGTTTTCTCCTCTCCCCTTGATGGATCAACTGCGTTCTATCGTCCTTGTTTGGGCATCGTCGTTTTCGGGAAAGCGGTATCCACTTTTTCCGGATCGCACTCTAAGCGGCCTTCCGGGCTCGGTCGTTCGGCCTGGGCCGAGAGGATTGCTCTCCTCCATGATGTCACAGGACCGGGGGGCCGGGAACCGCCCCTGAGCGGAAGTCGAACCGGGAACGTAGAATTCCGATTCAAGAGGGCGAGGTGAAATTTTCTGCCGCGATGCAGCGCCGCTTGGCCGCGGGTGGGGTTGGCCCAGAGGCGCAGCGGCCCGACCAGAGGAACGATGGTGAGGTGCAGGCGTTCATCTAACCGAAGGGCAGGCGTTTCCGATGGATAGATCAGCCGCAGCTAGTGAGCTCGCGCAGGCGGCGCAGTTGCTGCGTCGCTCCGCCGTTCGCGAAGGCAGGCCATTTCCCTTAGGCGCCACCTGGGATGGCCTTGGTGTCAACTTCGCGCTGTTTTCAGCGCACGCGACCAAGGTGGAGCTGTGCCTGTTCGATGACGCAGGCCAAACCGAGGTCGAGCGGATCGAGCTTCCTGAATATACCGACGAAGTCTGGCACGGCTATCTGCCGACCGCGCGTCCAGGATTGGTTTATGCCTATCGCGTCCATGGTCCCTATGAACCGGACGCCGGCCATCGCTTCAATCCGAACAAGCTGGTGATCGACCCCTACGCCCGGCAATTGGTCGGGCAGTTGCAATGGGGCCCCGAACTGTTCGGCTACAAGATCGGCGATCCCGACAACGACAAATCGTTTGATGACCGCGACAATGTCCATCTCGTGCAGAAGTGCCGGGTGATCGATCCCGCTTTCACCTGGGGGCGTGACCGCAAGCCCGCGACACCGTGGGAGCGCACCATCATCTACGAGATGCATGTGAAAGGCTTCACCAAGCTGCATCCATTGGTGCCGGAGGCCGATCGCGGCACGTTCGCCGGCCTCGCCTGCCCAAACGTATCAGCGTATCTGCGCTCGCTCGGCGTCACCAGCGCCGAGCTGCTGCCGATGCATGCCTTCGTCGACGACAGCTATCTGGTCGACAAGGGTCTGCGCAATTATTGGGGCTACAACTCGCTCGCTTTCTTCGCGCCGGATCCGCGCTATCTGCGCACGCTCTGGGCGACCGAGTTCAAGGAGATGGTCAACCAATTCCATGCCCACGGCATCGAGGTGATCCTCGACGTGGTCTACAACCACACTGCCGAAGGCAACGAGCTCGGACCGACGCTGTCCTTCAAGGGCATCGATAACGCGAGCTATTATCGGCTGCTGCCCGACCAGAAGCGCTACTACGTCAACGATACCGGTACCGGAAACACCGTCAATCTATCGCACCAGCGCGTGCTGCAGATGGTCGCCGACTCCTTGCGTTATTGGGCAACGGAGATGCGCGTCGATGGCTTCCGTTTCGATCTTGCCACCATTCTCGCACGCGAACCCTACGGCTTCGACGAGGGCGGCAGCTTCCTTGATGCCTGTCGGCAGGACCCGGTGCTCTCCAGCGTCAAGCTGATCGCGGAGCCATGGGACATCGGCCCCGGCGGCTACCAGGTCGGCCAGTTCGCGCCGGGCTGGGCGGAATGGAACGACAAATTCCGCGACACCGTGCGAAGCTTCTGGAAGGGGGATGCCGGACAGGTCGCCGATTTTGTCAAGCGCATCACCGGGTCGGGAGACCTGTTCAACAAGCGCGGCCGCAAGCCGTGGGCGAGTGTCAACTTCGTCACCGCCCATGATGGCTTCACCCTCAACGATCTGGTCTCGTACAACGACAAGCACAACGAAGCCAATGGCGAGAACAACCAGGACGGCCATTCCAACAATTACTCATGGAATCACGGCGTCGAAGGTCCAACCCAGGATGCGGAGATTGTCGCGTTGCGCGAGCGGCAGAAGCGCAACTTCCTTGCCACGATGGTCTTGTCGCACGGCACGCCGATGCTGCTCGCCGGCGACGAATTCGGTCACAGCCAGAAGGGCAACAACAACGCCTATGCGCAGGACAACGAGACCACCTGGCTCGATTGGATGAAGATATCGCCTGAAGGGCGCGCCTTGCGCGAATTCACGCGAAAGCTGATCGCGATGCGCAAGGCGTTTCCGATCCTTTATCGGAGCCGTTTTCTGATCGGCACTCACAATGAGGAGCTTGATGTCAAGGACGTGACCTGGCTCGCCCCGTCGGGCGAGGAAATGACCGTCGAGCAGTGGCAGGACGGCAATGTGCGCTGCTTTGGATTGCTGCTTGATGGTCGCGCCCAGGAGACCGGCATCAAACGCCGCGGATCGGATGCGACCCTGCTGTTGATCTACAACGCCCATTTCGACGTCGTGAACTTTACGTTGCCGAAGGTCCCGGAAGGACAGCACTGGCAGGGGCTGATCGACACCAACCAGCCGGAGGGGCAACTGCCGAGCTTTCCGTTCGGCCACGTCTATGCCGTGACCGGACGCTCGATGCTGGCGTTCGGTCTCGCGAGCGAAGACAGCGCCATGCGCCGCTTGCGGCATGGCATCGGCACCATCCTTGATGTCGCCGAGCTCCCGCTATCCGAGTAATGGGTTCACCTGGACGAGGTGAGGTTCCGCAATCCGGTCTCAGCGCGCTTGCGCAAAGGCGGCGAAGCTGCGGGCGACATGCCGGTACACTTCGCGGCGGAACGGCACGACGAGGTCGGGGACGCGGTCGAGCTGCTCCCAGCGCCAGGCGTCGAATTCGGCCGGCTGTCCGTTGCGCGGTGTCAGCGGGTCGATCTCCGCGTCGCGCCCGGTGAAGCGCAGCGCGAACCATTTTTGCCGCTGTCCATGGAATTTGCCGAGACGATGCGGCGGTCCGTTGTAGGGCGGGAATTCGTAAGTGACCCAGTCGGTCTCGCCGAGATAGTCGGCGGAGACCGCACCCGTCTCCTCCCAGAGTTCACGCATGACCGTTTGGCGCGGTTCTTCGCCAGCATCGATGCCGCCCTGCGGCATCTGCCATTCGAGCCCGGGAAGGATGATTTCCGGACCATCGTCCCGGAAGCGATGGCCGATCAGCACGCGGCCGGACGTATTGAACAGCGCGATCCCGACATTGGGGCGGTATAGCTTTTCCTCGGACATTCCTATCGGCCCGCGAGCCTGGTAAACTCTTGCACCACGCGCTCGTAGACCGGCCGCTTGAACGGCACAATCAATTCGGGGAGATTCTTCATCGGCTCCCAGCGCCAGTTCGAGAACTCGGCCTTGTGGCCTCCGCCGCCGGGACGTTCCACGTCGATCTCATTGTCCTTCCCGGTGAAGCGCACCGCGAACCATTTCTGGCGCTGGCCGCGATAACGGCCCTTCCAGGCGCGCCCTGCGACCGTGCGCGGAATATCGTAGATCAGCCAGTCGTCGACTTCGCCGAGCCTCTCGACCGAGCGGACGCTGGTCTCCTCGTAGAGCTCGCGCTTGGCGGCTTCCCAGACGTCTTCACCGGGATCCACGCCGCCTTGCGGCATCTGCCAGATGTGGGTGTCGTCGACATGCTCGATGCCGCCGGCGCGGCGTCCGATAAAGACCAGCCCGTCTCGGTTGAGCAGCATCACGCCGACGCAGGTCCGGTAAGGCAGCTCTTCGTAACGCGTCATTCGATCAGGACTCCCAGAGGGTGATCGGGAACCAGTGGGAATTGGTTTTCCAAAACGATCACGCTCCAACAAAAAGACGAGACCATGACCCGATATCATCCTCGCGGATCATGATCTGCAAGACGGGCGGGGTCCGGAAGTCGCGCCATCAGGTTAATGCTCTAGCCCGATTTTGATTTCAGCATCGCGGTTGTCAATGGCACAAGCAGGATGCCGCGCGCCTCGAGCGTCTTGGTCCAGGCCGCGAGGCGCTCGATCGAAATCGGCAGCGCCGAGGCCACGCCGACCGCGACCCCGCGTTCCCTGGCGAGCGTCTCGAGCTTGACCAGCATGCGGTCGATCTCCACCGACGTCGGAACCGCATCGATGGTGAAATCGGCTTTGGCAAAGGGCAGCGCCTGGCCAGCGGCGAGCGAGGCTGCGACGCTGCGTGGCGTGGCGCCGTCGTCGAAATAGCTCAAACCGCGCTTGGCCGCTTCGCGCATGATCGGCTGCATCACCGGATCGGTCGCCACGAAACGGGCGCCCATGAAATTGGCGATGCCGGCGTAGCCCTGGATGCGGCTGAAGTGCCAATAGAGCCGGTCGAGATTCTGTTCCGCGTTCAGGGTCGTGAGCAGCGTCTGGGGGCCGGGATCATTGTCCGGGTAATCGAACGGCTCCATCGGGACTTGCAGCAGGATCTCGTGGCGCTGCGCACGCGCCCGTTCGGCAAGCTTTGTCGGATCGGCGCCATAAGGCGTGAAGGCCAGCGTCACCGCCGGCGGCAGTTTCATGATGGCGTCGGTGGTTTTGGCGGCGCCGACGCCGAGCCCCCCGACCACGATCGCCACCACGGGCGTTTTTGCCGCCTTGGCGCGGTCGGCATCGGCCGCATAGACCGTAAACGGCCTCAAGCCGTCGGCGACCATCGGGATCATGCCATAGCGCGATTTTTCCAGAAGGCGCTGGTCAATGCCGGCCATCGGCCCTGGCGCGGCGTCGGACTCGGCCTTGTCGGTGGCATCGCCGCCGATCACGACGTCATGCCGCGCGCCGCTTGAGCCGTCGATGATGGTGACCGTCTTGCTCTCGCCGGAAGCCTGCCTGGGCGGCGATTTCGCTGCAGGCTCGGCGGCAGGGCCGGCCGCCGCGGGTTTTTCCTCCGCCACCGGCGCCATGCGCAAGGCGATATGGGCGATCGGCTCGCCGCCGAGCGGATCGTCGTTGAACAAGGCGATACCGGCGAAGGTGACCAGGATCAGGCCGAGCATCACCGCCAGCGCCTGCGTGGCCGTGAACGGCACCTGGAACCGGCGTTTTTTGGCCACGGTTTCCTGTCCGAGCGGTGCGCTCAGTTCGTCGGCCGCCTCTGCCATGAACCCCCCGAATCAGATCCGCCGACGATAGCACGTGGCAGCCGGTTGCAGAGAAGGTCGGCCCTGAAGCCCGGGTGAAGCGCAGCGTAACCCCCCGGGGCGCTCTTAGACGCGGATACAGCGGTCCCGGGTTAGGCTGCGCTTCACCCGGGCAACGGCACCTTCCAAATAAAAAGGGCGGCCGAAAGGGCCGCCCTTGGTCTGAATTCGCGGTGGCCGATCAGTTCGCGGCCTTGCTGCCCTGCTTGTTGTCGACCGCAGCCTTGTCGCCGTTCGCGGGCGGCGGCGCCGAACTCGCCGTGGACTTGATGCCATGCAGGAGGTCGTCGGCCAGCTTGAGCGCCTTGTCGTCCTTGGCGTCCGGCGGCACGTAGGACTGCGAGCCGGTCTTCTCGTCGCCGTCGGACTTCAGATGGCCGCGCAGCGAGGCCTCACCCTTGGTGTCGGTCCGGGCCTTCAGTTCATCCGGCACGTCCTGCAGCACCTCGATGTCGGGCACGATGCCCTTGGCCTGGATCGACTTGCCGGATGGCGTGTAGTAGCGCGCGGTGGTCAGCCGCAGCGCGCCATTGCCGCTGCCGAGCGGGATGATGGTCTGGACCGAGCCCTTGCCGAACGAGCGGGTGCCGACCAGCGTCGCCCGCTTGTGGTCCTGCAACGCGCCGGCGACGATTTCGGAGGCCGAGGCCGAGCCGCCGTTGATCAGCACGATGACCGGCTTGCCCTTGGTCAGGTCGCCCGCATGGGCGGCGCGGCGCTGGGTTTCCTCGGCATTGCGGCCGCGGGTCGAAACGATCTCGCCGCGCTCCAGGAAGGCGTCGGACACAGTCACGGCTTCCTCCAGCAGGCCGCCCGGGTTGTTGCGGAGGTCGATGACGTAGCCCTTCAGCTTGTCGCCGATCTGGCTCGAGAGATTCGCGATCTCCTTCTTGAGGCCCTCGGTGGTCTGCTCATTGAAGGTGGTGATGCGGATATAGGCGATGTCGTCGGCCTCGACGCGGGCACGCACCGAGCGGACACGGATGTTGTCGCGCACCAGCGTGACCTCGATCGGACTGTCCTGGCCCTTGCGGACGATCTTCAGCCGGATCTTGGTGTTCACCGGCCCGCGCATCTTCTCGACGGCCTGGTTGAGGGTCAGGCCCTGCACCGCCTCGTCGTCGAGCGTGGTGATGATGTCGTTGGCCATGATGCCGGCCTTCGATGCCGGGGTATCGTCGATCGGGGAGACGACCTTGATCAGCCCGTCTTCCATCGTGACTTCGATGCCGAGCCCGCCGAACTCGCCGCGGGTCTGCACCTGCATGTCGCGGAAGCTCTTGGCGTCCATGTAGCTCGAGTGCGGATCAAGCCCGGCCAGCATGCCGCTGATCGCGGATTCCACGAGCTTGCTGTCATCGGGCTTCTCGACATAGTCGCTGCGCACGCGCTCGAACACGTCGCCGAACAGATTGAGCTGGCGGTAGGTGTCCGAGGTCGCGGCGCGCGCGCTTGATCCCATCAGCACGGCGCGCGGTTGGGTAACGAACAGCGTCAACGCTGCACCGCATGCGGCGCTGAGGAGAATTACAGAAGTCTTGCGCATCATCCGCGAACCTTTTCGCCTTCATTTGCGGCCCACCATGGGCCTGGATCAATTGGAGTGCCGTCCTTACGGAACTCCACATAGAGCACGGGTTGGCTCGCGTTTGTTGCGAAAATGGAAGCAACCTGGGATGTGGACCCCATGGTCGCGACCGGCTCCCCCGTAAGTACAAACTGGCCGATGTTTACCGAAATACGCTCCATCCCGGCGATCAAAACATGATACCCGCCCCCGGCGTTGAGGATCAAGAGTTGACCGTAGCTTCGAAAGGGTCCGGCATAGACGACCCAGCCGTCACACGGGGTTGTGACCTGGGCGCCGGGCAGCGCCGCCAAAGAAATGCCTTTTTGCACGCCGCCAGCACCGTCAGAGCCGCCAAAATCTCGAATCCTGGTACCGTTAACGGGATAGGCGAACAGGCCCTTGGCCGAGGCAAAGGCGACCGCCGGGCTCAGCCGCGCCGAATCCTTCAAAGCGCCCAGATTGGGCTTTCCGTTCGGGGCGGCGGGCGTGCCCTGGAGGTTGGCGGCGGCGGCCGCTTTTGCGGCGCTCTTCAGATCCTGTTCCATCTTGGCGATCAGGCCCTGCAGGTCGTCGACCTGCTTGGACAGGGCGATGGCCCGCGCGCCTTCCGCTGCCATGTCCTTTTCGATCGCGCTCTGCTGGCGTTGCCGCTCCTCGACCAGCGCCGCGAGCCGGACCCGGTCTTCCCTGAGCTTGTCGCGGTCGCGCGCCATCGCATCGCGTTCGCTGGCGATGGTCTTGCGCAATGCAACCAGCTCGCCGAGGTCGGCGGTCAGCTTCTCCGCGCGCCCCCGCAATTCAGGTACGACCGCACCGAGCAGCATCGCGGTTCGCAGCGACTGCAATGCGTCTTCTGGCCGCACCAGGAGCGCCGGCGGCGTGCGCCGGCCGGCACGTTGCAGCGCCGCCAGCACCTCGATGATCTCGGCGCGGCGTGAATCGAGCGAGGTGCGGATCTCCTGCTCGCGGCTGTCGAGCGGGCGCAGCCTCGCCTCCGCATCGACGATCCGACCTTCGACCCCGCGCACCTGGCCCGCAATGTCGATGATCTGCTGGTTGAGCTTGCTGCGGTCCTGGCCGATCGCGGCAATGTCGGCCTTCAATTTCTCCTGCAGCTCGGTGGCTTTTCGTTGCTGTTCGCGGGTGGCCTCAAGCTCCTGCTCCCGCTGCTTGATGATATCGGGCGACGGCGCGGTTGCCGCGGTCTGTTGCTGTTGCGGCGGAGTTTGCGCGATTGCGACTGTGGCAAGGCTTGCCGTCAACAATACGACCGGAAGGGGAAGCCAGGATGCCGGATACCGGCAGCGGCGCGCGGCGTCGGGATAACGGTGAGGGTCGCGCAGCGACGGCATCGGATTGTTCAGCGCTTTCTGTTGTCGGTTCACGCGCGATGATAGGGGTGGCCGGCCAAAATGGTCGCCGCCCGATAAATCTGTTCCAGAAGCATGACCCGGACCATCTGGTGCGGCCAGGTCGCCGCGCCGAATGCGACGCGCAGCTTGGCCTTGCGCTGCAAATCAGGCGAAAGTCCGTCGGCGCCGCCGATGACGAAAATAGTGTTGGCGACCGATTGGTCCCGCCAGCGCCGGAGATACCCTGCAAATGCCGCGCTGTCGACGTTCTCGCCGCGCTGATCCAGCGCCACGAGCACATGCTTTTCCGGGATCAACGCCGAGATCGCCGCCGCTTCCTCGGCCATCCTGGTTGCGGCGTCGCGCGCGCGGCTTTCCGAAATTTCATGAACGTCCAGGCCGCGGAAGCCGAGCTTGCGGCCGATATCGTCGAAGCGCTCGCGATAGCGCTCCGCCAGTTCCCGCTCCGGGCCCTGCTTCAATCGGCCGACTGCGATGACGAATAACCGCATTAACGCATGTTAGCATGCGCCTCGGCCGATTTGCATCGGCTCAGAGATCTAGACCGCCGCGACCGGGCTTTGCGTCCACAACCGCTCGAGATTGTAGAACTCGCGCACCTCGGGCCTGAACACGTGCACGATCACATCGCCGGAATCGATCAGCACCCAGTCGCAGTTGGGCAAGCCTTCGACGTGGATTTTGCCGATGCCGTTTTCCTTCAGGGCTTTCGTGACGTTCTCCGCGATCGCACCGACGTGCCGGTTGGCCCGGCCCGAGGTGATGACCATGTAGTCGGAGTATGCTGATTTGCCGCGAAGGTCGATGGTGACCGTTTCTTCCGCCTTCATATCGTCGAGGCGGGAGAGGATCATATTCAGGGTCTTGTCGGCGTCGCCTTGCGCCTTCAAGGCCGCAGTTTGGGTCGATGTTTTACGCGCAGGTTTTGCTGCCTTGTTAGCTACCTTGGGTAAAACAGACTTGGACAATACAGGTGTGGCCAGGGACCATTCCTTTCACTGTATCGCGAACGCCGAATCTCGGTGCCCGCCGCCTATACTACGCATGTGGGGTTAAGGGTTTCAATATTCCAGTAAGCCCCACACCACTTGCCGCATGATCCACGCGATCATGCGCTAGACCGTCCTCCAGCTGCCATCAGGGTTCCGAAGGCCGGTCGAAGACAGATTGGATTTCATGCCGGTGAGAAACACCCAGGCCGGCGCCTGCTGATCCGCCAGCCGGGGCGCCTGATTCTCGGGCAGACGATAGCGGGCAAGCGCCTGTGCGGCGGGCGCGGCGAGCGCGCGGAAACTTTGTGGCGGACGGTCGATCACGGCGATCGGCACATCGGAGGCGATGCGCCGCCAGTCTTTCCAACGGTGGAACTGCGCGAGGTTATCGGCGCCCATGATCCAGACAAAATGCACGCCGGAAACGCGGCGCCGCAAATGGATGATCGTGTCAACAGTGTAGCGCGTACCGATGACAGCTTCGAGACAGCTCACATCGATCCGGGGATCGTCGGCCACTTTCAGTGCGGCTGCGGAGCGCTCGGCGAGCGCATGCAGGCCGTCGTGATTCTTGAGCGGGTTGCCCGGCGTGAGCAGCCACCAGACGCGGTCGAGCTGCAGCCGCTTGAGCGCGAACTGGCTGATGGCGCGATGCGCGGCATGCGGCGGGTTGAAGGAGCCGCCGAGCAGGCCGATGCGCATTCCGTTGGTGTAGAACGGAAGCGCCTGCGCGACCGATGGCGACGCGATCTGGGCTGGCTTCAACGGGATCACAAGTTTGGCTTCACGGCCGCGTCTGTCCGGTGCCGTGAATGCGATACTTGAAGCTTGTCAGTTGTTCGGCGCCGACCGGCCCACGGGCGTGGAATTTGCCGGTGGCTATCCCGATCTCCGCGCCGAAGCCGAATTCGCCGCCGTCGGCGAATTGCGTCGAGGCGTTGTGCAGCACGATCGCGGAGTCGACCTCGTTGAGGAATTTCTCGGCAACAGCCTTATCCTCCGTCACGACGGCGTCGGTGTGCCGCGAGCCGTGCTGGTGGATATGCGCGATCGCCTCATCGACACCGTCGACGATGCGAGCCGCGATGATCGCATCCTCATATTCGGTGTCCCAGTCTTCCTCGGTTGCCGGCTTCACGCGAGCATCGACGCGCTGCACCGTCTCGTCGCCGCGCACCTCGCAGCCGGCATCGATCAGCATCTCGACCAGCGGTTTCAAGCTGGCGGAGGCGCGATCGACCAGCAGCGTCTCGGCCGCGCCGCAGACGCCGGGACGCCGCATCTTGGCGTTCAGCACGATCGACTTCGCCATCTCGAGATTGGCGGAGCGGTCGACATAGACGTGGTTGACGCCCTCGAGATGGGCGAACACCGGCACGCGCGCTTCCGCTTCCACGCGCGCGACCAAACTCTTGCCGCCGCGCGGCACGATCACGTCGACGCCGCCGTTCAACCCCGTGAGCAATAGCCCGACCGCGGCGCGGTCGCGGGTCGGCACCAGCGTGATCGCAGCTTCCGGCAGGCCGGCCTCGCGCAGGCCCTGCACCAGGCAGTCATGAATCGCGCGGCAGGAGCGGAAACTGTCGGAGCCGCCGCGCAGGATCACGGCGTTGCCGGACTTCAGGCACAGCACGCCGGCGTCCGCCGCGACATTGGGGCGGCTCTCGAAGATCACGGCGATGACGCCGAGCGGCACGCGGACGCGTTCGATGGTCATGCCGTTCGGCCGCTGCCAGCTCTCGGTGACGGCGCCCACCGGATCGGGAATGTTGCGCACGGTGGCGACGCCGTCGGCCATCGCATCGACGCGCGCATGCGTCAGCGTCAAGCGGTCGACGAACGCCGAGGTCGCCCCGCTCGCGCGCGCCTCGGCGACATCCTCGGTATTGGCGGCAAGGATGGCCGGCGCGTTCTCGCGGATGGCACGCTCGATGGCAGCAAGCGCCCGGTTCTTCTGCTCGGGCGGCGCAAGCGCCAGCACGCGCGCGGCGGCACGCGCTTGTGTCGCGAGTTCATTCATCAGGGTCGGCAGATCGGCGTTACCGTCGATCGCCTTCAGCGGCGCAGTCATGGGGTGTCCCAGCGTTCTGTTAAGGCCATGGTCTAGCACGGAAATCGGGGTCTTGGCGAGGCGAGGAACCGGCATGGCTGGCGGGCGACGCCTGCCATCGGCCAATGGCCGAGCTTGGCAGCAGGTGCCTTGCCCCTCGTCGTTGATATCATTAAATATCATTTATTGATATCTGCAGGTACGACCATGGCCACCAGTTACAGCATCGGCAAGCATTTCGAGGACATGATCCAAGGCCTGATCGAGAGCGGCCGCTATTCGACGGCGAGTGAGGTCTTGCGCGATGGCCTGCGCCTGATCGAAGAGCGCGAAGAGCGCCGCAAGGCCAAGCTCGAAGCGCTGCGCGCCGAGATCCAGAAAGGTTTTGATAGCGGTCCGGCGGAGGAAGTCGATATCCACGAAATGATGGAATCTGTGAAAGCGCGGGGACGGCAATTATTGGCCGCGCGGAAACGTGGCGAATAGATTTCGTAAGCTTCCCCAAGCCGATCGCGACCTCGATTCGATTTGGACTTTCATCGCGGGCGATTCGGTCAGCGCCGCCAACAGGCAGATTGATCGTATCGGTGAAATCTTCGAAATGCTCGTACAGAACCCGCTGTCGGGCCGTGCGCGTCCGGAATTGCGGCGAAATCTGCGCAGCTTTCCTGTCGGGAGCTATATTGTTTTTTACGTCCCGTTGCCCGACGGCATCGAGGTCGTTCGGGTGATGAGCGCTCGGAGAGATATCGACCCGGACGACATGCTTTGGCGATCAGGCCGGATCGACAATCCTCGGACCGCCCACCACCAGATCGTCCCGGTGGATCATCTCCGCCCGGCCGCTGATCCCGAGGATGGCCATCACGTCGGGGGAAGAGCGGCCCTTGATCTTCTCGGCGTCGTCGGCGTCGTAGGCGACGAGGCCGCGGCCGATCTCATGGGTATCGGGGCCGCGGACGATCACCGCATCGCCGCGGGCGAACTGGCCGTCGATCCGGATCACGCCGGCCGGCAGCAGGCTCTTTCCTGCCCGCAGCGCG
>NZ_PSRR01000077.1 GCF_004296405.1 Bradyrhizobium sp. Leo170
GCGAACGCTCGACCTCGGCAACACCAGCCCACGCAGTGCCGGCGCACCGGCAGGGGGCGGCGCCACCGCCGCGCTGACCACCTTGCCGCCATCGGCGACATCGAAGGACGAGTTCGACCTCGGCATCGGCTACATGCAGCGCAGGGACTATGCGCTCGCCGAGGAAACCATGCGGAATTTCTCCCAGAAATATCCGAGCGACCCCTTGATCCCGGATGCGCAATATTGGCTCGGCGAGAGCTATTTTCAGCGTCAGCAGTATCGTGACGCCGCCGAGTCCTTCCTCGGCGTGACCACGAAATTCGACAAGTCGGCCAAGGCGCCGGACGCACTGCTGCGGCTTGGCCAGTCACTGGCGGCGCTGAAGGAGAAGGAAGCCGCCTGCGCCGCGCTCGGCGAAGTGACGCGGAAATATCCGCGGGCTTCCACGGGCGTCAGAGCCGCCGTCGACCGTGAGCAGAAGCGGATCAAGTGCTAAACCGGTGCCGCTGGGGCCTTTCGGCTCCGCGATCGATGGCACCGCCATGTCTGATGACAATAGCGCGATTTCCGCAACCGAAGCCAAACGTCTGTTAGACGAGTGGAAGCGCGCGCCAGCGATCGTTCTGGCCGTGTCCGGCGGTCCGGACTCGGTGGCGTTGATGTGGCTCGCGGTGCGCTGGCGCCGGACACTCAAGCAGGGGCCGCGGCTGATCGCAGTTACCGTCGACCACGGCCTGCGCCCGGAGGCCGCGCGCGAAGCGCGTGAGGTCAAGCGCCTTGCCGGCACGCTCGATCTGCCCCATCGGACGCTGCGCTGGACCGGCACCAAGCCGAACAGCGGCCTGCCGGAGGCGGCACGCGAGGCGCGCTATCGCCTGCTGGCCGAAGCGGCCCGTGCGAGCGGGGCGACGCATATCCTCACGGCGCACACCCGCGACGACCAGGCCGAAACGCTTCTAATGCGGCTGTTGCGCGGCAGTGGCATCGCCGGCCTCGCCGCGATGGCGCGCGAGACCGAGCGCGAAGGGGTGAGGTTGGCGCGGCCGCTGCTCGCTGTTCCCAAGGCGCGGCTGGTCGCAACCCTGGAGAAAGCCAGGATCGGCTACGCGGTCGATCCGACCAATCGTGACACGGCGTTCACGCGTCCGCGGCTGCGCGTGCTGATGCCGGCACTGGCTGCAGAGGGTGGCGATGCCCGGAACCTGGCGCGGCTCGCGGCGCGGCTCGCCCGGGCCAATGCCGCAGTGGAAGTGCTGGCTGATGGTGCCGAGCGCTACCTTGCGCTGCGCGATGGCGGTGCGGCGCCCGGATTCGATGCCGGGGCCTTTGTGGCCCTTCCCGAGGAGATCCGGCTGCGCCTGCTCAAACGCGCGATCGACCGCGTGGGCCATGAGGGACCGGCCGAACTGGGCAAGGTCGAGGCCCTGCTCACCGCACTCGATCAGGCGGTGATGCAGGGGACGGGTAAGCTGAAGCAGACGCTCGCCGGCGCGGTCATTGGGCTCGCCAATGGGCGGATCCGGGTCGAGCCGGCACCACCGCGCCGGAGCCGGGCCCGCTGATATTCAGGCGAATAGGAAAATTCCCGTCATATCCGCTTAACTACCCCCCTAAAACCCGGACGTTTGCGCCATTATTTGACCGGGAATCGGGTTAGGATGCGCTAAATAGTCCTGTGCAGTTCCCTTGGCATATACTCCCACGGCACCTAAATTGTATGCAGTCGCTGAAGGGGGGATTCCCAGGGATTTCCTGAAGTGCCTGCCCCAGGCCGCCCGAGGATAGTTTTGAGGCCGCGATCCGCGCGACCACGAAGGAAGATCAATGAACGCCAATCTGCGGAATTTCGCCCTCTGGGTCATTATCGTCTTGCTGCTGTTGGCGTTGTTTACGCTCTTCCAGAACCCGGGTCAGCGCGCGTCCTCGCAGGATATCTCGTTCTCGCAGCTCCTCAGCGAAGTCGACCAGGGCCATGTCCGCGACGTCGTGATCCAGGGCCCGGAAATCCATGGCACCTTCACCAACGGCTCGAGCTTCCAGACCTACGCGCCGAACGACCCGACGCTGGTGAAGCGCCTCTATGACGGCAAGGTGCAGATCACTGCGAAGCCGCCGGGCGACAACGTGCCGTGGTTCGTTTCGCTCCTGGTCTCCTGGCTGCCCTTCATCGCGCTGATCGGCGTGTGGATCTTCCTGTCGCGACAGATGCAGGGCGGCGCCGGCAAGGCGATGGGCTTCGGCAAGTCGCGCGCCAAGATGCTGACCGAGGCGCATGGCCGGGTGACGTTCGAGGACGTCGCCGGCGTCGACGAGGCCAAGCAGGACCTGCAGGAGATCGTCGAATTCCTGCGCGACCCCGGTAAATTCCAACGCCTGGGCGGACGCATTCCGCGCGGCGTGTTGCTGGTCGGCCCTCCCGGCACCGGCAAGACGCTGATCGCGCGCGCGGTCGCGGGCGAAGCCAACGTGCCGTTCTTCACCATTTCCGGTTCTGACTTCGTCGAGATGTTCGTCGGCGTCGGTGCGTCGCGCGTGCGTGACATGTTCGAGCAGGCGAAGAAGAATGCGCCCTGCATCATCTTCATCGACGAAATCGACGCGGTCGGCCGTCACCGTGGTGCCGGCCTTGGCGGTGGCAATGACGAGCGCGAGCAGACGCTGAACCAGTTGCTGGTCGAGATGGACGGCTTCGAGGCCAATGAGGGCGTGATCCTGATCGCCGCCACCAACCGGCCCGACGTGCTCGATCCGGCGCTGCTGCGGCCCGGTCGCTTCGACCGTCAGGTCGTGGTGCCGAATCCTGACGTCGTCGGCCGCGAGCAGATCCTGAAGGTTCACGTCCGCAAGGTGCCGCTGGCGCCCGATATCAACCTGAAGACCATCGCACGCGGCACCCCGGGCTTTTCGGGCGCCGACTTGATGAACCTCGTCAACGAGGCCGCGCTGACCGCCGCCCGCCGCAACAAGCGGATGGTGACGCAGGCCGAGTTCGAAGAGGCCAAGGACAAGGTGATGATGGGTGCCGAGCGCAAGTCGCTCGTCATGACCGAGGAAGAGAAGCTGTTGACCGCCTATCACGAAGGCGGCCACGCGATCGTCGGCCTCAACGTCGTCGCTACCGACCCGATCCACAAGGCGACCATCATTCCGCGCGGCCGTGCACTCGGCATGGTCATGCAATTGCCGGAGCGCGACAAGCTGTCGATGTCGCTGGAGCAGATGACCTCGCGGCTCGCCATCATGATGGGCGGCCGCGTCGCGGAAGAACTGGTGTTCGGCCGCGAGAAAGTCACCTCGGGCGCGGCCTCCGACATCGAGCAGGCGACACGTCTGGCGCGCATGATGGTCACGCGCTGGGGCCTGTCGGAAGAGCTTGGCACCGTCTCCTATGGCGAGAACCAGGACGAGGTCTTCCTGGGCATGTCGGTGTCGCGCACCCAGAACGCCTCGGAGGCGACGGTCCAGAAGATCGATTCCGAGATCAAGCGCCTGGTCGAGGAAGGTTACAACGAGGCGACGCGAATCCTCACCGAGAAGCGCGCCGATCTCGAAGCACTGGCCAAGGGCCTGCTCGAGTTCGAGACGCTGACCGGCGACGAGATCGTCGATCTCTTGAAGGGTAAGAAGCCGAACCGCGAGTCCGTGCTCGAGCCGACCACGCCGCGCGCCTCCGCCGTGCCGCCCGCCGGCAAGTCGCGCCCGCGCCCAGATCCGGACCCCGGCCTGGAGCCGCAGCCTCAGGCGTAAGCGCGATCAGAGAGGCAAGACGCACAGAAGCCCGGCCTCGCGCCGGGCTTTTGCTTTTTGATTGCTCCCGACCACGTTCCGTCGTCGTCCCGGGCTTGACCCGGGACCCATAACCACAGGTGCTCGTGGTGCGCAAAGCCGTATCTGCTTGCTCGCTCCACAACAGGCATCGGTGGTTATGGGTCCTGGCCTTCGCCAGGACGACACCGTCATTGCGAGGAGCGCAAGCGACGAAGCAATCCATACCTCCGCAAGCGGCGAAATGGATTGCTTCGTCGCTTTGCTTCTCGCAATGACGTTATTAACCGACTGCATATCGTCATGCCCTCCCGGGCGCGCCGAGATGCACGGCCAGAATGTGCTCCGGCGTTTCGGCGACATCGATCCTCTCGCCATCGCCGCCGACGAAGGCAAGCACGGTGCGCTCGCCGTCGCGCCACATGCTGCCGACGAGCGCGATGTTGATGTGGATGGGCTGCCCCGTCTCGAACCTCGTGCATTGAATCCAGAAGCGCATGGGGTTCTCCTTCTTGAGCCGCCGCAGGATACGAGACGGGGCCTCACTGTTTAGGCAAGCAACCGCAATTCGCGCGCGGCGGCCACCATGTTGGCGAGCGCCGGACGCACCTCCTCCCACTTGCGGGTCTTCAAGCCGCAGTCGGGATTGATCCAGAGCTGGGTGTCGGAGAGCCGTTGCCTTGCGAGCTTGAGGAGATCGGTGATCTCGCCAATGTCAGGCACGCGCGGTGAATGGATGTCGTAGACGCCGGGGCCGATTTCGTTCGGGTAGCGGTAATTTCGGAAGGCGTCGAGCAATTCCATTTTCGAGCGCGAGGTCTCGATCGAGATGACATCGGCGTCCATCGCCGCGATGGCGTCGATGATGTCGTTGAACTCGGAGTAGCACATATGGGTGTGGATCTGGGTTTCGTCCTGCACGCCGGAGGCGCAGATGCGGAAACTGTCGACCGCCCAATCGAGATAGGCCTTCCATTCCGACCTGCGCAGCGGCAGGCCTTCCCGCAGCGCTGCCTCGTCGATCTGGATCATACCGGCGCCGGACATCTCGAGATCGAGCACCTCATCGCGGATAGCGAGCGCGATCTGTCGGCAGACTTCGCTGCGCGGCAGGTCGTCGCGGACAAACGACCAGTTCAGGATGGTCACGGGGCCGGTCAACATCGCCTTCACCGGCTTTGTCGTCAGCGACTGCGCGAATTGCCACCATTCGACCGTCATCGGCTGCGGTCGCGAGACGTCGCCGTAGAGGATCGGCGGCCGGACGCAACGCGAGCCGTAGGACTGCACCCAGCCGAGTTCGGTGAAGGCGAAGCCGGAAAGCTGCTCGCCAAAATACTGCACCATGTCGTTGCGCTCGAACTCGCCATGGACCAGGACGTCGAGCCCGATGCTCTCCTGCCAACGGATGGCGCGCGCGGTCTGATGCTGCAGATAGGTCTTGTACGCGGTATCGCTGAGTGCGCCCTTGGCATGCGCGGCGCGTGCGTTCCTGACATCGGTCGTCTGCGGGAAGGAGCCGATGGTCGTGGTCGGGAAGCGCGGCAGGTTGAACCGCTCGCGCTGCACCTCGACGCGCTCGGCGAACCGGCTGGCACGATGGCGCGTGCCGTCATCGATGGCGGCGAGACGCTGGGCAACCTTCGCATCGTGAATCCGCGGCGAGATCTTGCGCGCGGCCGCGGCGGCATCGGATGCTCGGATCGCTTCGGACGCATGGGCCCGGCCACTTCCAAGAGCTGCGCCGAGGGCGGCAAGTTCTTCGAGCTTCTGCGCCGAGAATGAGAGCCAGGTCTTCACCTCGGGATCGAGCTTCGTCTCCAGCGCGAGATCGATTGGCACATGAAGCAGCGAGCACGATGGCGCGATCTGGACGCGTTCCTTGCCGAGCTTTGCGACAACGGGCTCGAGCTGATCGAGGATCCGGCTCAGATCCGCGCGCCAGACATTCCGGCCGTCGATCACGCCGAGCGACAGCACGCGCTGCTTCGGAACATCCATGAGATCGCCGAGCTGTTCAGGCGCGCGCACGAGATCGAGATGCAGGCCGGCGACCGGAAGGTCAAACGCGACCGCACGATTGCCGCCGAGCCCGCCGAAGTAGGTCGCCAGCATGATCCTGATGTCCGGCACTGCTTTGGCGATTCCGGAATAGGCGCGCCGTAGGGCTTGCTGAGCTGCGGCATCCAGATCAGTTGCGAGACAGGGCTCGTCGATCTGCACCCATTCCGCGCCGCGGGCAGCGAGCTCGCGCAACACTTCGATGTAGACCGGCAAGAGCCTGTCGAGCAGCGACAGCGTGTCGAAATGCGCGTCCTTGGATTTGGCCAGTTTCAGGAACGTGACCGGGCCGATCAGCACGGGGCGCGTCTGATAACCCAGTGTCTTCGCCTCCTGATACTCTTCGATCGGCTTGCGCGAGGCGAGCGCAAAATACTGGTTCTTGCGAAGCTCCGGCACCATGTAATGATAGTTGGTGTCGAACCATTTCGTCATTTCGAGCGCCGCTACGCCGTGCGCGTGATGGGCATGTCCGCAGGCCTCGTCATGCGCGTCGGCCCTGGTGCCACGCGCCATCGCGAAATAGGTCGCAAGCGGCACTGCGCCGCCGGTCCAGCCATAGGTTTCCGGGATCGCGCCGACCATCGCGCAGGTGTCGAGCACCTGATCGTAGAACGAAAAATCGTTCGACGGGATCACGGTGATGCCGAGCTTCTTCTGCCGCGCCCAATTGGCCGCACGGAGCCCGATGCCGGTTTCGATCAGCGTCTTTTCGTCCGATGCGCCGGACCAAAAGCGTTCCAGCGCGAATTTCAGTTCACGGCGCGGACCGATCCGCGGCGTTCCGAGAGATGCAACAGCAAGTGAAGTGGAAGACATTGGCTTAACCCCATGAGTTGGGGGCAAAGGCCGTAGTGACACGTCTGGATTCCCTGCGCGAGGTGTGCACGGAATCGCAACCGCACCACCGGGACACCCCGCCCGAGGACGTGTATGTTGTCGAGGCAGGTCTCCTGGCTCGCGGGTCGTTGCTGCGGTCCGGCCTTCCCGAAGCTTTGCAGGCTTCAGTGGCAATTGTGGACCGCGGCTCGCCGCTTACAGTTGCGGGGGCAGCTCCGGCTTCACACCGGCTTCCCTCTTAGCTCCGGAAAAAAGATCTCTCCGAAGAACCACGACGCGTTCACTTACCGGCAAGATCGCGCGAACGTCAACTCGGATGACATCACGTGCGCGTGGCGCCGGTTGTTCACAGCGTCAACGGCATGGGCCGAAATTTTTGCGCTTCGCCCATACGTCCCATTGACACCATTCCCCAAATCGCACCAGATGTAGCTGTCACGGTCCATCATGACGCAAGGAGTGGTGGCTAAGAGGGAAGCCAGTGATCGCGCATTTATCGCGAGAATCCGGCGCTGCCCCCGCAACTGTAAGCAGTGAGTTGCTCCCGACTTTAGACGTCACTGATGCGGGATCGCATTGGGAAGACGGGGAGTAACGCCGACCTGCGAGCCAGGAGACCTGCCGTGACAGCAAATAACGTCCACGGGCGGGGTGTCCCGGCGGTCGCTTGCAGGCTCATGCCGGTGCACCGCCGGCATCATCACGCAGCGTCGCCTCCGGCATCCGGCCCCAACAAACATCACGGGGTCTGCAAGATGTCACTCTCTCTCGATCGCGAAGCCACCGCGTCGTCTCTCATTCACCTGCGCCCCGAATCGATCGCGGCGCCGGAGGCGCGGCTGCCGATGCAGGTGATCCGCCGCAACGGCACGGTGTCGCAATTCGATGCCGGCAAGATCTCGGTGGCAATGACCAAGGCCTTCCTCGCGGTCGAGGGTCATACGGCGGCTGCGTCGCGCCGCGTGCACGAAGCGGTCGAGGAATTGACCGCCGAAGTCGTCGGCGCGCTGTCACGCCGGATGAGCGAAGGCCGCACCTTTCATATCGAAGACATCCAGGACCAGGTTGAATTGGCGCTGATGCGCAGCGGCCATCACAAGGTGGCGCGGGCCTACGTGCTCTATCGCGAGGAGCGGGCGCGGCAGCGCGCCGAGCAGCAGGCCGCGAAATCAGCAAAGGCCGCGGCCGGCCCAATCATCCACGTCACGCTCGCGGACGGCAACAAGGTGCCGCTCGACCATGCGCGGCTGGCGATGATCGTCGGCGAGGCCTGCGCCGGGGTCGACGGCGTCGATGCCGCGCCTGTGGTGGCAGAAATCCAGCGCAATCTGTATGACGGCATCAGCCAGGATGAACTCGCGCTCGCCAGCGTGATGGCGGCGCGCACGCTGGTTGAGCAGGAGCCGAATTACGCCTATGTCAGCGCGCGCCTGCTGCTCGACAAGCTCCGCACCGAAGTGCTGTCCTTCGTGCAGGGCGCACCAACCACTGCGTCGCAGGCGGACATGGCCGTGCGTTATGGCGAATACTTCCCGGTCTATATCAAGGCCGGCATCCGCGCCGAATTGCTCGATCCCGAGCTCGGCCGCTTCGACCTGAACAAGCTCGCCGCGGCGCTGAAGCCGGAGCGCGATCTCGCGTTCCAGTTCCTCGGCTTGCAGACGCTTTATGATCGCTATTTCCTGCATGTCCGCGGCGACCGGATCGAATTGCCGCAAGCCTTCTTCATGCGTGTCGCCATGGGTCTGGCATTGCGCGAGATCGACCGCGAGGCACGCGCGATCGAGTTCTACAATCTCCTGTCCTCCTTCGACTTCATGGCGTCGACGCCGACGCTGTTCAATTCCGGCACGCTGCGGCCGCAACTGTCGTCCTGCTTTCTCACCACTGTTCCTGATGATCTCGACGGCATCTTCAAGTCGATCAAGGACAACGCGCTGCTTGCCAAATATTCCGGCGGCCTCGGTAATGACTGGACCCGCGTGCGTGGGCTTGGCGCGCACATCAAGGGCACCAATGGCGAGAGCCAGGGCGTGGTGCCGTTCCTTAAAGTTGCCAACGACACCGCGATCGCCGTCAACCAGGGCGGAAAACGCAAGGGCGCGGTCTGCGCCTATCTCGAGACCTGGCACATCGACGTCGAAGAATTTTTGGACCTGCGCAAGAACACCGGCGACGATCGTCGCCGCACCCATGACATGAACACCGCCAACTGGGTGCCCGATCTCTTCATGCAGCGCGTCGAGGCCGATGGCGCATGGACGCTGTTCTCGCCGGACGAGACGCCCGATCTGCATGATCTCTACGGCAAGGCTTTTGCCGAGCGCTACGCGTCCTACGAAGACAAGGCCGCGCGCGGCGAGATGCGCGTATCCAAGAAGATCCGCGCGGTCGATCTCTGGCGCAAGATGCTGACCATGCTATTCGAAACCGGACATCCCTGGATCACCTTCAAGGACCCCTGCAATTTGCGTTCGCCGCAGCGCCATGTCGGCGTGATCCATTCCTCCAATCTCTGCACCGAGATCACGCTCAACACTTCGGATGAGGAGACCGCGGTCTGTAATCTCGGTTCGATCAACCTGCTCAACCATATCGGCGAGCGCGGGCTCGACTCGGTCAGGCTGAAGCGGACGGTCGCGACCGCGATGCGGATGCTCGACAATGTCATCGACATCAATTTCTACACCATCCCCGAGGCACGGCGCTCCAACCTGCGGCACCGGCCGGTCGGCCTCGGGTTGATGGGATTTCAGGATGCGCTGCATGTGCTTCGTATCCCGCTTGCGTCCGAGGCGGCGGTCACCTTCGCCGACACCAGCATGGAGGCGATCGCCTATCACGCGATCTCGGCTTCCGTCGATCTCGCCGCCGAGCGCGGCCGTTATCCGTCGTTCGAGGGATCGCTGTGGAGCCAGGGCATCCTGCCAATCGATTCGATCGAGCTGCTTGCCGAAGCGCGCGGTGAAGTCGCGATGGATCGCTCGCGCACGCTGGACTGGGACGGCTTGCGCGAGCGCGTCAAGACGGTCGGCATGCGCAATTCCAACGTGATGGCGATCGCGCCGACGGCAACCATCTCCAACATCTGCGGCGTGGCGCAATCGATCGAGCCCGCCTACCAGAATCTCTATGTCAAATCCAACATGTCCGGCGACTTCACGGTCGTGAATGCCTTCCTGGTTCGCGACCTCAAGACGCGCGGGCTGTGGGACGAGGTGATGGTCAGCGATCTCAAATATTCGATGGCAGTCTCGGTGCGATCGACCGCATCCCCGATGATGTCAAGGCGCTCTACGCGACCGCGTTCGAGATCGACAGCGCCTGGCTGATCGAGGCGGCGGCGCGGCGGCAGAAATGGATCGACCAGTCGCAGTCGCTCAACCTCTATATCGCCAACCCCTCCGGCAAGAAGCTCGATGCGCTGTATCGCCTGGCCTGGCAGCGCGGCCTGAAGACGACCTATTACCTGCGCTCGCGCAGCGCCACCCATGTCGAGAAGTCGACGCTGAAGGGCACCGACGGCAAGCTCAACGCCGTTACAGTTGCCCCGGCGATGTCCACCGCCCCGGACTTGTCCGGCGCCATCGCCTGCTCGATCGACAATCCCGAATGCGAAGCCTGCCAGTGAACAGCGGAATAAGGAATAACACCATGCTCGACTGGTCAGAGCCCACCGCGCCCGCGCGCCACGCGGCCATCCCCGTCATGAACCTCGCCGCAGCCGGCAACCAGACCGGCCTCGGCGCCATCGATCGCCATGGCGGCCGTGTCTCGGTCGACGACAAGCGGATGATCAACTGCCGCGCCGACGTCAATCAGTTGCTGCCGCTGAAATACAAATGGGCGTGGGAGAAATATCTTGCCGCCTGCAACAACCACTGGATGCCGACGGAAGTCTCGATGCAGGCCGACATCGCGCTGTGGAAATCGCGCGACGGCCTGACTGAGGACGAGCGCCGCGCGATCAAGCGCAATCTCGGCTTCTTCGCGGCGTCCGAAAGCCTCGTCGCCAACAACATCGTGCTGGCGATCTATCGCCATCTGACCAATCCGGAATGCCGGCAATATCTATTGCGGCAGGCATTCGAGGAGGCCGTGCACACCCATACTTTCCAGTACATCGTCGAGAGCCTGGGGCTCGATGAAGGCGAGCTGTTCAACATGTACCGCGAGGTGCCCTCGATCACGGACAAGGCGGCATGGGCTCTGAAGCATACACAGCATCTGGACGATCCCGATTTCAGGACCGGGACGCCGGAAGCCGACCAGGCGTTCCTGCGCGACCTCGTCGCCTTCTACGTCATCTTCGAAGGCATGTGGTTCTACACCGGCTTCGCGCAGATCCTCTCGCTCGGCCGGCGCAACAAAATGGTCGGGATCGCCGAGCAGTATCAGTACATCCTGCGCGATGAATCCATCCACCTGAACTTCGGCATCGATGTCATCAACCAGATCCGAATCGAGAATCCGCATCTTTGGACGAAGGCGTTCCAGGAGGAGATTCGCGAGATGGTGCGGACGGCGGCCGAGCTCGAAGCAGCCTATGGGCGGGACACCATGCCGCGCGGCTTTCTCGGATTGAACGCGGCACTCTGCGAAACCTACATGCACTTCATCGCCAATCGCCGTTGCGCCCAACTCGGGCTCGCGCCGGTATTCGATGAAGCCGACAATCCCTTTCCCTGGATGTCGGAGGCGATGGACCTGAAGAAAGAGAAGAATTTCTTCGAGACCCGCGTGATCGAATACCAGAACGGCGGCGCGTTAAGCTGGGAGTAACCAAGGTCCCGGCGGTGGGACCCCTTCTTTTTGTGCATTCCAGACGGCACAAATCCGTCTTGCCAGACGCCATGAATAGGTGTTCATCTTTTGCAGCGATCCGCGCTCGATCGCCCAAAATAGTGAAGTCTCGTTCGGCCGATCCCGAGCCGGCGAGAGCCTGGGGACGGGAACCGCGCCATGGTCTATCGGCGAACCCATCAAGTGGTAAAGCGGCTGGCCGCCCGGCGCAGCGCCATTCTGGCTGCGGCACGCGAGGCGGCGGCGGATGGCGGCATGGCCGCGGTGCAGATCGCCCCGGTTGCGGTCCGCGCCCATGTCGCGGCCGGAACCGTGTACCGCTATTTCCCGTCCAAGGCCGATCTGATCTCCGAACTGATCGCCGAGGTCTCGCGCGACGAGCTTGCCGCGATTCGCCGGGCGGCCGATGCTGCGCCGGGGCCGTCCTCGGCGCTGGCCGCCGCGGTCACCACGGTTGCCGTCCATGTGCTGTCGCAGCGCAAGCTCGCCTGGGGCATCCTGGCTGAGCCTGTCGATGTCGACGTCACCGCCTCGCGGCTTGCCAGCCGGCGCGAGATTGCGGGCGAAATCGCCACCCGGATCGATGCCGCGGTGCGCGCCGGCCACCTGCCGGCGCAGGACACCGCGCTCGCCGCCACTGCGCTGCTCGGCGCGCTGCATGAGTCGCTGGTCGGGCCGCTCGCGCCCGACAATCTCGACGATCCCGCCAAGCTGCGCGACGCCGTGCAAACGGTGACGCTGCTCGCATTGCGCGCCGTCGGCGTCATGGACGCCCGCGCCCGCGGCCTCGTGGTGCAGGCCACCACGCCCGCGAAGGCGCTGGTGGGGGCGTAGGCGCCAAGAGCGAAGTAGGGTGGGCAAAGCGAAGCGTGCCCACCATCTGTCGACAGTTGCGTTCCGGAATGGTGGGCACGCTGCGCTTTGCGCACCCTACGAGGTTATGCGCCGTACGAACGCCCGTCACTTCTCCGTGTCGCTTTGGGGCGCGACGGAGGCGATTCGGACCATGTTGGTGGTGCCGGGGATGCCGAGGGGGACGCCGGCGACGATGATCACGCGCTGGCCGGCGCGGGCAAAGCCATCCCTGAACGCGATGGAGTTGGCGCGGTCGACCATGTCGTCCTGGTCGCGCGCGTCCTCGGCGACGACACAATGCACGCCCCACACGACCGAGAGCTTGCGGCCCGTCGCCAGGTTCGGCGTGATCGCAACGACCGGCACCTTGGGCCGTTCGCGCGCGACGCGGATCGCGGTCGAGCCTGACGAGGTCCAGCAGATGATCGCCGAGAGGTCGAGCGTCTCGGCGATCTGGCGCGCGGCATCCGCGATCGCATCGCCCACCGTCTGCTCCGGCTCGGCGCGCTGCGCGGTGAGCACGCCGCGATAGGTCGGGTCGCGTTCCACTTCCTCGCCGATGCGGTTCATGGTGGTGACCGCTTCCACCGGATATTTGCCGGCAGCCGATTCCGCCGAGAGCATGATTGCATCCGCGCCTTCATAGACGGCGGTGGCGACGTCGGAGACCTCGGCGCGGGTCGGCACCGGCGCCTGGATCATCGATTCCAGCATCTGGGTCGCGACCACCACCGGCTTGCCGGCGCGGCGCGCCATCCGCGTCATCTGCTTCTGCAGGCTCGGCACGCGCTCCAGCGGCAGCTCGACGCCGAGATCGCCGCGCGCGACCATCAGCGCATCGGATGCCTCGATGATGTCGGCCAGCCGGTCGATCGCCTGCGGCTTCTCGATCTTCGCCATGACGGCGGCGCGGCCGCGGATCATCTTCTTGGCCTCGTGGACGTCCTCGGCGCGCTGCACGAAGGACAGTGCGATCCAGTCGATGCCCGTCGTCAGCGCGGCCTCGAGATCGGCGCGGTCCTTCGGCGTCATCGCCGACACCGGCAGGTCGGTGTCGGGGAGGCTGACGCCCTTGCGGTCCGACATCTTGCCGCCGATCACCACGCGCGTCACCGCGCGGTCGGGCGAGGTCTCTTCCGCAATCAGCCGCACCTTGCCGTCATCGAGCAATAGCGCGTGGCCGGGCCGCAGTGCCGCCAGGATCTCCGGATGCGGGAGGTTGACGCGGGTGCTGTCGCCCGGCGTCTTGTCGGAATCGAGCACGAAGCTCTGGCCGTTGTTGAGCTGCACTGAGCCCTCGGCAAAGGCGCCGAGCCGGAGCTTGGGCCCCTGCAGGTCGACTAGGATGCCGATCGGCCGGCCGTAGCTGGACTCGACATTGCGGATGGTCTTCACAAGGTCCCGCATCTTGTCATGCGGGGTGTGGCTCATGTTGATGCGAAAGAGGTCGGCGCCGGCCTCGAACAGCTTGCGGATCATTGCGCTGTCGGAGGAGGCGGGACCCAAGGTCGCGAGGATCTTGATCCGACGTAGTCTTCTCATTGCTTGCTTCCGGGCGGTGCGGCTGGAGGTAGACCAGACGCGCCTGGAGGCGTTCCGCCCGGTGGATTGGGCAGGCCTGGCACTGGGGGAGTCCCCGGTGCGACCCCGCCCGGCATTCCCGGCACCTTCTGCGCCGGCTGCTCGTTGGCTTCCGTCAGTTGTACGGTCCACGCCCGTTGCTCCCCGGTATCGACCTCGAAGAAGCCAGTGCGGTCATAGCCGCGCGCCAGGCAATTCTCGGTGCCGCGAATGGTGAACTCCTTGTCGCGCGAGCACATGAAGGCCTGGCCCGACCATTCGCCGCCGCGGTCATAGTCCAGCGCGTAGATGTAATAATAGCGCGCGACCAGATTGCCCCGCAGCAAGGTCTCGCAGGAGCGCGAGGAGATGTTCCACCAACCCTCGGTGGTCCAGCCCTCGGCGTCCTTGTAGCCGAGCGCGATGCCGACCCGGCTGGCGGTATTGTTGCAGAGCCGGAAATCGGCCGCCGCGGGGCTGGTCCACAGGCACGCCGCCACAAGCGCCAGCACGGGCAGAAGACCGGCAAGCAGACGAGGGGGGAGGGGAAGGGAATCCAGTACGATCATGAGGCGAAGCTACACCGAATCATTGACGATTTCGCGTGGCTCGGCGGCGCCTGTCAACGGAAGGCAGGCGGACTTCTGCCATCGAAAACCGCCGATCCCACCCGATTTCATGCTGTTTTGCGCAGCGATGTGGCAAAATCTGTGACGAATCCCACCTGATATCAATATGCTGGGAATCACAAACCGGGATGACGGCCATGACCATTGACGACAGGACCAGGACCGAGCTGGAAGCCGCCGTTTTCCGGCGCCTGGTCCAGCATCTGCAGGACCGCACCGACGTCCAGAATATCGACCTGATGAACCTCGCCGGATTCTGCCGGAATTGCCTCTCCAACTGGATGAAGGAAGAGGCCGACGCCAAGGGTGTCGCGATCAGCAAGGATGAGAGCCGCGAGGCCGTCTACGGCATGCCCTATGAGGAGTGGAAGGCAAAATACCAGGGCACGGCGACGCCGGAGCAACTGGCTGCGATGAAGAAGGCGCACCCCGGGCACTGAGCTGTAGGGTGGGCAAAGCGCAGCGTGCCCACCATTCACGGTCGGTGCAAGGAAGGTGGGCACGCTGCGCTTTGCCCACCCTTACGATTTTCGGCGTATCCACTAGAATCACCGTGTAACCACCGACTCTACCAGCATCTCTTGTGGGCGCGCTGTGGATGAGCGCGACGTTTCCTTGACGGGAGGCGTCCCAAACTTGAGGGTCATTTCCGACACGCGATGCGTGAGGAGCGCATACCGCTCAGGACGCCTCAACACCAGTTCCATTTCAGGAGTACCCGATGGCCACCTCCGCTGCCGTCAAAGAAGAACCCGCGACCCGATTCGCAAAAGACCAGCTCAAGGCCATCATCGAGCGCATCGAGCGGCTGGAAGAAGAGAAAAAGGCGATCTCGGACGACATCCGCGACGTCTATGCCGAGAGCAAGGGCAACGGATACGACGTCAAAGCCCTGCGCACCATCGTGCGCCTGCGCAAGCAGGATCCGAACGAGCGCCAGGAACAGGAGACGATCATCGAGACCTACATGCAAGCGCTGGGGATGATCTGAGGCCTTAGCCGCGCAACTACACCCCTGTCGTCCCGGGCAAGCGAAGCGCGACCCCGGACACCGCCGTCATTGCGAGGAGCAACGCGACGAAGCAATCCATGTCTCCGCAAGTGGTGGCATGGATTGCTTCGCTCCGCTCGCAATGACGGAAAGGATTCCGTTTCGATGTCAGACAGCGGCGGATTCCCGCCTTCGCGGGGACGACACTGAATTTGCGGAGGCGAATCAGCGCAGCGCGGCGGTGCGGACGACGAAGGAGGTCGTCGGAAGCGTTGCGGTGGCGGAGCCGGTGAAGCTGTCGCAGCTCATGCCCATCATCGGATCGTTTGAGAAGGTCATGTTGATCGCGGCCTGCGGCTTGACGAAATGGGCGCGCATCATGGTCATGTCGGTATCGCCGAGCACGGTGGTCAGCATGGCGTTGCTCGCGCTCGGCGCCAACATCACCACGCGCATCCAGAGATCGTTGCCCTTGGCGGCGGAGATGCGAGTCGAGGTCGAGATCACGCTGCCCTGACCTTGCGCGCCCTTGGCGACCACGGTGTTGATCTCGGTTGCGGCGGCGCCGGCATTGCGGCTCGGACGGACGCTGCGTGGGACCGGCGCGGAGGCGGCAACGACATTGCTACGGTCAACCGACGAGTTCGCCGGGGCATAGGCGAGCGCTTTGTTGAAATTCTCCGACACGCTGGCAGTGGCCACCGGATCGGTGGCACCGACCGCCTCGCGTGCCTTGAAGGCTGCGATCTGCGCGGCGGTTGCCTGTTTCGCTGCCGGTAGATCGTCGCCCCAGAAGCCGCGGGCATTGATGATGTCGGCAGGCGTCTCAAGCTTCGGCTCGGACTTCTCGGCGGGCGCCGGCGCTGCCGGCTTGGCCTTTGCGGCCGGGACGATCTGGGCGTCGGCTGCGGCGAGCTGGATCGTCGAGGCGAATTGCGGTTTTGCGCGTGGCATCGGCACGGGGTCGGCCGACTTGGAGTCGGCAGATCTGGCGGAAGCCAGGACGGGCGCGGGCTTCTCGACGGCAGCCGACGTAGCTGCGCCCTCGTCGTCCTCGTCGCTGCCGGCAGCCGGCTTGCCCGTGAACAGCGCGGTCAGGAAGCCGCCGATCTTGCCGCCGCCGGACGACGAGCCATCGCCATTACCGCGCCGCTCAATGTCGGCGCGGGCAAGCTCATAGCCCTTCAACGGGTTGCCATCGGAGGGGACGTGGACGGTGCGGCCGTCCGGGAACACCCTCGCCAACTGGTCATGCGTCATGCGTGGCCAGTGGCGAATCGAGCCGGTGTCGAGGTGAACAAAAGGCGAGCCGGAGGTCGGATAGAAACCGACACCGCCACGCTGTAGGCGCAGGCCGGCATAGCGGATCTGCTCGAGCGGCACGCCGGGAATGTAGAAATCCATCGCATGCCCCAGCATGTGCTGGCTGAAGCGCGCCACCCCGGAGGAGCGGCGACGGAGCATGGCGTTAGTAGCGGGAGAGCGGTAGGAGGAGATGATGTTGATCGGCTGCTTGCCGTCGACGTCGCGATAGACTTCCCAGAGGATGTCGAAGAGCCGACGATCCATCGTGGTCTCGTCCTGGGTGCGCCAGTCGCGCAAGAAGTGATTGAGCTTCTTCAGCGCGTCTTCGTCGTAGCGGCCGTCGCGCTTGAAGGTGATGGTGAGGTCTTCGTTCGAATGGGT
This sequence comes from Bradyrhizobium sp. Leo170, assembly GCF_004296405.1. Taxonomy (GTDB): domain Bacteria; phylum Pseudomonadota; class Alphaproteobacteria; order Rhizobiales; family Xanthobacteraceae; genus Bradyrhizobium. The sequence continues at coordinate 17,173 of NZ_PSRR01000077.1, forward strand.
GTGGTGGAAGGAGAGGGTGCGGGTCTCGTTCAAGGCGGTGGCGTCGTGAACCGATCCGGCGCCTGCAAGCAGCAATAGCGACGTCAGCCCGACCTGACATCCGGCTTTCGGGAACGACAGCAGTTTATAGTGGCGTGTGCGTACAGCCAGCACCGATGAGCCCACCCAGTCGTCGAGCGTTCGACCTTTCTTTCGCAGACCCCGGCGAAAGGCGGTGAACGCATTCTTAAAGCGGGACGGTTAACCGAGATTTACCATCCCGTTTCCCAAGTTGGCTCTCACCTAAACTGTTGACTGTGGCGAAAAAGCGCCGCCACCCGCGCCAAATGAATAATGGTTAATGTAATTGATCCCGCCGGGCGGGCGGGATCATTGATTTTGCTCTGGAATCTGGCGCGTTCCGGGAGCGGTGGATTAACGGGTGAACACCCCGCGCGACTGTCCGCGCCCAATCGGAGCGGGCGGCACGGGCTGGCCGCCGCCGAACAGCCGCTCGAAGAAGTTCAGGCCGGAATTGGTGTTTTCGCTGGCGATGCTGACGCCGGGCGGCAGGCTGTTGCGGCTCGGGCGCGAATAGTTCGGCTGCGCATGCGCCACCACTGATTCGAGGTCCTTGCCGCGGTTGTTCTTGAGCAGCGCCAGCATGCCGGCGTCGCGGCCATAGACGTCCTTCCGGAATTGCAACTTGCCGGCATCGTCCACGAACGCGGTCTGATAGGTGATGTTGACCGGGATCGGGGTCGGGAATTTCAGGTCGATCTCGCTCGAGCCATACATGCTGCGGATCCGCTCCGGCGTCCAACGCTCGTCCGTCATCGTGATGTTGAGCAGCACGGAAGCGTACTGGTCCGGGTTCTGCACGCGCATGCAGCCATGGCTGAAGGCGCGCTCTTCCCTGCCGAACAGGTTCTTGTCCGGCGTGTCGTGCTGATAGACCAGGAACTTGTTCGGGAAGTTGAAGCGGATGCGTCCGAGCGCGTTCGCTTCACCCGGTGGCTGCGAGATGTGAATCGAGCCGTCGCGGCCGTATTCGAGCCGCAGGCCCATCCGCTGCAGCACGGTCGGATCCTGCTGCAGGGCCGGCAGGTATTCGTTGTAGATGATCGACGGCGGCACGTTCCAGGTCGGGTTGACCGTGATGTACTTCATCGTCTCGGTCAGAAGCGGGGTGGCGTGCTGTCCCGGCTTGCCGGTCACGACCCGCGTGGTCCAGACCGGCGCACCGTTCTGCATCACCCGCAGCGTGTAGTCGGGGATGTTGAGGATGACATAGGCGTTGCCGAGGGAAGCCGCGCCAAGCTGGCGCGGCAGCCAGCGCCAGCGCTCCATGTTGACGATGACGGTGTCGATCTGCCTGTCGCGCTTCGGGCTGTTGATCGCCTTCACGGTGCGATCGTCCAGCACGCCGGTAGGCTTCAGCTCGACGCTGCGCTGGAATTTGCGCACGGCTTCGGCGACCTTGGCGTCGTAACGCGTGTCATCCGGATTCTCGTTGACGCCGAGCTTGGCGCGGAGCTGCGGCACGCGCGGATCTTCCGGCACATCCGCCGGCTGCTTTTTGGTGGCGGGCTTGTAGGCCAGCACCGGCCCCTCGGTGATCTCGATCGCCGGGCCATCGCCCTGGCCGCGCAACTCGGCGAGCTTGGCCTTGAGCTCGCGGTAGAGCTTGTGCGGCGGGTTGTAGCTGTCCAGCGCGGCGGAGGCGTCCTTCGCGCCGGTCACGTTGGCGAGGACTTCCGACGGATCGATCGGATGCTCGGGATAGAGGATGTCGGCCGAGACCTGCGACCAGTGCATCCGGCCGCTCTGCGCCTGACGCGCATAATCCAGCATGCTGGCGGTGAGCTTCAGCTCGGCTTCCGCCAGCGCGTCGGGCGAGGAGAAGGCCAAGGCAAACTCCGGCACCGGATAGTCTTCCGGGTTGAGGCCATCGGAGGCGGCGTCCTTGAGCCGCGCGATCACGCCCTTGCCGGTTGCGGTCAGCTTGCCGCCTTGCGTGAACACCGGCGCATAGTCGCGCGCGGAGTAGAACTTCTCGACCGCGGCGCGCTCGTTCTTGCGGTCAAAGGTGCGCAGCGTCTTGCTGGCCAGCGTCTCGCGAAGCTTGTCGGCAACCAGCTGATCTTCCGCCGGCACGTTGCTCGCAGCCTTGACCGGCTCTTTGGCGGGCTCGGCTACAGGCGCGTTGGCGGTTGCCGGAGCAGGCGCCGTGACGGACGCAGGAGCGGCGGCGGTCGCAGGAGCGGGCCCGGCTGAAGGCGTCACCGTGGCGGTGTCGTTCTTGACTGGCTCCTTCGCCGTGTCCTTCGCCGTGTCCTTGGGCGCGTCCTTCGCCACGTCGCTCGGCTTCGGTTCGGCGGCGGGCGCGGTGACGACATCGGCCGGCTTGGATTCGAGCTTGGGCTCAGCGGTTTTGGTGGCGGCGTCGGGTTCGCTCGGCGTGATGGCGTCCTTCGTCGCATCCGGCACCGAGGCGGTGGTGTCCAGCTTGATATCGGCCGCGGTCGGCGGCGGAACGTTGGCAGGCTCGGGACGCGGGATTGCGGCGTCGATCGCGAGTTCTGCGGCACTGCCGCGCGGCGCGTCCGACTGGGCCAGCGCTGAGGTCGCGGAGACCGTCAGGAACGTCGCGGCGACGGCCATCAGCACGCGGTCGAATCCGGTACGGCCTTTCGAACAGTCACGCATCGTCACACCCCCTGGGGCGAACTGCCCGGCATTGGAACAGTTCTCACATCATGGTCCTGGAGCCTGATGACGCTTCGTTAGAGCCGTCATCACGCTCGATTTGTTCGAGCATGACCTTCCCGGATCATGCCCTGAGATTGCGCGGAAGCGCTGGCCTCACTCGATCAAAACTGCTTCACGCCTGCACGCAACAAAATCAACGCAGACGATACATACGCCCCCTTCATGCAGCCAGCGCCATGCGGGGCAACTCACGACAAACTGACCTTGATTAACCACTTGCACTCGATCTTGCGCGATTTTTGCCACGCGGCACCCCGTTTGTCTGTCACCCCCAAGCCACGGTTCAATAGGTTCCGGACTGAGCATGCGAAGCCACGACCTAATGCCCGCTCTGGGGCATAAACGCCGATCGGCTCAATTGGTGCCGCCGGCGCCGTCGGCGGAGTCATTTGCCGCGGCTTCGTCGATCTTGCGGTAGAGCGTCGAGCGGCCGATCTTCAGGCGCCGCGCGACCTCCGACATCTGCCCGCGATAATGCGAGATCGCGAAGCGGATGATCTCGTTCTCCATCTCTTCCAGTGGCCGCACGTCGCCGCTGCTGGTCAGCATCGAGAGGCTGCCCGCGGCAGGCAACGGAGCGATTGGTATATCATTACCCGATACCATCGCGGGCGCCGTCGACGGGGCGACGATCAGCGGCTCGCCATGCGCCGGATTCGGGTCGGCAAGTTGATGCGCGGTGACCTGCGGGAAGTCGGCGAGGTCAAGCTGGTCGCCATCGCTCATGACCACGGCGCGATACACCGTGTTCTCGAGCTGGCGGATGTTGCCGGGCCAATCGAGCTGCGAAAGATGCGCCATCGCCTCGCCGCTGATGCCGGTGATGTTGCGGTTTTCCTCGGCGTTGAAGCGCGCGAGGAAATGCCGCAGCAGATGCGGGATGTCTTCGCGCCGCTGCCGCAGCGGAGGAATCGTCAGCGGCAAGACGTGCAGGCGGTAGAATAGGTCCTCGCGGAATTGGCCGGCTTTCACCAGTTCGAGCAATCTGCGGTTGGTGGCGGAGATGATGCGGACGTCGACCTTCACAGGCTTGCGGCCGCCGACGGCTTCCACCGTGCCCTCCTGCAGCGCACGCAAGAGCTTCACCTGCGCGGTCAGCGGCAGTTCGCCGACCTCGTCGAGGAAGAGTGTGCCGCCATGGGCTTCCACGAACTTGCCCATGTGGCGTTCGGTGGCGCCGGTGAACGCGCCCTTCTCATGGCCGAACAGGATCGACTCCACGAGATTGTCGGGGATCGCACCGCAGTTCACCGCGACGAACGGCTTCGATTTGCGCTCGCTGCTGCCGTGGATGGCGCGGGCGAACAATTCCTTGCCGACGCCGGATTCGCCTTCGATCAATACCGGAATGGCTGATGAGGCGGCCTTCTGCGCGGTGCGCAGCACGCTTGTCATCGCTTCGCTGCGGGTGATGACGTCGGTGAACGTGAGCCGCCCCTCGCGGCTGTGGCGGATGCGCTGTAATTCACCCTTGAGTGCAGAAGTGTTCAGCGCGTTGCGCAAGGATACCTGCAGCCGCTCGAAGCCGACCGGCTTGACGACGAAATCCTGGGCGCCGGCGCGCATCGCCGAGACCACGTTGTCGATGCCGCCATGTGCGGTCTGCACGATGACGGGGACGTTCAAACCAGCGTCACGAATCTTTGCGAGCACGCCCAAGCCGTCGAGGCCGGGCATCACGAGGTCGAGCACGACCGCATCGATGGTCTGGTTTTCCTGGGCGGTGAGTGCGGCGATGGCATCGTCGCCGCTGTCGACTACGAGGGGCTGGTAGCCGCATTTTTGCACCATGTTTTCAACCAGACGGCGCTGTACTGCGTCATCATCGGCAATCAAAATGGTGGCAACCATGGTTTTCCCCGCGCGTTACGCTTATCTGTCTCGAATCGGGGCACTCTCGCCGAAGCCGATTAACGCCCTCTTAAACGTTGCCCATCCCCGCACATTTCGCCGCCGCATCTCCGATTGAACACAGGTTACCAGCAAGATGACCTCGCGCTCCTCCGCTCTCCGCAAACCAACGCAACGCAAGCCGGCCAATGCCAAATCCGCTGCAAACAAGTCCGCCGCGAAGAAGACCGCGGGCAAGACCGGCAAATTGCCGGAATGGAATCTCGTCGATCTCTATTCCGGCATCGACGCACCGGAAGTCGCGCGCGACCTTGCGAAGATGGATGCAGATTGCGTCGCGTTTGAGACCGACCACAGGGGCAAGCTCGCGGAACATACGGCGCGGGAAGATGGCGGAAAGTGGCTCGCGGAAGCCGTGCGACGCTATGAAGCGATCGACGATCTCGCCGGCCGGCTCGGCTCCTTTGCCGGCCTGGTGCGTGCCGGCGACAGCGTCGATCCCGCGATCACGAAATTTTACGGCGATGTTTCAGAGCGCCTGACGGCTGCCTCGACGCATCTTCTGTTCTTCGCGCTCGAGCTCAACCGCATTGACGATGATGTGATCGAGCGCGCGATGCAGGCGGAAGAGCTCGCATATTACCGGCCCTGGATCGAGGATCTGCGCAAGGAGAAGCCGTATCAACTCGAGGATCGCATCGAGCAGCTTTTCCACGAGAAGTCGCAGAGCGGCTATGCCGCCTGGAACCGGCTGTTCGACCAGACCATCGCCGGCCTGCGCTTCAAGGTCGGCGCCAAGGAACTCGCGATCGAGCCGACGCTCAATTTCCTGCAGGACCGCGATGGCGTAAAGCGCAAGGCGGCGGCGGAGGCGCTGGCGAAAACCTTCAAGGCCAATGAGCGCACCTTCGCGCTTGTCACCAACACGCTCGCCAAGGACAAGGAGATTTCCGACCGTTGGCGCGGCTTCCAGGATGTCGCCGATTCCCGCCATCTCAACAACCGCGTCGAGCGCGAGGTCGTGGATGCGCTGGTCGCGTCCGTGCGCGCCGCCTATCCGAAACTGTCGCATCGCTACTACCGGCTGAAGGCGGGCTGGTTCAAAAAGAAGAAGCTGCCGCATTGGGACCGCAACGCGCCATTGCCCTTTGCCGCGACCGGCACGATCGCCTGGCCCGAGGCGCGCAACATGGTGCTATCGGCCTATCGCGGTTTTTCCACCGACATGGCCGCGATCGCCGAGCGCTTCTTCACCGACCGCTGGATCGATGCGCCGGTCAGGCCGGGCAAGGCGCCCGGCGCCTTCTCGCATCCGACCACGCCGTCAGCGCACCCTTACGTGCTGATGAACTATCAGGGCAAGCCGCGCGACGTGATGACGCTCGCGCACGAGCTAGGCCATGGCGTGCATCAGGTGCTGGCGGCAAAGAACGGCGCCCTGATGGCGCCAACGCCGCTGACGCTCGCGGAGACCGCGAGCGTGTTCGGGGAAATGCTGACCTTCAAGCGCCTTTTGTCCGAGACCAAGAGCGCCAAGCAGCGCCAGGCGCTGCTCGCTGGCAAGGTCGAGGACATGATCAACACCGTGGTGCGGCAGATCGCGTTCTATTCGTTCGAGCGCGCGGTGCACACCGAGCGCAAGAACGGCGAATTGACCGCCGAGCGGATCGGCCAGATCTGGCTTTCCGTGCAGAACGAGAGCCTAGGGCCGGCGATCGAAATCAAGCCGGGCTATGAGAATTTCTGGATGTATATCCCGCATTTCATCCATTCGCCGTTCTACGTCTACGCCTATGCGTTCGGTGACTGCCTGGTGAACTCGCTTTACGCAGTCTACGAGCATGCCTCCGAAGGCTTTGCGGAACGCTATCTCGATATGCTCGCTGCCGGCGGAACCAAGCACTATTCGGAGTTGCTCAGGCCGTTCGGCCTCGACGCTAAGGACCCGAAATTCTGGGACGGCGGCCTGTCGGTGATTTCAGGGATGATCGACGAGCTCGAGGCGATGGGCTGACGGTTCCCCGGGGTGTAAAACATTTGTTGAACGGTTCTTGGAAATGCGTTATACAATTGTATAACGCAGGACTGGTGCTGCTCTTCAGGGAACCTGACCATGAAAATCGAGATCAAAAAGATCGGGAATTCCGATGGCCTGCTGCTCCCCCGCGAGCTGATGCAGCGGCTCGACCTCAAGCGCGGTCAGCAACTCCATATCACTGAACTTCCGGGCGGCGGCTTTCAGGCGCTTCCCTACGATCCGGATTTTGAACGGACGATGGAAGTCGCAGACGAGGTCATGGACAAGTATCGCGATACGCTGGCCGCGCTTGCGAAGTAGTGGAAATTCCAAATGAGCGAGCCGAAAGAGCCGCTTTGGATCACCTACGAGCAAGCCATCGCCATCCATGCCCGCCAGCTCCGCCGCTTCGGCGGAGCTCCCGGCTTGCGCGATGAGGGCATGCTACGATCGGCGCTGGAGCGGCCGGTCAACAAATGGAGCTATGAGCAGGCTTCCCTGGCTGAGCTCGCCGCGGCCTATGCGTTTGGCCTCGCCAAGAACCACGCCTTTGTCGATGGGAACAAGCGGATCGCCTTCATGGCGATGATGACGTTTCTGATCAAGAATGGCGTCAACTTCAGTCCTGATCCGGCGCACGCAACATCGATCATCCTCTCACTCGCGGCCGGCGAGGTCAGCGAGGAAAGCCTCAGCCGCTGGATTCGGGATAATTGGCCTTCCGAATGAGGCGATAGGCAGGGTGGCGTTGCCCTGCCATCCGGTTTGCGGTATTGGCACGGCATAAATAGACGTTTGACTGGGGACACCGATGGCAAACCATAGCGAAGTGGCTTACACCACCGCCGACGGCAACGACTATATCGAGCATGAGCGGACCTATGAAGGCTTCATCATGCTGGTCAAGTACGGCACCGCGACGGTCGCCCTCATTCTCATCCTGATGGCCTTCTTCCTGGTCTGATCTCTCGCCGGCCGCGCCGCCAATGCCGGCGGTGCTCAAAAAAATTGCATTCAAACCGGTCCCAAAACCGGTATCCAAACGTTGCGGGAGTAACGCTAAGTTTGCTTGCGTGCGCTGTCCCGCGCCGCCGGAGGCCTTATGAAGATTGCCGTTGCCAAGGAAATCGACCCGTCCGAACCGCGGGTCGCCGCGTCCCCTGACACTATCAAGAAACTCAAGGCGCTCGGCGCCGAGGTCGCGGTCGAGCCGGGCGCGGGCATCAAGTCGGGCCTGCCGGATTCGGAATTCACCGCCGTGGGCGCCACGGTGAACGCGGATGCGGTGAAGGATGCCGACATCGTCATCAAGGTGAAGCGGCCGGAGGCGTCCGAACTCTCGAAATACAAGCGCGGCGCGCTCGTCATCGCCATCATGGACCCCTACGGCAATGACGCCGCGCTGAAGGCGATGGCGGATGCCGGCATTTCGGCCTTTGCGATGGAGTTGATGCCGCGCATCACCCGCGCGCAGGTGATGGACGTCTTGTCCTCGCAGGCGAACCTCGCCGGCTACCGCGCGGTGATCGAGGGCGCCGAAGCCTTTGGCCGCGCCTTTCCGATGATGATGACCGCGGCCGGCACGATCCCCGCGGCGAAAGTGTTCGTGATGGGCGTCGGCGTCGCCGGCCTGCAGGCGATCGCGACCGCGCGCCGGTTAGGGGCCATCGTCACCGCGACCGACGTGCGTCCGGCGACCAAGGAGCAGGTGGAGAGCCTCGGCGCCAAATTCCTCGCGGTCGAGGACGAGGAGTTCAAGAACGCGCAGACCGCGGGCGGCTACGCCAAGGAGATGTCCAAGGAGTACCAGGCCAAGCAGGCCGCGCTCACCGCCGAGCACATCAAGAAGCAGGACGTCGTGATCACGACGGCGCTGATCCCCGGCCGCCCGGCGCCCATGCTCGTCTCCGCGGACATGGTCAAATCGATGCGGCCTGGCTCGGTGCTGGTCGATCTTGCCGTCGAACGCGGCGGCAATGTCGAGGGCGCGAAGGCGGGCGAGGTCGTCGATGTCGATGGCATCAAGATCGTCGGCTATACCAACGTCGCGGGCCGTGTCGCGGCCTCCGCCTCAGGTCTCTATGCCCGCAACCTGCTGGCTTTCATCGAGACGCTGGTCGACAAGGCGAACAAGGCGCTTGCCGTCAATTGGGATGACGAACTGGTGAAATCCACCGCGCTGACCAAGGACGGCGCCGTCATCCATCCGAACTTCCAGCCGAAAGCTTAAGGAGAGAAGCCATGGAGCATATCGCGCAGGCCGTCGATCCCTTCGTATTCCGGCTTTCCATTTTCGTGCTGGCCGTGTTCGTCGGCTATTTCGTGGTGTGGTCGGTGACCCCCGCGCTGCATACGCCGCTGATGAGCGTCACCAACGCGATCTCCTCGGTGATCGTGGTCGGCGCGCTGCTCGCGGTTGGCGTCGGCATGATCTCGAGCGGCTCGGGCTGGGCGCGTGGCTTCGGCTTCGTGGCGCTGATCTTCGCCTGCGTGAACATCTTCGGCGGCTTCCTTGTCACCCAGCGCATGCTGGCGATGTACAAGAAGAAGTCCAAGTAAGCGGCCATGGGAAGTTTCGAACAGATGTCGTCATGCCCCGCGCAGGCGGGGCATCCAGTACGCCGTGACGTTTCGTCGAAGCACGACGATTTCGGATTACTGGATCGTCCGCCTTCGCGGATGATGACAGGACGGGGGACCTGAGATGAACGCCAATCTCTCTGCATTATTGTATCTCGTGGCGGGTGTGCTGTTCATCCTGTCGCTCAGGGGGCTGTCGAGCCCCGCCACCTCGCGGCAGGGCAACCTGTTCGGCATGATCGGCATGGCGATCGCGATTCTGACCACGCTCGCGAGCCATCCGCCGTCCGACGGCGTTGCCTGGCTGCTGGTCGTGCTTGGTGTCGCCATTGGCGGCACGATCGGCGCCGTGATCGCGCGGCGGGTGCCGATGACCTCGATGCCCGAACTGGTCGCCGCGTTCCACTCGCTGGTCGGCATGGCCGCGGTGCTGGTCGCCGCCGGCGCGTTCTATGCGCCCGAGGCCTTTGACATCGGCACGCCCGGCAATATCCACACCCAGAGCCTGATCGAGATGTCGCTCGGCGTCGCGATCGGCGCGCTGACCTTCACCGGCTCGGTGATCGCATTCCTGAAACTGTCGGCGCGGATGAGCGGCGCGCCGATCATCCTGCCGTTCCGTCACCTCATCAACGTCGCGCTCGCCCTGGCGCTGGTGTTCTTCATCGTCGGCCTCGTGCTGTCGGGCAGCGCGCTCGACTTCTGGCTGATCACCATCATTGCGCTGGCGCTCGGCGTGCTCATGATCATCCCGATCGGCGGCGCCGACATGCCAGTCGTGATCTCGATGCTGAACTCCTATTCCGGCTGGGCCGCGGCCGGCATTGGTTTCACGCTCGGCAATTCGGCGCTGATCATCACCGGCGCGCTGGTCGGCTCCTCCGGCGCGATCCTGTCCTACATCATGTGCCACGCGATGAACCGGTCCTTCATCTCGGTCATCCTCGGCGGCTTCGGCGGTGAGACCGCGGCGGCGGCCGGCGCGACCGGCGAGCAGAAGCCGGCCAAGCTCGGCTCGGCTGATGATGCCGCCTTCATCATGAAGAACGCCTCGAAGGTCATCATCGTGCCCGGCTATGGCATGGCGGTGGCGCAGGCCCAGCACGCTTTGCGCGAGATGGCCGACATCCTGAAGAAAGAAGGCGTCGAGGTGAAGTATGCGATCCACCCGGTCGCGGGCCGCATGCCCGGCCACATGAACGTGCTGCTGGCGGAAGCCAACGTGCCCTATGACGAGGTGTTCGAACTTGAGGACATCAACTCCGAATTCGCCCAGGCTGACGTCGCCTTCGTGATCGGCGCCAACGACGTCACCAACCCGGCGGCGGAAGAGGACAAGACCTCACCGATCTACGGCATGCCGGTGCTGCAGGTCTGGAAGGCCGGCACGGTGATGTTCATCAAGCGCTCGCTGGCCTCGGGCTATGCCGGCATCGACAATCCGCTGTTCTATCGCGACAACACCATGATGCTGCTCGGCGATGCCAAGAAGGTGACCGAGAGCATCGTCAAGGCGATGTGAGGCCGCTTGCGGGCAGCGATGCTCGTCCTGAAATGGCTCCTGATCGTCGCTGCAGTCGGTTATCTCGGAGCGCTCGCGCTGCTGTTCGTCCAGCAGCGCGCGATGCTGTTTCCGATTCCGACGCGGGAGCGAACCTCGCCGGAAGCGGCCGGCTTTCCTGAAGCCGAGGAACATGTGCTTACCACCGGCGATGGCGAAAGGGTCATCGTCTGGCACGTGCCGGCAAAGCCCGGCCACCCCGTGATCCTGTACTTTCCCGGCAATGGCGATTTTCTCGCAGGGCGAGTCAGCCATTTCCGCGCCATGACGTCTGACGGTACCGGCCTGGTCGCGCTCTCCTACCGCGGCTATGCCGGCTCGAGCGGATATCCGAGCGAGCGCGGCATTCTGCTGGATGCTGCTGCTGCTTACGCCTTCACCACGGCGCGCTACGCCGCGGACCGAATCGTGGTCTGGGGATTTTCGCTCGGTACCGGCGTTGCGGTCGCACTGGCTGCGGAACAGCCGATCGGCAAGTTGATCCTGGAGGCGCCCTATACCTCGACGGTCGACATTGCCGGTGCGGCATTCCCGCTCGTGCCGGTGCGCTGGTTGATGCGCGATCAGTTCCGCTCCGACGAGCGCATTACGCGCGTCAATGCGCCGCTGCTTGTCATGCACGGCACCGACGATGCCGTGATACCGATCATGTTCGGAGAGCGTCTGTTCACGCTGGCGCATGAGCCAAAGCGGTTCGTTCGATTGGCTGGCGGCGGCCACGACAATCTCGACTACTATGGCGCAATCGAAACGGCGCGGCAGTTCATTGGCGGTTTGTAGGTGTGGAATGAAGAAATGGCATGGTGTGCTCGTCCTATCGGCGTTGGTGCTGCTGCCGGGGCAGGCGCGCGCCGCGGCGGCGCTCGACGGCGCGGCGATGACCTGGCC
>NZ_PSRR01000078.1 GCF_004296405.1 Bradyrhizobium sp. Leo170
CCATTCGTCCACTGGCGCGACCGCCCCCGGATTGCGCTTCGCTCCATCCGGGCTACGGTCTAGCGACCACGAGGGCGCGGAGGGAATGACCTGATGACGACCTTTCAGGAAACGCGCGCGTTTCTGCTTCAGCACCGCACAGACTATGAGACCGCGGTAAAGAGCTTCCGCTGGCCCGATCCGGTGCCCTTCAACTGGACGCTGGACTGGTTCGATGCGGAGCTCGCGCAAAATCCTGACAGCCGCGACCGCGCGGCGTTGTGGATCGTCGATGCCGGCAGCGACCGTGAGACGAAGCTCTCCTTCGCCACGCTGTCGCGCCGCTCCAATCAGGTTGCGAATTTCCTGCGCGCGCAAGGATTGAAGCGCGGCGATCATCTGCTGCTTCTGCTCGGCAATGTCGTGCCGCTGTGGGAGACCATGCTGGCCGCGATGAAGCTCGGCGTCGTCGTGATCCCTGCGACCACGCTGCTGACGTCAGACGAATTGCGCGACCGGCTCGACCGCGGCAAGGCGAGGGCGGTAATCGCAACGCAGGATCAGGTCGGGAAGTTTGCCGATCTCGGCAGCGACAAGCTCGTGCGCATCGTGGTCGGCGCGACGTCGCAGCAAAACGGCTGGCTGCCGTTCGAGCGGGCGGCGGATGCGTCGGAAACCTTCACGCCTGACGGACCGACCAAGGCCGACGATCCGATGCTGCTCTATTTCACTTCGGGCACCACGGCCAAGCCAAAGCTGGTGCGGCACAGCCAGCGCAGCTATCCGGTCGGTCATCTCTCGACCATGTACTGGATCGGCCTGCAGCCGGGCGACGTACATCTCAATATCTCTTCGCCCGGCTGGGCCAAGCACGCCTGGAGCTGCTTCTTCGCGCCCTGGAATGCCGGCGCGACCGTGTTCGTGGTCAACCAGCCGCGCTTCGACGCCAAGTCGCTGCTTTCAACCATCGGCCGCTGCGGCGTCACTACGCTCTGCGCGCCGCCGACGGTGTGGCGCCTGTTCATCCAGGAGAAGCTGTCGAGCTTCAAGGTGTCGCTCCGCGAAGTCTGCGGCGCCGGCGAGCCACTCAACCCTGAGGTGATCGATCAGGTGCAGGCGGCATGGGGCCTGACCATTCGCGACGGCTATGGGCAGACCGAGACCACTGCGCTTGCCGGCAATTCGCCGGGCCAGAAGGTCAAGATCGGCTCGATGGGCCGGCCGCTGCCCGGCTATCGCGTCGAGATCACCGATCTCGACGGCAATCCGACCCGGGAAGGCGAGGTCTCACTGGTACTCGGTGCCGACAGGCCCGCCGGCTTGATGCAGGGCTATCAGGGCGATGACGGCAAGCTCTCGGGCGCCGACGGCGCGATCTATCGCAGCGGCGATGTCGTGTTCAGCGACGAGGAGGGGTATTTGACCTTCGTCGGCCGCACCGACGACGTGTTCAAGTCATCCGATTACCGCATCAGCCCGTTCGAACTAGAGAGCGTTCTGCTCGAGCATGAGGCGGTCGCGGAAGCCGCCGTCGTGCCGAGCCCCGATCCAATTCGGCTCGCGATCCCGAAGGCCTATGTGCTGCTGGCCGCAGGCGTCGAGCGCACGCCGGAGACGGCGCTGTCGATCTTTGGGCATCTGCACACGCGCCTCGCGCCGTTCAAGCGCATCCGCAAGATCGAGCTGGTCACCGAGCTGCCCAAGACCATCTCCGGAAAAATCCGCCGCGTGCAGTTGCGCCGGCTCGAACATGAGGATAATCGCGAGGACAGTTTGCGCGGTGTAGAGTTCCGCGAGGAAGAATTCCCGGAGCTGCAGCGGGTGCGCAATCCGGAATCGGAGAATTAGCGAATGAACGAAGTCTGGACGAAACTGCCGGTGTCGCTGGAAACCTACCAGAGCATGATCGGCAAGGAGATCGGCGTGTCCGCCTGGCACCTGATCGATCAGCAGCGGATCGACACCTATGCCGATGTGACCGAGGATCACCAGTTCATCCATGTCGATCCCGAGCGTGCCAAGGAGACCGCGTTCGGTACCACGATCGCGCACGGTTTCCTGACGATGTCGCTGCTCAGCGTCATGTCCTATCAGGTGATGCCCGTCATCGAGGGCACGACGATGGGCGTCAATTACGGTTTCGACAAGCTGCGCTTCATCTCGCCGGTGCGCTCCGGCAAGCGCGTCCGCGGCCGCTTCGTGCTTGCCGAGGCCAAGCTGCGTAAGCCGACCGAGCTGGCGTCGCGCACCAATGTCACCGTCGAGATCGAGGGCGAAGAGAAGCCGGCGCTGGTCGCCGACTGGCTCGCCCTGATCTACTTCGCCTAGAACTCCGGCCGTCATGGCCGGGCTTGACCCGGCCATCCATCGCTGCTCAAAACGCTCTGATTTTTGATGGATGCCCGGGTCAAGCCCGGGCATGACAAACCGGGAACACACTTCATGACAATCAGGTTTGACGGACGCGTCGCCATCGTCACCGGCGCCGGCAATGGTCTCGGACGGGCGCACGCGCTGGGGCTCGCGAGCCGCGGCGCCAAGGTCGTCGTCAACGTTTCGGCGGCGCGCGCGACGGCACCGGCGCCTCGCTGTCGCCGGCGGAGACCGTGGTCGAGGAAATCCGGAAAGCCGGCGGCACCGCGATGGCCGATGGCGCCGACGTCTCGAATTTCGAGCAAGTCACGGCGATGATCGAGCGCGCGACCAAGGAGTGGGGCAGCGTCGACCTGCTTTGCGCCAATGCCGGCATCCTGCGCGACAAGTCGTTCGGCAAGCTCGAAGTCGCCGATTTCCAGAAGGTGCTGGACGTCCATCTCGTTGGCACCTTCTACTGTTGCAAGGCGGCGTGGGCCGGCATGCGCGACCGCAATTACGGCCGCATCGTGCTGACGACCTCGTCCTCGGGCCTCTACGGCAATTTCGGCCAGGCCAATTACGGCGCAGCCAAAGCCGGCATGGTCGGACTGATGAACGTGCTCGCCGAGGAGGGCCGCAAGAACAACATCCGCGTCAACACCATCTCGCCGACGGCCGCGACCCGCATGACCGAAGAGCTGTTGCCGCCGCAGGCGCTCGCGCTGATGAAGCCCGAAGCGATCACACCGGCGGTAGAATATATGCTGAGCGAGGATGCGCCGACCCGCACCATCATGGGCGCCGGCGCCGGCTCGTTTGCGGTGATCAAGATCCTGGAGACCGAGGGCATCAACCTGCCACCCTCCGAATGGACGCCCGATGCCATCGCCGCGCATTTCGCTGAGATCAGCGACATGTCGAAGGCCAGGGCGTTGCAGGGCGCATTCGAGCAGACGCAGAAGTACGTCGCCCAGGCGGCGGCCAGAGCAGGGATCAAGCTTTAGGCCGTCGTTCCGGGGCGATGCGCAGCATCGAACCCGGAACCTTGAGATTCCGGGTTCGCTCGCTGACGCGAGCGCCCCGGAATGACGAGTTCTAAACTCACGCCATGCCTGCAGACCAAGCAAACATCGCCGTCGTCGGCGCCGGTCCCGCCGGCCTGATGGCGGCCGAGGTGCTGGCGCAGGCCGGCGCGCAGGTCACCATCTACGATGCGATGCCGTCGGCCGGCCGCAAATTCCTGATGGCCGGACGCGGCGGCCTCAATCTCACCCACAGCGAGCCGCTGCCCAAGTTCCTGGCGCGCTATCGCGAGGCGATGCCGCATCTTAAGGCCGCCATCGAAACGTTCCCGCCGCAAGCGTTGCGCGACTGGTGCGAGGCGCTGGGTCAGCCGACCTTCGTCGGTTCCAGCGGCCGAGTCTTCCCGAAAGCGTTCAAGGCCTCGCCGCTGCTGCGCGCCTGGCTGCGCCGGCTCGACGGCGCCGGCGTGCGGCTCTTGCTACGGCATCGCTGGACCGGATGGGACAATGACGGCCGCCTGCTGTTTCAAACGCCGGAAGGAGCGCGCGCCGTTGAAGCCCGCGCCACCATCCTGGCGCTCGGCGGCGCGAGCTGGCCGCGACTCGGATCTGACGGATCATGGGTGGATGTGCTCGCGGCGAGAGGCGTGAGGATCTCGCCCCTGCGGCCGGCCAATTCCGGCTTCACTGTTGCCTGGTCGGATATCTTCCGCGATCGCTTCGAGGGCCAGCCGCTCAAAGGCGTCGCGCTGAGTTTTGGCGGGCAGCAACTGCGCGGCGAAGCGATCGTTACCCGCACTGGCATCGAGGGCGGCGCCATCTATGCGCTATCGGCCGATTTGCGCGAGGCGATTCTCCACGACGGCGAGGCAACGCTCCATATCGCTTTGCGGCCTGATCTCGGGATCGACGAGCTCACCACGAAGCTATCGATGCCGAAAGGCAAGCAATCCTTCTCGAACTTCCTGCGCAAAGCTCTGAATCTCGCGCCCATCGCCATCGGCCTGTTGCAGGAAGCGGCAAAAACCTCAGGCTTGTCTCTGCCGTCGCAGTCTCCCGCCGATCTCGCTCGCCTCGTCAACGCCGTGCCGTTGCGTCTTGCCGGCACAGCACCGATCGCCCGCGCGATCTCCACCGCCGGCGGCATCGCATTCGACGAACTCGACGCCAACTTCATGCTTCGCCGCTTGCCCGGCGTCTTTGCCGCCGGCGAGATGCTCGACTGGGAAGCTCCCACTGGTGGCTTTCTATTGCAGGCGTCGTTTGCGACCGGCGTCGCCGCGGGGAAGGGAGCGTTGAGATGGCTCGACGCGTAGGGTAGGCAAAGCGAAGCGTGCCCCACCTTCTCTTGCACCGATCGTGAATGGTGGGCACGCTACGCTTTGCCCACCCTACAAGGCTAACTACAAGGCTAACGCTTCACGGATGGCTATGTGAAAGTGGTGTTCCGCGGGGCAAATCTATCGTCACCCTCTCGGTGATCTGTTTGAGAGTGAGCCAGTTGTTGAGCCTGTCTGCACGCAAGAATACAACCAGCCCCCAAATGGTACATATGAAAAATATCAATCCGACCGCGGCAACAACTGGTTGCCTGGCTGCAGCGAGCAATCTCTTCATGAGTATGTCTTCGGGATGATTGCTGAACGAGCGTCTTTTTGAAAATACTACCGAGAATTGTATACCTCTTTCGTCCCGCTTAAACAACACCGTCGCTTCAGTACCGCAATGTGTCCCGATCCGGGGGCGTCTCGGATTGTGAGTACACACCCTAGTTTTCAGTCGGCTTACCTCAACAGGTAGAGTGCCCGCATTGTAGGTGGGCGGTTGTTGGTCCAACTCCGGCAGCCGGCTCCAAATCAATGCGGGCTGGAGCAGGGGTAACTCGCGGGCTCATAACCGTGAGATCGCCGGTTCGCGGACCCTTGAGGCGGCCCGCGTGGTTCGTCGTGGTCCTTCTGGCTCTGATCTTTATTACGACGCTCTCGAAGAGCTAGCCCACGCTAGTTGCACATAGCCTCGCAATCGCAGCCGAAGGCGCTGTACGACGTCCAGATTTCTTGCGCAGCGCGGCACAGTTTTAACTGCCATCAGTTCGACGGTTGTGCTCTCCTTGGCAGCGCGACCTCTCGCTGACCACTCAGCCCCCAGCCCCGGTCGGCGGAGAGGAAGCGCGCCCCGGCGTTGATCCCACGATCGCGCCGGGGCACGATCGCGCTGGTCGCCTTGGTCATGAGTTGAGCTGGAGTGGCAGCCATGGTGCAGAACCTCGTAGCCGGATTGGTCGTGGTGGCTTTGATTGTCATGGGCGTGCTTGCCTACGCCCAGAAACATGAAGGGTGCTTGCACGGGCACTCGCTTCAAACCTTCAAGCCCTGTGGATCAGTCAGCGCTGAAATGTAGCGCTGGCCGCGATGCTACGAATGCTTGTCGATTAGCACGAGCCACTTTGCTCGATTGAGAGAGAAAAACGAGCGCCCGCCTACAATGCGGGCGTTCGGGTAGCTCATCAGGGCCGACGCCTAAATCCCATTCGGCGTGCAGGCCATCAGCAGCTTGGCCGATTCGAGAAGCTGATGTTGGCTTGAGCCTTTGATTATCCGGCTTAGGTTCGGCAGCACAAAGACGATTTCGTCATCGTCTTGCATGGCATAGTGATTATCGTGCTCTTCTTCGGTGATGATGACGGCACGCCTCAGTGCCATGCCGGTTTCTCGATTAATCAGTTCTGTAGCCTCAGCCACGGCCTGTTTCGTCGGAATGTTGCTGTCGGGGGGGTCCCGGTCCAATATGTGTCCACGGTTGTTCCACACCTCAACGATCACTCTCGGAAGGTCGGTGTCGGGGTAGGAAAGAGTTGGCTGTGTGATGTCTCTATCTTCCGTGCCCCGAGCTGTCTTCACTTTCCTGATGATGGCCACGGTCAATTCCTCCCTAATGAAAAGCATTTTGCAGTAGGGCGCTACGCAGTCGTAGCAATTTATGCCTGCAAGCTAGCGTTGTACATGCGCCAGATTAGCGCGTGAACTAGACAGCGCCTCTGCCATATAGGCGCTGCAGTCGACCGGATGTTCTCCATCGGCTTTTCGTCGCAGACACGCGGAGTGCTGGTTCGTGAGTTGAGGTCGACCAGCGTATCCTGACAGATTCAGGCAAAGATTCAGCTAGCGCAGCTTGCCGCGCGCGGCGACCGGCAACGTGCCGATGATCTCCTCGCCGCGCACCATCACTACCTCGTCCATCATGTTGACGACGACGCAGACGTGATTGGGCACGATGCGGACGACGTCGCCGACATTGGGACGGGTGTTGCTGCGGGAGAGATCGAGAAAGCCGTGCTCCTCGGCAAAGCGCGCGATCTTGGCCTCGGGATGTTCGAGGATCAGCCCGTGGCCTTCGAGCCCGCCGGTGTCCGTGGTCAGCGTCTTCGAGCCGGCATCGAGGATGCCGCGCTCGGGTGCGGCGCGGGTCACCACCGTCGAATAGATGTGCAGCGCGCAGTCGTCCCAGGTGGCGACGCCGGCGGCGACCTGCATGCGGTCGTTGTAGATGTAGGTGCCGAAGCGATGCTCGGTCGCACCTTTCAGCTTGCCGAGATTCTTCAGGTTCGGCGTGCCGCCGGTGGACACGATGGCCGCGTCAAGGCCGTGCGCGCGCACGCCGGCCAGCGCCTCGTCGAAGAACTTCTGCGCATCCGCCCAGCCGGTTTCGGTCGGATACAGCATGAAGCCGGCAAATTGCAGCCCCTTGCTGCCGGCGATCTCCCGCGCCAACGCGACCGCCTCAGTCGGCGTCTCGACGCCGGCGCGCTTGCGTCCGGTGTCGCATTCGACCACGACTGACAGCGTGCGGCCCGAGGCAGCCGCGGCCTTCGGGAGGTCGGCGACAACAACCGAATTGTCGGCCGCCACGGTGATGTTTGCCTTGCCCTGCAGCGCGCCGAGCCGCGCCATTTTCTCGTCGCCGAGCAAATTGTAGCTGATCAGGATGTCGGAGATCCCGGCATCCGCCATGATCTCGGCCTCGCCGAGCTTCTGGCAGGTGATGCCCTTGGCGCCGGCCGCGATCTGCATCTGCGCCAGCATCGGGTTCTTGTGCGTCTTGATGTGCGGACGATGCGCCACGCCCGCGGCATCGCACGCCGCCTGGATGCGCGCGATGTTGCGCTCGACGCGGTCCATGTCGATCACGGCGCAGGGCGTGCCATATTCACGGGCGATCTTTGCGGCGAGGGGAGAGGTCATGGATTATGCCTGTTCAATTTCTTCGCGCAAGACTTCGAGCTCGAGCCAACGGTCTTCCGCTGCGGAAAGCTCCTGCTGCGCCTTGGCGATCGCGGCGGAGGCGTCGTCGAATGTCTTGCGATCCTTCGCGTAGAGGTTCGGATCGTCAAGCCGCTTCTGGTGCTTTGCGATCTCCGCGTGCAATCTCTCGATCGTCTTCGGCAGCGTCTCCAGCGCGTGCTTTTCGTTGAAACTCAGCCGCCTTTTTGGTGCGGCCGTCGGCGCCGCAGTCTTCGCTTCCTTTTTCTCCTCGACAACCGCCGTCTTCACCGCCTCGCGCTTCAAATCCGCGCCGCGCTGCGCCAGCATGTCGGTGTAGCCGCCCGCATATTCGGTCCAGCGTCCGTCGCCCTCGGGCACGATCACCGACGTCACCACGCGATCGAGGAAATCGCGATCGTGGCTGATCAGGATCACCGTGCCCTCGTAATCGCCGAGCATCTCCTCGAGCACGTCGAGGGTGTCGAGATCGAGGTCGTTGGTCGGTTCGTCCAGCACCAGGAGGTTCGAGGGTTTTGCAAGCGCGCGCGCCAGCATCAGCCGGCCGCGCTCGCCACCAGACAGCACCTCCAGCGGCGTGCGGATCTGCTCCTGCGAGAACAGGAAATCCTTCATGTAGCTGACAACATGTTTCGGCTTGCCGCCGACCATCACATGGTCGCCACGGCCGCCGGTCAGGGCTTCCGACAGCGTCGATTTCGGGTCGAGGCTTTCGCGATGCTGGTCCAGCGTCGCCATTTCCAGGTTGACGCCGAGCCGCACGCTGCCGGCATCGGGCGCTTCCGCGCCGGTCAACAGGTTGACCAGCGTGGTCTTGCCGGCGCCGTTCGGGCCGACCACGCCGATGCGGTCGCCGCGCTGGATGCGGATCGAGAAATCCTCCACGATCCTGCGGTCACCGAATGCCTTGGCGATGTTCTTCGCCTCGATCACCAGCCGTCCGGATTTCTCTGCCTCCGCAGCAGCGAGATTGGCGCTGCCCGCAGTGCCGCGATAATTCCGCCGCTGCGAACGCAGCGCATGCAGATTGGCAAGCCGCTTGACGTTGCGCTTGCGCCGTCCCGAGACGCCGTAGCGCAGCCAGTGCTCCTCGTTGACGATCTTGCGGTCGAGCTTGTGCTGATCGCGCTCTTCTTCCGCCAGCACCTCGTCGCGCCAGGCTTCGAACGCACCGAAGCCGCGGTCGATCTGCCGGATTTCGCCGCGGTCGAGCCAGGCGGTCGCGCGCGACAGATTCGTGAGGAAGCGGCGGTCGTGGCTGATCAGGACCAGCGCGCTGCGCCGGCTCTGCAATTCGCTCTCCAGCCATTCGATGGTCGGCAGATCGAGGTGGTTGGTCGGCTCGTCCAGCAGCAGGATGTCGGGCGAGGGCGCCAGCACCCGCGCCAGCGCCGCGCGGCGTGCTTCGCCGCCGGAGAGATGGGCGGGATCTTCGTCGCCGTGCAGTCCGAGCTGCTCGATCAGATAACGCGCCTGATAATGGTCATCGCCCGGCCCGAGCCCGGCTTCCACATAGGCGAGCGTGGTGGCGTGATCGCCAAAATCTGGCTCCTGCGGCAGATAGCGGATGGTCGCGCCCGGCTGCACGAAACGGCTGCCGGCGTCAGGCTCGACAAGTCCGGCCGCGATCTTGAGCAGCGTCGATTTGCCGGAGCCGTTGCGTCCGATCAGGCACACGCGCTCTTCGGCCGAGACCGACAGCTCGACATCAGTCAATAGCGGCGTGCCGCCGAACGTCAGCCTGATGTCCTTGAGCTGGATGAGAGGAGGCGCCATCAACCTTGTCCCGTTGCGGTCTGTTCAGCGCGGCGGCGCTGGATGCGGCGGATCGCGGTGTCGAGCGCCGAGAGGAATGCCGAGCGGTCGCGCGGCGAGAATGATCGTGGCCCGCCGGTGACCTCGCCCGACGAGCGCAGGTCGGTCATCAAATTGCGCATCGCCAGCGTCATGCCGATCGATTGCTCCGTGAACGGTTTGCCGTTCGGAGCAATCACGTCCGCGCCCGCCTTCACGCAGCGGCTTGCCAGCGGAATGTCGGCGGTGATGACGATGTCGCCATCTCCGGCGCGCTCGGCGATCCAGTTATCAGCAGCATCCATGCCGGAACCGGCGGCGACGCGTTCGATCAGCGGGTCCTGCGGCACACGGATGAAATTGCCCGCGACCACGCTGACGGGCAGCCCGTGGCGGAGCGCGACACGATAGATCTCGTCCTTCACCGGACAGGCGTCGGCATCGACATAGATGCGGGTGGGGTTTTCAGTTGGCATCACGGCTTGGCGGTTCATTCGTGGGCCGCATGTAACCCATCGGGCGGAAAATTGCGAGGCCGCCCGCAGGCTTGCCACGGACGGTTGATGGCGTACGATCCTGTCAGAAAATAACTGAAATAAGGGGAACCCCATGAGCAATCCTCAAACCCACCGCGTCTCGGCCTATAACACCTCGAAAGAGTCCGAGAACAAGATCCATGACGACACGGTAGCGCGGCGGTACGGCTTCTCGGGCGGGTTGGTCCCCGGCGTCGACGTGATGGCCTATATGATGCACCTGCCGGTTGCGAAATGGGGCCGCGATTTCCTCGATCGCGGCCTGATCGACGCGCGTTTCGTTAAGCCGGTCTATGACGGCGAACAGGCCAAGGTGAGGGGCGAGGAGCGCGACGGCGCGCTGGCGATCGAGGTGTTCAGCCGCGGAGAGCTTTGCGCCACCGGCAGCGCGTCGCTACCGACTGCGGCGCCCGCTGTTTCGATCAAGGATTACACCGAGGTCCCCGCGGTCGCCGAGCGCAAGCCGGTGAACGCATCATCCTACGAAGTCGGCAAATGGCTCGGCACCCGCCCGTACGTCTGGGCCGGGGACGCCGCGACGGGATATCTCGCCGATATCAGGGAGACGGACACGATCTACACGCGCGAAAATCTCGGCCATCCCGGCATGCTGCAGAAAGTGATGAACAAGTTGCTCGTCGACAACGCCATCCTCGGCCCCTGGATTCACGTCGGCAGCCGGATGCAGCTCCTCTCGGCCGCGAAGACCGGCGACGAGCTGACGGCCCCCGCGCGCGTCACCGCCAATTACGACAAGAAGGGCCACCGCTTCGTCGAACTCGACGCGATCGTGGTCGCCAACGGCACCACGCCGCTCGCGCATTGCTGGCACATCGCGATCTACCAGCCACGCGAGCAAGCCGCGGCGTAGCCTCTTCGCCTCTCTCTACGGGAGATCCGTAGCCCGGGTGGAGCGCAGCGTAACCCGGGGCCGCTCGCCAACGCTGGTGCAGAAGTCCCGGGTTGCGCTGCGCTCCACCCGGGCTACGAGCTCCCTTCGCCTCTCCTCGGCGGGCGGCCTACGCCGCCTTCGCCTTCTTCGCGTCCTGGATTGCGCGCCACACTTTTTCCGGCGTCAACGGCATGTTGATGTGCTTGATGCCGTATTCCGACAGCGCATCGACCACCGCATTCACCACCGTCGCGAGGCTGCCGGCGCATCCCGCTTCGCCGCAGCCTTTGGTGCCGAGCGGATTCGACTTTGCCGGCGAGGGGTGATCGCCGACTGCCATGGGCGGAATGTCCTCGGCGCGCGGCAGCGCATAGTCCATGAACGAGCCGGTGATCGGCTGGCCGGAGGCATCGTAGTTGACCTCTTCCATCAGCGCCTGGCCGATGCCCTGTGCGACCCCGCCGTGCAACTGTCCCGCGACGATCATCGGATTGACGATGGTGCCGAAGTCGTTGACGCCGGTGTAGCGCACGATCCTGATAACGCCGGTGTCCGGGTCGATCTCGACCTCCGCGACATGGCAGCCATTGGGGAAGGTCGACGGCGTCTCCTTGGTGGCGTGGTCGACGTCAAGCGTATCAGGCCCGCCCTCGGCAATCTGGCCCTCGCGCATCCGCTGCGCGAGCTCCATGATGCCGATCGAGCGATCGGTGCCGGCGATGGTGAAGCGGCCATCGGCGAATTCGATGTCGGCTTCGGAGGCTTCCATCACATGCCCGGCCGCTTTCTTACCCTTCTCGATGACGAGCGCGGAAGCCTCGACGATGGCCTGGCCGGTCGCGGTGATCGAGCGCGAGCCGCCGGTGCCGTTGCCGAACCGCACCAGATCGCTGTCGCCCTGTTCCAGCTTGATCTTGTTGAAGGGCACGCCGAGCTGGTCGGACAGCACCTGCGCGAATGGCGTCGCGTGGCCCTGGCCGTAGTCGAGCGTGCCGGTGGTGAGCGTCACCGATCCGTCCGGATCGAACGTGATCTTGCCGAGTTCGCCGCTCGGCGGCGCGGTGACCTCGAGATAGGAACCGACCGCGATGCCGCGCAACTTGCCGTCCTTCTTGCTCTCCCGCTTGCGCTTGCCGAAATTCTCATAGTCCGAAATCTCCAGCGCCTTCTCGAACACACCCTGGAAATCGCCGCTGTCATAGGTGACGCCGGACGCGGCCGGGAAGGGCAGTTGTGACGGCTTGATGAAATTGCGCTTCCGTAAAGTGAGCCGGTTGATGCCCATCTCGTCGGCGGCCTTATCGATCAGCCGCTCCATATAGTAATTGGCCTCGGGCCGGCCGGCGCCGCGATAGGCGCCCATCAGCGTGGTGTTGGTCAGCACTGTCTTGATGTCGACGCCGAGCAGCGGCGTGCGATAGACGCTTGCGAGGTTCTTGCCGGTGTTGAGCGACAGCGGCCCGGGCGCGACGCCGGTGATGTAGGCGCCGAGATTGCCATAGCCGGAAAGCCGCACCGCCAGGAACCTGCCATCGGCATCGAGCGCGAGCTCGGCGTGAATGAGCTGGGCGCGACCCTGGCTGTCCGACAGGAAGCTGGTCGAGCGCTCGTCGGTCCATTTCACGGGACGCCCGAGCGCCTTCGCCGCATGCGCGATGCAGGTATATTCGGGATAGTTGAGGTTCTTCATGCCGAAGGAGCCGCCGACATTGGCGGTAAGGATCCGCACCTTCTCCGCCGGCACGTTGAGGATTTTTGCCAGGGTCGCCTTGTTGCCGGAAACGCCCTGCGTCGGCACCTGCAGCGTATAGCGCTCGGTCGTCTTGTCGTAGGCCGCAAGCGCCACGCGCGGCTCCATCGAGACCACAGCGACGCGGGTGTTGACGATGTCAAGCTTGGTCACATGCGCGGCGCCGGCGAAGGCGGCATTGATCTTGTCGGTGTCGCCATAGTGGTAGTCGAGCGCGACATTGTTCGGGATGTGGTCGTAGAGCTGCGGCGCGCCGGGCTCGGCGGCCTCGGCGGCATCCGTCACCGCCGGCAGCGATTCGATATCGAGCTCGACGGCTTCGGCCGCATCGCGCGCCTGCGCCGCCGTTTCCGCCACCACGAAGGCGACGGGGTCGCCGACGAAGCGGACCTTGTCGGTCGGCAGCGGCAGGCGGTTGGTCTGCAGCAGTGGGGAGCCATCCCGGCTTTTCAGCGGCATGCCACAGGTGAAGGGGTTGTAGTTGGCGGCCGCGAGGTCGACCCCGGTCCACACCCCGAGCACGCCCGGCATCGCCCGGGCCGCCGAGGTGTCGATCCCCTTGATGACGCCGTGGGCGTGGGAGGAGCGCACCATCCAGCAATAGGCCTGGCCGGGCAGGGAGAAATCGTCGGTGTATTTGCCCTTGCCGCGCACCAGCGTGTCGTCCTCCTTGCGGCGGACCGGTTGCCCGACACCGTATTTTTGCAGTGCGATGGCGTTTTCGAGGGCGGCGGGAGATGTGTGATCTTGCATGGTAAATAACCTGAAATGCCGCGATTTGGAGCAATTTCGCAGTGTTTCGACCAGATAACGTAGGGTGAGTTCAGCGACAACGCCCGATTAGGCATGTCCCGTGTGATGATTTGTTGCGTAGGCCTTTGGCGCTGCTAAAGTTTCCGTGAAGGAAATTCTTCGGCGGGCGCCTGCGCCGGCGGAAAGACAGTGTTGATGAAGGATGACACGCGGCCTTGCGTCGGCCTTGCGGCCCGCGAGAGCCCGTCAGGGTTGGCTACGGCGGCCGTCGAAAGCGGCGTTTACGCCGCGCTCGACCTTGGCACCAACAACTGCAGGCTCCTGATCGCCTGTCCCACCGGGGACGGGTTCCGCGTGGTCGACTCCTTTTCGCGAATCATCCGGCTTGGCGAGGGCATTTCGGCGACCGGTTCCATCAGCGACGCCGCGATCGAACGCGCGATCGCCGCGCTCTCGATCTGCAGCGACAAGATCCGGTACCGCAGGGCCCGCCGGCTGCGGCTGATAGCGACCGAGGCCTGCCGTGCCGCCGCCAATGCCGACAGTTTCCGCGCCCGCGTCGCCGCGGAGACCGGCATCAAGCTCGAGGTGATCGACCGCGAGACCGAGGCGACGCTGGCCGTGATCGGCTGCTCGCCGCTGCTCGACCGAAGGGGCCGCGGCGCGATCCTGTTCGACATCGGCGGCGGCTCGACCGAATTGGTGCGGATCGAGCGCGATCCGGCAAGGCCGGATGCAGCGCCCTGGATCAAGTCCTGGATGTCGATCCCGTTCGGCGTGGTCAGCCTTGCCGAGCAATTCGGCGGTCGCGATGTCACAAAAGAGTTGTATTTGCGGATGGTCGCCGAGGTCGCGCAATATGTCGCCCCGTTCGCGGCCGAGCACGGCACGGATTTGCGCGACATGCATCTGCTGGGCACATCAGGCACGGTGACGACGCTGGCCGGCGTATTCCTCAACCTGCCGCGCTACGATCGCCGCCGCATCGACGGCATCTGGATGAACGACGCCGACGTGACCGCGACGATTCAAAAGCTGCTCGGCATGAGCTATGAGGAGCGCATCAACAATAGCTGCATCAGCATCGAGCGCGCCGACCTCGTGCTTGCGGGCTGCGCGATCCTCGATGCCGTCAGGAACGCATTCCCGCTGCCGCGGCTCAGGGTCGCCGATCGCGGCCTGCGCGAGGGCATGCTGGTCGAGATGATGCGCGAGGACGGCGCGCTGAAGGCGTGCCTGCACGTGCCGTAGCGAGCATGATCCGGAAAAGTGGGAACCGGTTTTCCGATAAGATCATGCTCCAACAAAAGAGAGGGAGATTATGATCCGATCAAATTGATCGGATCATAATCCAGAGATACTTTATGGCGAAAGATTCGACCGGCCGGCTCCACGTCACGGTCAAGAGCGGCGGCAAGCGGAAATTGTCCTCGAAGCTGTGGCTGGAGCGGCAACTCAACGATCCCTATGTCGCGAAGGCCAAGGCGCAGGGCTACCGCTCGCGCGCGGCCCTCAAGCTGACCGAGATCGACGACAAATATCGGCTGCTCAAGCCGGGCATGACCGTCGTCGACCTGGGCGCCGCGCCCGGCGGCTGGAGCCAGGTCGCGGCCAAGCGCGTCGGCGCTGTCGACGGCAAGGGCAAGGTGATCGCAATCGACCTGTTGGAAATGGGCGAGATCCCCGGCGTCACCTTCGCGCAGCTCGATTTCCTCGACCATGACGCGCCGGACAAACTGATCGCGATGATGGGCGGCCGCGCCGACTTCGTAATGTCCGACATGGCCGCCAACACCACCGGGCACCGCAAGACCGACCAGCTCCGCATCGTCGGCCTCGTCGAGACCGCCGCGGCCTTCGCCTGCGACGTGCTCAGCCCCGGCGGCGCGTTCCTCGCAAAAGTCTTTCAGAGCGGCGCCGATGCGGAGCTATTGGCGCAATTGAAGCGCGACTTCGCAACCGTGCGTCACGTGAAACCCGCCGCCAGCCGCCAGGATTCCTCCGAACGTTACGTGCTCGCGACAGGGTTCCGCGGCGGCGTCACCAAGAGCGAGGGGCGCTCATGACGAATCGCGTCAGGCTCGCTGGTCCGCTCGCTGCGGCAGGAGAAAAACCAGCGCCGCGATGGCGGCTGCGAGGGCGCCTGAAGCCGCATATCGGCTGAGAGCCAAGCCGCCGTGATCGAGGGGCTTGTCCAGGAAATCGCCCACGGTCGCTCCAAGAGGCCGGGTCAGCACGAAGGCGACCCAGAAGAGAAGCGTCCTGGATAGATTGGTCCAAAGGTATGCGCCAGCGACGATGGCGATGCCTGCTGCGAAGACCAGGGCTCCGCCGCGATAGCCAAGCCCGGTCGAGTCGGCCATCCAGTCTCCGAGCGCCGTTCCGAGCGTTTGCGAAAACAGGATCGTGACCCAATAGAAGGCTTCCGCCGCCTTGTTGTCGATCGATGCAATCGAGACCGACCCCATCGTTCGATGCCAGACCGCGAGCGATGCGACGAGCAGTGCCGCGAGCAGGGAGGAGCCGCCGAGATAGCCGATCCCGAGTGACCGGTCCACGAAGTCTGCCAGCGTCGTGCCGACGGTGGTCGTTGCGATGATGACCGTCCAATACAGGAACGGATGGAATCGCTTCGCTGCGATCTGGGCGGCGACCACCACGGCAAAGATGATGGCGAAAATCGCCGTACCAACCAGATAGCCGAGACCCATCGACATCGTCACGGCATCGCCGCCGGTTTCGCCCAGCGTCGTGGCCAAGATCTTGACGATCCAAAAGCCCAACGAAATGGCTGGCACCTTGCCGGCGTCGTCGACGCCGCCGTTCTCGTTGATGAATTCCATAGGCTCTTCACTCCGGAGATTGAGGGGATCGAATGGAGGCACTTCTAGGCCTCTAGGCCTTCATCGAATCCATCACAGCCAGCAGCTCGGCGAGGGCCTTCTTGCATTTGGCGGCATCGGGAGTGCTTTCGCGGACGGCTTCGAGCGCGCGATCGATAGCCTTGTCGACCGTGTGCCAATCGGCGGCGGCCCGGGGTTTCAATCCGGCCTCCACCTCATCCCACTTTGTCTCGAGGTCCTTGATCCGCGCCTTCGCGCCCGGAAAATCGCGCTCGTCGACCAGGGCGGCGACGTCGATGACAATGCTGCGGAACGGGCTCAGGTCTCCGAGCTTCGACGCGGCGGCTTCGGCGCGTGGCCACAAGGACACGCCTCCATTGGCGTTGGGGACCGACTGAGCGGCAACGACCGCAAGAAGCCCGGCGGCGAGGGTAAGAATCTTCCTTTTCATCATGCTCTCCATGGTTAACTGGCACGGACCTTGGTCGATCTCATTCGCCAAGGTAGGCTGCGGCCTTGTGGGTGCGGCCGTCTTCGAAGGAAATCCAGGCAACCAGAGCCACGATCACCGCGAGGAAGACGAGGCTGGTGTGGATCGTGCCGAAGCCGAGACCGCCATATTCGCGTGCCTGCGACAGCAGGTCTCCGAACGACGCGCCCAGTGGACGTGTCAGGATGTACGCCAGCCAGAACGTCAGCACGGCGTTGGTGCCGAGGGCATAGGACGCCGCGATCGATGCGATCAGAGCCGCGAACGCCACGACGCCGACGTTGAACCCGAGGCCCAGGGCTTCCGTCGCAAGATCGCCCGCCGCTGTCCCGAGCGCGAAAGTGGACAGAATCGCAGCCCAGTAGAAAAGCTCGCGGCGCGTGGTCACGATGGTTTGGATCGACAGCGTCCGCTCCACGGCGTACCAGACGGCGAATATGGCGGCGAGGATGAGGGCGAAGACCGCCGTGCTGACGTAAAGGCTTATCTCCAGCCTGTCCGTCAATGCATCGGTGATCTGGGTGCCGACGACGCTGACCAGCACCACTGTCAGCCAGTATATCCAGGGTATGTAGCGCTGCATGCGCAACTGCGCGATCAACGCCACGATGAGGAAGCTAGCCATCAGGAGCCCGGTTACGGTGGCCCCGAGACCCACATGCACGGCAAGGTAGTCCGCGCCCGTCTCGCCGACTGTCGTTGACATGATCTTGATCACCCAGAAGATTAGCGTGACTCCAGGGACCTTGTTCAGCATCGGCGCGCCAGTGCGTTCAGGATAGGACACTTTGCGGAACTCCAATCGGGGATGTCTTGCGGTGTTGCCGAATTTCGAATGGAGCGTGCCTGTCCCAACTTAGCTCCGACTTAGGGGCGCGATCGTGCCGAAGGATGAACGGGAGTAGAGCTAAGTATCGGCTAAGTCGGAGCTGTCATGCTTCCCGCGGAGGCCCAGACCCGACAGGAGAACCAGAGGGAAGATGATGTCCCGTTCACGGACCGTAGCCTGCTCGCTGGCCACTGGCATTGCGACGGCCGAGACTCCCGGCGCAGCCGCGAACGATGCCGGTCCGCCGGCTCCATAGCGGGTGCCGACTGTCATGCGAGTGCTGCTGGTCGAAGACGACAAAATGATCGGCGCGGCCGTTCTGGAGGCGCTGAAGGATGCCGCCTACGCCGTCGATTGGGTCAGGAACGGCGATCTCGCCATCGAGGCGATCCACAGCGAGACCTACGATATCGCGCTGCTCGATCTTGGCCTGCCCCTCGTCGATGGCCTCGATGTTCTAAAACGAGTCCGCGCGGAACACGCGCGCCTTCCGATCATCGTACTGACGGCGCGCGACGCCTTGAGCGATCGCGTGGCTGGTCTCGACCTTGGTGCCGACGACTACTTGGTCAAGCCATTCGAGATCGGGGAATTGCTGGCGCGCATGCGCGCTGTACTGCGGCGCGAAGGCAGCGGTACGCCGCCGGTTCTCACCAACGGCCGGCTTTGGCTTGATCCAGCCACGCGCGAGGCGACCTTCTTGGGTGAGCAAGCGGTACTGAGCGCACGCGAATTCGCTCTGGTTCAGGCGCTGCTGATGCGGCCTGGTGCGATCCTGTCCCGCAGCGAACTCGAGCGCCAGATCTACGGCTGGACCGAGGAAGTCGAAAGCAATGCTGTCGAATTCCTTATTCACGCGGTGCGCAAGAAGCTGGGTGCCATTGCGATCAGGAACGTTCGCGGCGTTGGGTGGATGGTGGATCGTCCTACATGCTGAAATCGTTGCGCGCACGTCTGTTCGTCGGCCTCACGGCGATTATCGTGCTGACGGGAGTGATCGGAGGCACCTTCGCTTATCTATGGGCCTACAGCGAAGCCATCGAAATGCAGGACTCGGTCCTGATCCAGGTCGGCACGTTCGCGCTGAACGCTTCGGTCAGGGAAAGCCAGCCCGTCAACGGTGTCGACGCGGAGGCCGAGGTTGCGGTCATCGAACTGGGAACGTCGCCGCGCGGCTCGGCCGACGACCGTAATCTCTGGACGCTGCCGGACGGATTGCACAACGGCGTATATAGAGGGCAGCCGATTCGCCTGTTGCTGCGCACGCGCGCCGACGGCAGCCGATTCGCGGTGACGCAGCGCACGGAGATCCGCACCGAGATCGCAGACGACATGGCGTTGCGGACATTGCTGCCGATTGTCGCGCTGGTTCCATGTCTTCTGCTGGTGACAGCATTGGTGATCGCAAGTTCGTTCCGACCGATGGTCAAGCTGGCTCATGATCTCGATGCGAGAAGGGGCGACGACATCCATGAATTGAAGGCGGCGGGAATGCCGAGCGAGTTACATCCGTTTCTCGTGTCGATTAACGGATTGTTGGATCGCATGCGCGGCATGATGGAGCAACAGCGGCGGTTTATCGCAGACGCGGCCCACGAACTCCGGACGCCGATTACGGCGCTGAGCCTTCAGGCCGAAAATCTGGATCCGCGCGAAATGCCGCCCCAGGCGCGCGAGCGTCTCAACGCGTTGAAGAGCGGCATGCGGCGAACCAAGCATCTGCTCGAGCAACTCTTGGCACTTGCGCGCCAGGATGCCGTGCAAGCCACGGTTTGGGAGACCGTCTCTCTCGACGAGATAGCGAAGGAAGTCGTCGCCGATCTTCTGCCGGAAGCCGCCGCGCGAGACATAGATTTGGGCTTTAGGATGGCCGAGACTGTTGCGGTCAGCGGTGATGCGCTGTCGCTTGCCTCGGCCGTGCGCAATCTCGTCGAAAACGCGGTCAAGTTCACGCCCGATGGCGGAAGCGTCGACCTTGGGGTCTATCGTGAAGGCGAGATGGCGGTCCTGCAGATCGAGGACACCGGGCCGGGGATTCCACCGAGCGATCTCGACCGGATATTCGAGCCGTTCTTTCGAGGTGAGCGGCCGACGGGGGAGGGATCCGGGCTTGGATTATCGATCGTGAAACGGATCATCGATCGTTGCGGTGGCTCGATCGCGTTCGAAAACGTCAACGGGACCGGCCGATCGGGCCTTCGCGCGACCATCAAGATGCCGTGCAAGAGCAACCCATAGTTTTGGGGTTTAGCCTGCCCCCAATGCGACCGCGATATTGTAGGTCGCAAAGCTCGCCAGATACGCCAGTGTGAGCATGTAGAAGAAGGTGACCGCCATCCATCGCCAGCCGCCGGTCTCGCGGCGGATCACCGCGAGCGTCGAGGCGCATTGTGGGGCGAAGATGTACCACACAAGCAACGACAAAGCGGTGGCGAGGCTCCATTTGGTGGCGAGCACATGGCCGATCTGGTCGGCGGCTTCCTTGCCACCTTCGATGGCGTAGACGGTGCCAAGCGCTGCCACCGCGACCTCGCGGGCGGCCATGCCGGGGATCAGCGCCACCGCGATCTGCCAGTTGAAACCGAGCGGCGCCAGCAGTGGCTCGATCGCCTTGCCGATGATCGCGGCGAGGCTGTAGTCGATGGCGGGATCTTGGGCACCGGTCGGCGCGGTCGGGAATGATGCCAGGAACCAGATCAGCACCATCATCGAGAAGATCGTCGTGCCGGCCCGCTGCAGGAACATCTTCGCCCGCGTGTAGACGCCGATGGCGATGCTCTTCAGCCGCGGCAGTTTGTAGTCGGGCAATTCCAGCATGAACGGCGCAGGGGCGTAATCGCGCAGCATGAAGAATTTGACCAGGAACGAGACGCCGAGCGCGCTGGTGATTCCAGCCGCATAGAGGCCGAACAGGACGAGGCCACGCAGGTTGAACCAGCCCCACACATCGCGGTCCGGAATGAACGCCGAGATGATCAGCGTGTACACGGGAATGCGTGCCGAACACGTCATCAGCGGCGCGATCAGGATGGTTGTCAGGCGGTCGCGCCGGTTGTCGATCACGCGCGTCGCCATGATGCCGGGGATCGCGCACGCAAAGCTCGACAGCAGCGGAATGAAGGCGCGGCCGTGCAGGCCGGCGCCGCCCATGATGCGGTCCATCAGGAACGCCGCGCGGGCCATGTAGCCGAAATCTTCCAGCAGCAGGATGAACAGGAAGATGATGATGATCTGCGGCAGGAACACGATGACGCTGCCGACGCCGGAGATGACGCCGTTCTGCAGGAAGCTCTGCAGCAGCCCTTCCGGCAGCGTGTCATGCACGAACTGGCCGAGCGCGTCGAAGGCCGAGGACAACAGCTCCATCAGCGGCTGTGCCCAGGCGAACACGGCCTGGAACATCAGGAACAGGATCAGCGCGAGGATGAAAAGTCCCGCCACCGGATGCAGCACCACCGCGTCGATCCGGGCGGTCCAGGTGTCGGGCTTGGCCGGTAGCGAGACGGCGGAGGCGATGATGCGGTCGGCCTCGCGCTGGGTGGCGCGCAACTGGGAGGCGGTGAGGGGCTGCCATCGATTCGGCCCGACGGGTGATTGCTCTTGCGCCGCGATCTCGTCGGTTCGACGCAACAGTTCCGCGATCCCGCCTTTGCGAACTGCGATCGACGTCACGACGGGCACGCCGAGCGCCTCGGACAATTTCGGCACGTCCACGCTCACACCGCGGCGGGCCGCAATGTCGAACATGTTGAGCACCAGCATCATCGGCCGGCCGGTGTTCTTCAGCTCCAGCAGCAGGCGGATCGTCAGCCGCAGGTTGGTCGCGTCCGCGACACAGAGGATGAGGTCGGGCACGGCCTCGCCAGGGGTGCGGCCGAGCACCATGTCGCGGGTGATTTCCTCGTCCGGGCTGCGCCCGCGCAGCGAATAGGTGCCGGGCAGGTCCACCAGCGAAACCTGCCGTCCGGCGGGGGTGACGAAAAACCCTTCCTTGCGCTCGACGGTCACGCCCGGATAGTTCGCGACCTTCTGGCGGCTGCCCGTCAGCGCATTGAAAAGCGAGGTCTTGCCGCTGTTGGGCGTGCCAACCAGCGCGAGATGCAGCAGTGGGGCTTCCATCGCGTTACCGCTCGCTCCATCAGGCGACGATGATCGCCATGGCCTCGCGCCGGCGCAGGGCGATCGTAACGTTCTCGACCCTGACCGCGATCGGGTCGCGTCCAACGATCCCCTCGTGCAGCACCTCGACCCGGGCGCCCTCGACGAAACCGAGCTCGATCAACCGGCTCTCGAGTTCGTGGCCGGCGAGCGCTGAAGCTGCCTCAGCTACGGCCAGATGCTGGATCACGCCCGAATATCCCCGCTTGGCCAGTCCCAACGGCTGAGATGTTCGGATATCGGTTTGTTCGCTCATCACACGTGTTTTTCAGCCGGGCGCGAAACGGTCAAGCGCTGCGACCAACACGAAGCTGGGATTTAGAACGATTACAAGTTGGTGACGCGGGCGCTATCCCAATCGCTGATCCCGCGCGTCCTGCGTTCCTTCGGTTGCGGCCTTCACGGCGGCGGTGGCCGCGCCCTTGCGGCTGGAGATCTCGACCGCCTTGCGGCCGGAGATCTCGTGGCCGGCATCGTCGGGCATTTGCCAGAAGAACCAGGCCGACGCCGCGGAGATGACTGCAACTACCAGGAAGGCGGGCGCGAACATGATCGCGCTCAAATCGCTCGCACCGTGCAGCAACATCGTCGTCTCCACCGAGAACGCGCCGACCGCGACGCCGGCGGAGATCGCAAGCTGCTGGTTGACGCTGACCAGCGTTGTGGCGCGGCTCATCTGCGCCGGCTCGACCTCGGCATAGGCGACCGTGTTGATGGCGGTGAACTGCAGCGAGCGGAAGAAGCCGCCGACCACCAGGATGATCATGATCAAGAGCAGCGGGGTCGTCGATGTGAACAGCGCGCAGGCGGCAAGGAAGAGCGAGCTCACCACAGCATTCACCGTCATCAGGTTGCGGAAGCCAAAGCTGCGGATGATGCGTGCGGCAAGCGTCTTCATGCCCATGGCGCCGACGGCGGACGCGAAGGTGACGAGGCCGGACTGGAACGGCGACAGCCCGAAGCCGACCTGCATCAGCAACGGCAGCAGGAACGGCAGAGCGCCGACGCCGAGGCGGAACATGAAGCCGCCGATGATGCTGGCGCGCAGCGTCGACAGGTTCAGCAGGGAGAAATCCAGCACCGGCGATCCGGTCCGTCGTGCGTGGATGACGTAGAGCGTCATCGAGATCGAGCCGACCGCGATCAGCGAGGCGACAACCGTCCATGGCAAAAGGTTGAGGCCGGCGACCGAAAGCCCGAAGGCGATACCGGCAAGGCCGATGCCGGCAAGCACGAGGCCGTAGAGGTCGAACGGCTCCGGGTTCTCGCTCTTGATCGGATCGATGTATTTCAGCGCCATGAAGATGCCGAGGAACCCGATCGGAATGTTGATCAGGAAGATCCAGTGCCAGGAGAAATAGGTGGTGATGAAGCCGCCGAGCGGCGGCCCGATCACCGGTCCGATCAGCGCCGGCACCGTCACCCACGCCATCGCGTTGACCAGCGCGCTCTTGTCGACCGAGCGCAATAGCACCAGCCGGCCGACCGGTGTCATCATCGCCCCGCCGAGGCCCTGCAGGATGCGCGCGAACACGAAATCGGTGACCGAGGACGATAGCGCGCAGCCGATCGATCCCAGCATGAACACACCGACCGCTCCCGCAAAAACCATCCGCGCGCCGAACCGGTCGGCGGTCCAGCCGCTCGCCGGAATGAAGACCGCAAGCGAGAGCAGGTACGAGGTGATCGCGAGCTTCAACGTCAACGGACTGGTGCCAATATCGGCCGCAATCGCCGGCAGCGAGGTCGCAATAACCGTCGAATCCATGTTTTCCATGAATAAAGCGGTGGCGACGATCAGCGGGATCAGGCGTTGCTTGTCCATCGGTATCGGAGAACAGGCGAGTCAGGGGCGGGATGAGGTGCGGCTTAGCACCGCGTTGCGTGCGAGGCTATTGCGGAGTGCCCGCGAAAGCTAAATCCTGTGTAACCTTCAGTTCCCGCCGTGCGCACTATATCGCATTATGCGAAGATGTCTTGTCGAACGAATCGCGTTGTGCGATAATTGCCAGTGAAAGAGATCGAATTCACCTCTGCTGCCGTCCGCCAATGGCGCAAACTCAGCGCTGCGACACGCGCCCAGATCGATCTCAAGCTAAAGACATTCGCAGAAACCGGCGCTGGTGACGTGAAAGCGCTCAAGGGCGTATCAGGCATGCGATTGCGTTCGGGTGACTGGCGCGTCCTGTTCACGATGACGGGCAATACCATCACGGTTCACGCCGTAGGCCACCGCCGCGAGATCTATGATTGAGAGGATGCCATGGCAAAAGCCGGCACAGCAAAGAGCAATGTCCAGTTTATCCGTACCCCCGGCGGTGACGATCTCGCCGTGCTGCCGCGCAACGAATATGATCGACTGGTCGCCTTGGCCGCCGAGGCGCAAGAGGATGCCGGCGCGAGCCGGATTGTCCGTAATTCCATGCGTGCCCTGAAGGAGGGGCGCGAGGTCGTGCTGCCGAAGGCCGTCGCCGATCGTCTGGCGAACGGCGATAATGTAGTGCGCGTCATCCGTGAGTGGCGTGGCATGATTCAGGGCGAACTGGCTGTCGCGGTCGGGATCAGCCAGAACTACCTGTCCGAGATCGAGACGGGCCGCCGCAAGGGGCCCGCCGAGTTGCAGAAGAAATTCGCCCGCGCGTTGGGTGTACCGGTCGACCTGTTGATCGACTAGAGAGGCGGGCTTCTAAGCGCCGCCACGACCGGATCCGGCTATTGTTCCCGGCGGAAAACCACCTAAATCCCAGCCTGACGCGGCCATTCAGGCCGAAGGCGATCGGCGGCGCGGTTGCCGGCGGGCGCTGAAAAAGCCTGTGCATGGCTGGCAAACACTTTGATTCGTCATGTCGCCATGCTATCGACCAGCGTCAACCCCACCGATGGGCTCCGATTCGACGGCGATGCAGCAGGCAGCGCCGGGAGGCGGCGCTCATCCTTTTACGTTATCGCGGCGGATCGCCGCCGAAAGGAGTTGGCAATGGCGACGGTACAGGCATCCCCCGCGATCCGCGAGGCCTTCACGTTTGACGACGTGCTGCTGAAGCCGGGCCTCTCGGACGTGCTTCCCTCGGAAGTCGACATCCGCTCTTACGTCACCCGCGCCATCCCGCTCAATATCCCGATCATCGCTTCCGCGATGGACACCGTCACCGAGGCGCGCATGGCGATCGCGATGGCGCAGTCCGGCGGCATCGGCGTCATTCATCGCAATTTCGACGCCGAGGGCCAGGCCGCGCAGGTGCGGCAGGTGAAGAAGTTCGAATCCGGCATGGTGGTCAACCCGCTCACCATCGGCCCCGACGCGACGCTCGCGGATGCGCTGACGCTGATGAAGGACCACGGCATATCAGGCATTCCCGTGGTCACCGGCGCGGCCAAGAATGTCCCGGGCAAGCTGGTCGGCATCCTCACCAACCGCGACGTGCGCTTTGCCACCGATCCCAGGCAGAAGGTCTCGGAATTGATGACGCACGAAAACCTCGTGACGGTGCGCGAGGGCGTCAGCCAGGACGAAGCCAAGCGGATGCTGCACAAGCATCGCATCGAGAAGCTGCTGGTGGTCGACGATCAATATCGCTGCGTCGGCCTGATCACCGTGAAGGACATCGAAAAGGCGGTGGCGCATCCGCTGGCCGCAAAGGACGCACAGGGCCGCCTGCGCGTGGCCGCGGCGACCACGGTCGGCGAGGGCGGTTTCGAGCGCACCGAGCGCCTGATCGACGCCGGCGTCGATCTCATTGTCGTTGATACCGCGCACGGCCATTCCTCGCGCGTGCTCGAAGCCGTCAACCGCATCAAGCGGCTCTCCAACGCGGTGCAGGTGATTGCCGGCAATATCGCAACCAGGGACGGCGCGCAGGCGCTGATCGATGCCGGCGCGGATTCGATCAAGGTCGGCATCGGCCCGGGCTCGATCTGCACCACCCGCATCGTCGCCGGCGTCGGCGTGCCGCAGCTCACGGCGATCATGGATGCGGTCGAAGCGGCGAAGAAGGCCAATGTGCCCGTCATCGCCGATGGCGGCATCAAATATTCCGGCGACCTCGCCAAGGCGCTTGCGGCCGGCGCCGACATCGCGATGGTCGGCTCGCTGCTCGCCGGCACCGATGAGACGCCCGGCGAAGTCTTCTTGTGGCAGGGCCGCTCCTACAAGGCCTATCGCGGCATGGGCTCGGTCGGCGCGATGGCGCGCGGCTCGGCCGACCGTTATTTCCAGCAGGACATCAAGGATACGCTCAAGCTCGTGCCTGAAGGCATCGAAGGGCAGGTGCCCTACAAGGGCCCGGTCGCCAATGTGATGCACCAGCTTGCCGGCGGCCTGCGCGCCGCAATGGGCTATGTCGGCGCCAGGAACATCGCCGAATTCCACAACAAAGCCGAGTTCATTCGGATCACCGGTGCTGGCTTGCGCGAGAGCCACGTCCACGACGTCACCATCACCCGCGAATCCCCGAACTATCCGGGCGGGGCGTAAGCTCCGTCTCTCTGTTATTCCGGGCTTCATGCGTCGTATCGTCCCCGAATGACGCTTCCGATTGATTGGCTGCTTCGCTACGGTGACGCGAAGCAAACAATCGGAGGAAACATCATGCCCCAGGGCAAGCGCATCGTTCTCGCCTCGCGTCCCGTTGGCGAACCCAAACCATCCGACTTCCGCCTCGAGGAATATGCCGTGCCGGAGCCGGGCGCGGGCCAGGTCCTCTTGCGCACGATCTGGCTGTCGCTCGATCCCTATATGCGCGGGCGCATGAGCGATGGCCCGTCCTATGCGCAGCCGGTGCCGGTCGGCGGCGTGATGGAAGCCGGCACGGTGAGCGAAGTGGTCGCTTCCAACAACCCAGCCTTTGCCAAGGGCGACATCGTGCTGTCGCGCGCCGGCTGGCAGACGCACGCGCTCTCCGACGGCAAGGGCCTGTCCAAGATCGATCCAAAGCTTGCGCCGATCTCGACCGCGATCGGCGTGCTCGGCATGCCCGGCATGACCGCCTATACGGGGCTGCTCGACATCGGCAAGCCGCAAGCAGGCGAGACTGTGGTCGTGGCTGCGGCGTCAGGCGCGGTCGGTTCCGCGGTCGGGCAGATCGCAAGGATCAAGGGTGCCCGCGCAGTCGGCATTGCCGGCGGCAAGGACAAATGCGACTTCGTGAAGAACGAGCTTGGCTTCGACGATTGCCTCGATCATCGCGATCCCGACCTCGCGGCCAAGTTGAAGGAAGCTTGTCCGAAGGGCATCGACGTCTATTTCGAGAATGTCGGCGGCGCCGTGTTCGACGCGGTGTTCCCGCTGCTGAACCCGTTCGCGCGCGTGCCGGTCTGCGGCTTGATCGCGCACTACAACGATACCGAGAGCAAGCCGCCGAAATGGGCCGGCGCGATGATGCGCGCGATCCTGACCAAGCGCCTGACGTTCCGCGGTTTCATCGTCAGCGATTTCGCCGCCCGTCACGGCGATTTCCTGCGCGACATGTCGCAGTGGGTGCGCGAGGGCAAGGTCAAGTACAAGGAGTTCGTCACCGACGGCCTCGAGAGCGCGCCGGACGCCTTCATGGGGCTGCTGAAGGGCGCCAATTTCGGCAAGCAGCTTGTGCGCGTCGGGCCGGACAAGGCGTGACCCATCACAGCTCAGCGAGCACTGCGATCCATTGGTCGTACGGCGCCGACCTCGCGCATCGGTGAAGGGAAATCAGGAACGCACTGCTGCTTGCGGCTGTTGGTGCAGAGCATGATCCGACAGAACCGGGAACGTTTCGCTCGCCATAAGCGCGAAGCGTTCCCGCGCGAGGGTCATGCACAACCAGCAAGCCAAGGTGCCGGGAAGCCGAACATCATCGGTTCCTCGCATCGCAATGGAGCAGCTAATGAGAAGACTGGCAGTCCTATCGGCAGCACTGATCGGGGTAGCGACGTTGGCAAATCCTGTGGCCGCCCGCGAGCGCTACGTGCAGCGGCCCGCCATGGTGGACCCCGACATGGCCGCCCCGGCCGCCCCGTATTACCGCAGCGGGCCGGCCTACTATCCGGGGCCGCGCGTCGGCGCATTCGCCACCGCGCCCTGGGATAATTCCCCGCCGCCGTCCTACTACGGCTCGCCTTACGCGGGGGCATACTACGGCTACTGACCTCCGGGAAATTTGGCAGCAACACCAGTCCGCCGCGGCCACCGCGGCGGGCTTTTTCATGCCGCCGGTAGCGACATCGCAGGCCTTGGGCAGGGCCACCGTACCCGAAAGATCACAGCGTTAACCAAATGATTCCTGCGCGGTCCACGTTTGCTTGACTGTGCATGCAACACATTGAATCATCACATTATTTTCAGGTGTAGCTATGTTTGAAATCGGTGTTTTCTGTGTCATTTTGCTGGCGGTCGGCTATGTGGTGGCCATGTGGGTCATCAGCCGCCGCGCTGATGTTTTGCATGGCAAATTCGTCGAGGCCGAAGCCGAGCCAGAACCGTTCGGAATAGGGCCGCTGCTGCCGCCGCCGGCGCCGCGCCCCAACGCGGAATCCCTGCAGGCACTGCTGACGGTGATCCAGCAGGATCTGAAGGACAATCATTCACCAGGATCAGAGGGATACGGCGCAGACTTGACGCGTCGGCCTAATCCGCCGCCATCTCTGCGAGCAGCGCGTCGAGGCTGATATCGACCTGGCCTTTCGCCCTGACGTGGCGGACCTCGAAACTGTCGGGCCGGAAGCGGTACTCGACAATCCCGGTTTCCTTGATCCCGATCACGTCCTGCATGTGGTCGGGAATCATGAAGCCGACGGACGGCGCCCAGACATGGCGGACGCCCCGATGGGTGAAATCGCGCCGCTGATGCACATGGCCGCTGCCGACCAGGCGCCAGTCGACCGCGCCGAACATCTCGATCAGGCGGCACCGCGCCGGCTGCGGGACATAGCGGATCGCGGTTTCCGCAAGCTCGGCATCATCAGGCAGATTCAGGAACAGCGGCTTGG
>NZ_PSRR01000079.1 GCF_004296405.1 Bradyrhizobium sp. Leo170
TGGGTCACCAGCACCGGCGGCGTCTCAGTCGTCGAGCCAGTATCGTTAAGGACGACATCGACCCAGTAGTTGTCGCCAGAGACAGGGATATTAGTGGGGAAGATACTCCCTGAGGAATAGGCGTAAACGCCATTCAGACCATCAGCCGTTGCGGAAAGAGATCCGTTTGTCGGATTTTGGAGCGTGTCAAAATAGTAAGGCGTATCGGAGTATTGGCCATTGGTCATGTGGTACGAGGCGACATAGGTCGTGCCTGCAACAATGTTCACAGGACTCGAAAAGTTCACCTGCTGCCAGCCACTGGCGGTCTCGTTGGTGGACGTGGCGGTCGCCAGCAGTGTGCCGCTGGCGCTCCAAAGATCAACCACATGGGCGCCGGTGTTCAGGGACCCCTTATAGAAGCGGATCCCGGTGATTTGGCCGTTGGTACTTGACGTGAACTTGAGACCGACTTCCACGCCGTGTGGGTCACTTACATCAGCCGTAGCAGGCGTGGCGCTGGAGCCAAATAGGTTGAGGGACGTGGACGGTGAAACCGTGTACGACACGCCGGAACCCGGTGTCTCGAGATTTAGGCTGTCATCGACCGCTCGGGTTTCGATGCTGTACGACCCCTTGGCCGGCGCATGGAAAGTGTAGGTCCAATTGACAGTTTGCGTGCCAATTTGACCGCTCGTCACGTGCCACGTTTTTCCACCGTCGGTCGAAATCTGAACGCCGCCAATCACGCCGCCGACGTCAGTCGCGGTACCGCTTACGGTTACGGTTTGGCCTTCGATCACGGACGAGGATGACACGTTGGTGATCTTGGACGTTGGCGCGGTGTGATCGGTCGAC
Organism: Bradyrhizobium sp. Leo170; assembly: GCF_004296405.1. Taxonomy (GTDB): domain Bacteria; phylum Pseudomonadota; class Alphaproteobacteria; order Rhizobiales; family Xanthobacteraceae; genus Bradyrhizobium. The sequence goes on from NZ_PSRR01000079.1 coordinate 838, forward strand.
TGGCTCGCGATCACCAGACTGGCCTGCAGCGTCTGGGGCTGGATGCCCATGTCCGCAAACACATTCACCATTGCCTGTTGGACGTTCGGGTCGGTGTTTGTCTGATTGCCGTCCGGCGAAGGGTCGTGCTGGTTTGACAGGCCCCATGACCAAAAGACGGTGCCCGCCCCGAACACCAACGCGCCGCTGGTGGGATCACGGTACTCGACCAGATTGTGGGTTGCGGTACCGCTTGTGTCGACGTTCCCGAACTCCGTATTGAACGCCGTAGATTCCTGGACTGTCGTCGAAGAGAGGTCGATCAGGCCGGCAGGCATGAAGCCGTTATCGGGAGAGGAGTCCCATTCATATCCCAACAGGCCGCTTTCCAGCGAAGCTGTCTGGCCGGGTGCCGTGGCCGCGACGCTTGTATTGCGCCAGAAACGCAACTGGGTCATGCTGTAGGGAATCTTGATCGTCCCAAGGCTCCCGCTCTCATCAACCGAGAACACCGTTCCCGTCAGCGCATTGGACGGCATGGCGGCACCGCCCCAATTGGTGGGGGCCTCAAAGGTGCCCGTCCCCTGCCCGCTAGGGTTGATCAATTGCTCAAAGTGGCTGTCCTTGTAGGTGACCAGCGTGCGATTGGCTGTCTTGCTACTGTCTATGCTCGGTGTGAACTGGGTTTGCCAGAAGATCTCGTTGCCGCTGAGGAACACCAGGTTGACGCCCGCGTTCGCCGCGGCCTGAACATTCGCGACCTGGCTGTCGGTCCAATATTCGTCGTGTCCGGCATCCATGAACACCTTGTGGTTGAGCAGCAACGCGCCATTGGTTGCTGTATCCATGCCGGAGATGTAGCTTACATTGTAGCCGTTTTCTTCCAGCCAGTAGATTGCGGGATATTCGCCTGCAAACACAGTATCATCTGAATTCGCATACAGTCCTACTCCATCCCGGGTCATGATGGGGCGGTTGTAACTGACCGCGTAGGCCGCGCCACCCTGGGAAGGACCGTTGCCTCCATATAGGCTGGCGCCGCCCCAACCGTTGTAAGCCTGCCAGGTCTCATCAGAGGTCTGAAAGACGATGTCGCTTGTGGAGTTGGGATCCTTGACGACGAACGGAATCTGGAAAACTTGAGTGCCTTGGACGACGTTGGCGACATAAACGCCTGATACGGCCGTGGTCGGAATGGACCATGAATCAGTGACGCTCCAATTGCCGGCGTCGACCTCCCCGGTCGCAGTATTCGTGATTGGTGACGGCTGCGCGATCGATGACGTGCCCTGATGCTGCAGGGTTGTGACGAGACGGGCGCCGTCTCCTCCGTAGTACCCCAGTCGATAGATCTGGATTTGATAGTTCGGGCTGCCCGTCAGATTGTCGATCTTGAACTGTACCGTGCTGCCGATATTGGTGCTGATTGCGGTCGTGAATCCCTCGAGCTTGGTCGAATCGGCACCGGGAGCAACCTGCCACACGCTCATCGGCGTGCCCGGTAACTCATTCTCCAGCACGATTGGATTCGTGCCAGACGGATCGGCGACAACAGTGCCGCCATGCCCGTCGCTATTCAGAGTCCAGTTCGGATCCTTTCCAGCGAATAGCAAGGAGACGGTGGTAGAACCGTTGCTGAAGTTTACTGTGCTGGTGTTTGAGGTGATGTCGTACTGAACAGATGTCGACATCGACGATGTGAACGCAAGGTCCTTCAAATCGATGAGCTGATTCGCCGAAAGCGGTGCTCCCGGCGACGAGCTTGCGATCAGACCGTGGAACTGCGCCGAATGATCGAGGACGAGCTCACCGTTTCCTGCATCGAAAGATACGGTTATCCCGGAAAACGATCCGTTTGTCAGTTGTCCGGAAACAGCACCTCCGATCTCGAGGACAGCCTGGTTTGAAACATCCAACGAACCGGTGCCACTGATATTGCCTTTGATGTCTACGTTGGAAATTCGATTTCCATTGAACGGGCCAGCTTGGATGATCCCGTTGTCGACTACGCTACCTTCGACAGTGAATAGCGTGCCGGGATTGCACGACAAGGTTACGCCTGCATCGACGACCAGGCTATTTATGTCGACATTGCTCGTGCTCGTGACCGTATAAGCTCCTGTCGCATCCATCACCACCTTGTCGGCAAGCCCCGGGACACCGGCACCCCAGTTTGCCGCGACATTCCAGGATCCGCCGCCCGAATTGGTCCAGTGTGTGGTCGTGCTCGAAGGGCCGTTCGCCAACGTGGTGGCCAACAACGTTGGACCCATCATCAGCTCTCGATTCAGGAGGCTCGTCGTTATCGGCGCGGGGGAATTGAGCGTCGACGCGGACGTGGTCGTTGTCGTCAGCGGGTTAGGCAATGTCGTCTGCAGCAGATCGCTGGACGGCAGCGGCCTCAATGTAAGGCTGCCGGAATCCGGAGGAGTGCTCGAGCCGATACGATGGTGGCGTGTCTGGTCGGAGGGCGACGCATTCGTTCCGGTCGAACCAGTTGTGTCTGTTGTCGCCGACTGCGCCAGGATTGCGGGCGCCGCACCGACGAGGTCGCTGGGCACAGGAGCTGCCGCCCGATCGAAGACCTGACCGGCCAACCCGGCCGACGGGCCCGATGGCGCCGAGGAATCGGGTGGCAGGACGTCGTTGGGATCGACCGCAGCCGAAGCTTGCGTCGAGTTCAGGGACGAAAGACCTGTCTCCAGCAGCAGGGCAAGAGCGAGTGGCGCGACCGAGTTGCTGCCGTCAGCGGTATCGGCCTCCGTTGGACTGGCAGTGGGCCTACCGGGACCGACAATCAGCAGAACTTCTCCCATGAATCCGTCGTCCGCGCTGCAATAGCGCAGCAGCGAAATCTGTCCGACCGCGTCGGCGGCCGGGCTGAACGTCAACCCGCATAGTTGTGAAGCAGTGATGATTTGACCGCGGGCGACGGCGGTCGTTCCATCGGCCAAGAACACTGAACCGTTCGAGGGCAGCTCTGTGAGCGCAACAGGTGTGTCCCCGGTCAAGCCGGCAGGGAGGTCGGCAGGCAACGGGATCAGCAGCCGACCGCAGTCTTGGGGAACGTAAATCACCACCCCGTTCCAGGGCGACACGTCTCCGGACAGCAAGGGTGTCGGAGCGAAGCTCAATGCGGCGAGTTCCGCGGCTGTCAACGTGTCGCCAACAGTCACCCGCGTGAAGCGATCGGCTTTCAGGACAACTCCGGCAGTCGGAAGGCCGGCCACCGTGACGGTCAGATCATGAAGGGTATAATCAGTTTCCGCGGACAGAAGCGGCTGCGCCTTCACGGATAAAGCGCTCGGTTTCTGCGTCAGCATGGCAATCACCCTCGAAAAACCAATTTAGTAATATCCGGAGTGACATAATGTCGCAGATTTAATTCATTTAATTTTAACGTCAATTAAATAATTAAAAATATTAATCACAAAAAAGGGATGGCGCTAAAAACACGCAAGATCCAAATGGAACGTCTTGGCGTTAGGGCCGGTCAGCCGTCAAAACGTCTCGGTGATCTTGCTCAGGCGAGGGGGACGATCCGGGTCAAATCCGCAGGCGCGCGCCGTCTGCTCGATCATCCGATAGGCTGGAACGAGCATGGTGATCGGGTCGGTGGCGGGGTCATCCTCGGCCAACCAGGGCAGCGAGCCATGCGGACCGCCGCATAGATGCAGCGCGATCTTTTGCTCGCGCAATTCTTCTGCCAGCGCGTCCACCGTGGCCGCCGTTTCATCCATGAGGCGCATCATGACAACCGGCGTGCGCGATGATAGCGCGGCCCGCGGTCCATGCTGCAGCTCGGCGGCGCTCAGACCAATGGAAGGCAGGCGCAGGATTTCCGAAAGTTTGAGCGCGATCTCCCGCGCCGAGCCTAGGCCGAGGCCCCGCGCCGCCACAAACACGGCTGACGCGTTGGCGAGATCATCGGCAATCCCGGACCAGTCGAGCACCAGCGCGCGGTGCAGGCGCTCGGGCAGCCTGTCGAGGGCTGACCGCAGCGCGTGATCTTCCGCCAGCTCGGCAACAAGTCCGGCGCTAGCGGCCATCGAGCCGATCACGGTCTTGGTCGCGGCTATGGAGTGCTCTCTGCCGGCTTCGATCGGAATGACGAACTCCGCTTCGTCAGCCACCGGCGACGACGTCGCATTGACGATGGCGACGGTGCGGGCGCCCGCTGATCGCGCCGACCTGGTCGCCGCAATAAGATCCGGGCTGCGCCCGGATTGCGAGATCACGATGAACAGCGCATGGCGCAGCATCAAGGGCGTGCGAAATGCCGTGATCACCGAAGGAGCGCTGGCTGAAACGGGAAGGCGAAGCCGCGTCTCGACAAGGTATCTTAAGAAAACCCCGGCATGCCCGGAGCTTCCCCGGCCGCACACGACGCACAGGGGGGCGGAGCCAATCCCAATTCGCTGTGCGATGTCGCGCGTGGCGGCGCGGTTACGAACAATTTTGGCGACAACATCCGCGCTTTCACCGATTTCGCTCGCCATCGCGGATGTTGTCACGGCTCAACCTCTCCGCCTTGCTTGCGCGCCGGCGCTTCCTTGTGATGCCGGTCAACATCCTTGACGAGATCCTTGGCGAGTTCGGCAAACACGCGCCGAAGATTGCCGTCACAGTTTTTCAGAATGGCCTCGGCATCAACCCTGTCGACACCCAACGCCAGAAGGCTTGCCGTCTTGATGTCTCCCTCGGCCTGCTCAAGCGAGCGTGCCGCGTGCGACGGATCACAGTGCGCGATTTGCGCCACCATGGCCTCGGCGCGCCGCTTCAGCTTGGCATTGGTCGGCTGCATGTTCACCATCATGCCGCGATACACCCGGCCAAGGCGCAGCATGATCCCTGAGGAGATCAGGTTGAGCACAACCTTCTGCGCGGTGCCCGCCTTCATCCGCGTAGAGCCGGCGATCAGCTCGCAGCCGGTCTCGATCAAGATCGGAAACTTTGCCGATGCCAGCAGTGCGGTGCCCGGATTGTTGGCGACACCGATTGTCACTGCACCGAAAGAGCCCGCCTGTTGCAGCGCCGCGACCGTGAATGGCGTTGTCCCGCTGGCGGCAACAGCGATCACCACGTCGTGCGGCGTGAGTCGCGCGGCATTGATCTGCGTGACCGCATCATCGACATCGTCCTCCGCGCCCTCGACGCTGGTGACGAACGCGCTGTCTCCGCCGGCGACGATGAAGCGGACACGCTCGTTAGGCCAGGCGAAGGTCGGCATCAGCTCGGCGCCGTCCTGGACCGCCACGCGGCCCGAGGTGCCGGCGCCGACATACACAATGCGTCCGCGATCGCCCAGCGCCGCTTTGGCCGCTTCGGTCGCCGCAGTGATCGCGGGAAGGGCGTGGCCAATCGCCGCGACTGCCGCAAGCTGGCCCTCCCACATCGCTTCCATCGCTGACGTCAGCGACCATGCATCAAGATCGGCAAAGCGGGGATCTACTTCTTCGGTGGCCATATAGTTGATCCGTGCGCCATCAAACGCTGAACTTTGAAGCCTGTTCATGGTCAGTTTCTCTCCCGGGCAGGTCAAGCCGCCCTCGCGCCACCAGCAACGCGCCGGCCGCCGCGTCGGCGTCGGGACACCTCAGGCGGGCGCGCAGGTCAGGCGTCAGCCAGGGCGTAATGGCATCTGCGAGCCCGCCCACCAGCGAGAGCCGGTCAATTCCTCTCGCCAGGAACAGATCGAGCAGATCACCAATGGCATCGGCCGCGCGTTCGACAATGCGACGGCCGACCGGATCGCCCTGATTGGCGTGCCGTATCACGATCGGCGCGAACGCAGCGTAGTCTGTGGCCCTGGCTTCTTCAGACCAAGCCACGGCCTGATAAGGATCATGATCGAATGCACCCAGCACCTCTGAAAGCAATGGGGTCAGCTCGCTGCGGCGATCCGCGGCCCGCAGCGCCAATCGAACAACCTGCAGGCCGATGTCGGCGCCGCTGCCTTCGTCCGACACGGGAAAGCCGTAACCGCCGAGACGGATTTCGGAGCCGTCGATCAGGCCGACACCCACCGAGCCCGTGCCGGCTACCACGATGGCCCCGTCCGCGCCGCTATGGGCACCGAGACAGGCCGCCAGGCCGTCGCTGATGAAGATGACAGACGCAAAGGGATGCGCGATCTCGTTGAGCGCCGCTTCCGCGCCCCGGCGACCAAGACCGGCAAGGCCAATTCCAGCGTGCATCCGCGCGAAATCCTCGCGCGTCAGTCCAGCCTGTGCGCCTGCCGCTTCAGTGGCCTCCATAATGGACCGCCAGGCCTTCTCGAAGCCAATCCGCGTCGTGGCAGGCCCCGAGCTCGCTTCACCGAGTACCCTGCCGTTTTCGTCCTCGATCCGGGCACGGCAGCGGGTTCCGCCGCCGTCAATGCCGAGATACGTGGTACCTTTTGTTCCCATGGAAAGTTAACGCGAGGGTTTCGCTCCGGGTCCTCCCAAAGCCCTAGGTGTACATATAAAGTCTTGTACAGGACTCGCCTCACGAGTCCGTGACTGCCGTTCTCGGATCAATACTGATGGGCCACGTCGGGTCTTCCGTCTCTCTCACGATTGCCGCACAGCACATCTTTGATGGTGCCGAGATGCGCGGGCCGGGGTCGGTCAGGATCTCGCAGGGGCGGATTGAAAGCATCACCTTCGGCGAGGCGGAGGCACGCGCCTCCATCCACCTTCCCGCAGACGCGATCCTTGCACCCGGATTCATCGACATCCAGGTGAACGGAGGCGGGGGCGTTCTTCTCAACGACCAGCCAACGGAGGCTGGCGTTCGACGCATCGTTGAGGCGCACCGCAAGCAGGGGACCACGGGCTGCTTGCCGACCCTCATCACCGATCGCAGCGAGGTCATCGAGCGATTGGCTGCAGTCGCCCAGGCTTGTCTGAAGATTCCCGGCGTGCTCGGCTTTCATCTGGAAGGGCCGGCCCTCAACACGTCTCGCAAGGGCATTCATCCGGAAGCCGAGATACGCGTGCCCGATCGGCGCGATCTAGCTGCGATCAAAAGTTTTGGGGGCCGCGGCCGCTCCATTGTGACCTTGGCCCCGGAATGCGTACCCGCGTCCATGATCGATGAATTGATCGGCGCCGGATTGCGTATCGCGGCCGGCCACAGCAACGCCAGCGCAACCGAAATCGGCCAGGCGGTCGATCGCGGTGTTTCGGGGGTGACCCATTTGTTCAATGCCATGTCGCAGTTGAACGCCCGGGAGCCGGGCCTGGTGGGCGCCGCGCTTTGGGATGACCGGCTGTTTGCGGGGATCATCTGCGACGGCATCCACGTTGACCGCGCTGGTTTGCGCGTTGCCTTCCGCTGCAAGGGACGCGATCGATTGATGCTGGTCACTGACGCCATGCCATTGGCTGATACGAACGACCGGCAATTCATGCTGCAAGGAAGGCAGATCACGTTGCACGAAAATCGCCTGACTGGCCCCGATGGCACACTCGCGGGCGCTCACCTCACCATGATCGAAGCGGTGCGCAACGCCGTTGAGCTCGCCGGAATCTCCCTTGTCGATGCCCTTATCATGGCCTCTCGGACGCCAGCGGCATTTCTGGGCCTGGAGTCCGAGCTTGGACGGATCGCGCCCGGATACCGCGCGGACCTTGTCGCCTTCAATCCGAACTTTGAAGTCGTTGGCACATGGATCAGCGGTGTCGGTTCTATGGACGAGACAAGCGAGGCTTCTCACCGAGGTTAGATGCGCAACCATCCCATCATCGTGCAAAAATATGGCGGTGTCTGTCTCGAAACACCGACGAAAATTCGCGCGGTTGCGCGCAGTCTCGCCGAGCTGCATGGCCGTGGTCATCGTGTTGTGGCGATCGTCTCCGCCATGGGCAAGACCACTGACCAGTTGATCCAGATGGCTTATCAGGTAAGTCCTGCTCCCAATCGCCGTGAACTCGACATGTTGCTGACGACCGGTGAGCGCATCAGCATGTCCCTGATGAGCATGGCGCTTTCCGACCTCGGCGTATCAGCGATCAGCTTCACCGGCAGCCAGGCCGGCGTGATGACCGACGACTCGCATTCCTCTGCACGCATTCTGGATGTACGGCCCATTCGCGTGCGTGAGGAACTTGATCGTGGTCGCGTTGTCGTGCTGGCAGGATTTCAGGGCGTGAACCCGGCGACCAGGGAAATCACTACGCTCGGCCGCGGCGGCAGCGACACCACGGCCGTTGCGATGGCCGCGGCGCTGAAAGCCGAACGCTGTGAAATCATCAAAGAGGTTGACGGAATTTGTTCGGCCGATCCGCGCATCGTGTCGGATGCAAAGCCCCTGCGGCGCGTGGACTTCGCATCCCTGTCCGAAATGTGCTTCTGGGGTGCAAAGATCCTGCATTTTCGCAGCGTAGAGCTGGCGCAAAGTCAGGATGTGCCTCTGGTTCTCAAGCAGTGGGGTGGCGTTGAACACAGCACGCAAGTGATGAAAGAGGTTGCAGGCATGGAAAACGGAAAGGTTCTGGCCGTCAACTCGATGGCTCGCATTGAGCATGTGGAAATCGATTCCAAGGATCTCAATCACGGTTTCGAGAAATTCGCGCAGCATCTCAAGCAAAACAGCCTGTCCTGGCCGCAGCTCCTCGCCTCGAGCTTCACCGCGGGAAAGACCAGCATGACCGTGGCTTGTGATTCAGAGTGGCTCGACGCCCTGTTGCGCACGCTGGAGCACGCTGAGGATCTGCGCAAGCAGCGCGAGGCGTCAAGCTCGGTGAGTCTCACCTGCTTCGGCGGCGTTTCGTCGGAATTGCCGTTCAGGGCGTTGCAGGTTCTCGGACATCACGGGATTGTCCCCGACAGTTATGTGTTGTCGCCGCATTCGGTCAGTCTGTTTGTGCCTGTGGAGAACCGGGAAGCCGCGGTCAAGGCCTTGCATTCGCTTATCCAGCACACATAAAGCCGAGCGCGAGCTAAGGGGTGAAGCGGTGGCCTGGGTCCGCCGTTTCCGCATCGAGCGTGACGTGATTTGGCAAGACATCGACGACGTAAATCGGACGACCACCTAAAGCCTGAAGCGGGCGGTGCTGCCGTTTGGCGGCTCGGTCACGAACAGCCGGACGCTCGCAAAACCATTGACATTATAATATGAGCATCGCAGCGACCCGTGTGTACCACGTCCGACATGGGATTGTGACACTGGCTGGCTAGGGTCCGCGACACGCGCTTATGAATTTGGGGGTACGTTTGACGATGAGCAGGCCGGTTGCGAGGAACCGGTGGCGGCGTTTGCGCTGGGTCGTGATCTTCGGTACTGCAGTCGCCTTCATCTCCGGCAGCCTCCGCGCGGCCGATCATCGCTTCGTGTTCGACCTCCCGGCGCAACAACTTGCATCGGCGCTGGAGACGTTCAGCGCCGTGACGGGAGTCGTCGTGCTTTATGACGGAAACTTGGCGCTGGGCCGCACCTCGGTCGAGGTGAAAGGCGAACTGTCCTCTGAGGTGGCACTTCAACGGTTGCTGAGGGGTAGCGGGCTTGTCGCACGATACACGGCTGACGAGGCGATCGTCATTGTGCCAGGCGCTCCGGAACCAGCGATTGCGCGCTCACCCTCTGCTATCGCCAGGGCGGCACTGGCGAACCGCGGCAGGGACGAGCAAAGCTATTTCAGCCTGCTGCAGGCTGGCATCGGCCGCGCCCTGTGCAGCACCGCGCGGACCAGACCGGGCGACTATCGCCTCGCCATGAAATTCTGGATCGGCCCGGCTGGCGAGGTGATGCATCCGGTCCTGCTCAGCTCGACGAGCGACCCGGACCGGGATGCGGCGATCCTTGACGCGGTGGCAGCGGCCTCGATTGGCGAGCCGCCGCCGGCCGGGTTGGCGCAGCCTTTTACATTCGTGATGCTGCCGCGCTCCTCCGGTATCGTTAACTGCGCCGCTGAGGTGAAAGGGCGGAGCCATGGATAAGCTCCGCGATCCCTCCGACGACAGCGGCGACGCGAAAGAACCCGACCCCGACGGTATCGGGGATGGCTCCGCCCTGCGGACCCTGTTCGTCAAACGCTATGCCGATCTCACGCGCCGCCTTGCGCGGCGGCTGGGGTCACAAGAATGGGCCGAAGACGCGCTGCACGATACTTATCTGCGGCTTGCGGGAGGCGAAAGCGTCGGAACGATCCGCAATCCGCTGGCCTATCTCTTCCGCATGGCTATCAACACGGCTCTGGACCAGCGTCGCGCCGAACAGCGGCGCCTCACGAAGGCCGACATCGACGCCGTGATCAATGTCCCCGATGATGCGCCTGGACCCTTGCAAGTGGTCGAGAACCAACGGGAGATAGTCCGGCTGAGCGACATCATCGCCAAGCTTCCGGCGCGGCGGCGGGAGATACTGTTGGCGGCGCGTGTTGACGGAATGACACGCCGCGAGATCGCCGCGCGCTTCGGGATTTCCGTGAGCATGGTCGAACAGGAGCTGCGGGCGGCGCAGGAATATTGCGCCTCGCGCTTCAAACGGAAGCCGCCCAAATGATGCGGGAGAGCAAAATTTGTTGTGCGGCTTTTCCGGTCGAAAAACGTCTTAGGGATGAACGTCAGCAGCCATGGAGATGGTTCGCCACGGGCCGGCATGGGCCCCGGGTGGAGTTATAGATGGTTCGTCCGGATAATGACGATGCGCTGGATCCGCTGGAACGTGAGGCCTATGCCTGGATCAGGCGTCTGACCTCCGGCGAGGCGACGTCCGCGGACGTGGAGGCGCTGAAGCACTGGCGAAGCCGGAGCGTCGCCCACGCGGAAGCCTTTGCGTCCGCGAGCCGGCTGTGGGGCGCAATGGGGCCGGCCGGTGAGCATCTGCGCAAAGGGCAAAGCGCCGGCAATGCCACCCGTCGTCCATCCGTGCTGACGCGGCGCCATATGATCGGCGGTGCGCTCGCGGCTTCCGTCGCCGGTGCCATGGTCGTACGGCCGCCGTTCGGGATGTGGCCCTCCTGGTTAGAACTGCGCGCAGACTATCGCACCCAGGTTGGCGAGCAGCGCCGGATCACGGTGATGGACGGCGTATCGATCCGGATGAACACGCGCACCAGCATTGCCCTCGGCACGAGGGACGGTGGAGCCGGCATCGAACTGGTCGCCGGGGAGGCGTCGATCAGCGTTCCTGCGCCGGTAACACGACCGTTCGTCGTGGAGGCAGGCGGCGGCCGCGCGAGCACGCTCAATGCCAATTTCGAAATCCGCGTTCTCGACACATCGACCTGTGTGACCTGCCTGCGTCAGCAGGTCGACGTCAGCTATGGACAGCGCACGGTGACGCTGCGCGACAAGCAGCAGGTTTCCTACGGCAACGGCGTGTTGGGCGCGGTCGCGGACATCGATCCGGAAGTTGTCTCGGCGTGGACCAACGGCGTGTTGCTGTTCCGCATGACTCCGCTGTCGGACGTGGTGGCCGAGTTGAACCGCTATCGCTCGGGACGCATCGTTCTCCTGAATGCGCAGCTCGGCAGCCGTCCCGTGAACGGCCGCTTCCGCATCGACCGGCCCGACGACGTGTTGACGCAGATCGAGCAGGCGTTCGGCGTTACCCGCAAGACGCTGCCCGGTGGCGTCGTGCTCCTGAGCTGACGCCGGTAACGGACCCCGGCGGAACTGTCATCAAAACTTCATAACATTCTTCTGTGGGGTCGCGCCTCGGGAAACGTCTCAGCACCGAGGCCCGTGGCTGCGCTCCTGCCGCCGCGGGCTGCTGTTGTCAGAGGTGCCTGCATGTCCATTCGTCCGTCGTCCGTCCGCTCCATCCATATGTCGTCCGGGCGCGCGTTGCGGCGGGGGCTGCTTCTCGCGACGGTCAGCATGGCGGCGTTGTCCGCGGCGGGCTCGGAATCTCTGGCGCGTCCCCTGGGGAGCTATGCACAAGGCTCGTCCGGCGCTGCCGCAGCGGCGGCGCAAGGCGCGATACAGGCCGCACGGCAAGCGCAGGAGTCGATCAACCGCGCGACGCTGGCGATTCAGGCAAGGCAAGCGGCGCAGAACGCGGCGAGGGCGGCGGCGCTCGCAGCAGGGCCAAGTGGTATCCCGGACGGCCTGCAGCCGGGTGGCCTGCAGATCGGGGCGGGGGTGCGGATGCCCGGCGGCGGCATCAATCCGGATCTCTGGCGCGGAGCGGACCTGCCGACCGAGACCGTGAGCGGGGATCGCACCCAAGTGAGGGTCGATCAGACCCAGCAGAAAGCGATCCTGACCTGGGACAGCTTCAACGTCAGCGAGCGCACGGATCTGCGGTTCAATCAGCAGGGTCGCGCCGACTGGTCGGTCCTGAACCGGGTGCTCGATCCGTCGGCGGCGCCGAGCCGCATTCTCGGCACCATCGAGGCCGACGGCGCCGTCTACGTGATCAACCGCAACGGCATCATCTTCGACGGCAGGAGTCAGGTGAATGTCGGCAGCCTGATCGCGTCGTCGCTCGATATTCATGGTGGCGCGATCGAATATCAGGCGGGCGCGACCGAGCAGCAGAAGCTTGCGGCACGCAATCAGCGCTTCATGGACGGTATCTTGGCCGCTAATCCGCCGTCCAACGCAAGCGTGCCGCTGACCTTCTTCGACGGCACGAACATGAATGCGGCCGCCGACCGCACGAAGCCCGGCGAGACGTTCGCGGCCTATGACGGCGTGACGGTGGAGGCGGGCGCGCAGATCGCCGTCGGCAGTTTCGGTCAGGCGGTGCTGATGGGCCACAACGTGGTCAACCGCGGTAGGATCGATGCGCCCGACGGTCAGGTGCTGATGGCGGCCGGGCGCGGCGTATTGCTGCTCGACGGCACCAAGCGGGATGCGCTCAAGGACGGGTGGGGCGCAGATATCGGTGGTCCGCCGATCCGCGGCTTCCTTGCGGGAGTGGATCGTGGCGGCTTCACCGAAAACTCGGGCCTGATCATCACCGAGCGCGGCAACATCACGCTCACCGGCAAGAACGTCAGCCAGGACGGCGCGCTGATCTCGACGACGGCAGCGGAAGCCGCGGGATCGATCCTGATCCAGGCCCAGTCAGGCATGGTCAGGGGCACGAACCATACCCGGGATCTGACGGGAAATCCGAACAATCCCGGCAGCCTGACTGAGGGTATGTTCCCGAACATGACCGATGAGGGAGGTGCCGCGGAATTTGGCGAGGGCAGCTACGCGGCCATTCTCCCGGATTTCAGCGGCGAGAAGGTGGTCGGCAATCCCTACAAGCCGTCGACGGTCGACGTCTACGGCAACAGCATTGTGTTCCGGAAAGACGCGGTGTTGTTTGTTCCCGCCGGCGACATGCGTCTTGTTGGCGTGAAGAAAGACGGGCGAAATTCATCAACGCTCAACGACAGCCGGATCTACATCGACTCTGGCGCAATCCTCGATGTCTCAGGATTGCGCGACGTCGAGATCGCAATGGAGCAGAACACCATTCGCGCCGAGCTGCGCGCCAACGAACTGCGCGACAACCCGGTGCTGCGTGATGGCAGCCTGCGCGGCACGACCGTCTATTTCGACGCCCGCTACGGTGCCAAGCTGACGGACGGAACGGGCGTTGCCGATCTGTCCGGCTACTACGATCTGATCCCGCGCGATGTCGCCCAGTTCATGACGGTCGGCGGCAAGATCTCGATGGCCGGCATGGAGGTAATTGCCCGCGAAGGATCCGTTATCGACCTGTCGGGCGGCAGCGTCCGCTACCTCGATGGCTACGTGCGCAGCACGCGCCTGATGACGGCAGGCGGCCAGTTGGTGCCGATCGAGCAGGCGCAAGCCGGCGTGGTGTACCTCGGCGTGGAGGGCGATTTCATTCGCAACCATGAACGCTGGGGCATCGTCGAGCGATACGTGTCGCCTTTCGGCAGGACCGGGGCCAGATTCGAAAAAGGATACACCGAAGGCCGCTCGGCAGGATCTCCGTTGCTGAACAACGTCGTCACGGCCAGCTTGGGCGGAGGCGACAACGTTTCCACCGATGCCATTCGTATCTTCGATGGCGAGGTCCGCGCCGATGTCGTCGTCGGCGAGCGCCAACGCGATGCCTCGACCGGAGCCGGCGTCACCGATGTGACGCGCATCTGGCACGAACGGCCGAGCCTCGGGACGCTGAATATGGGCTCGAACTACAGGATCATCACCTCTCAGTTCGACGCCAATCCGATCGGCGGCAGCATCATCATCGGCAGCGATGGCCCGCGGCTCGGCAAGGACTTTGGTGCCGACACCGCTCTTCTGGACTACACGCACGATCTCGCATCGCTGTACGGCTCCGTACAGGCCTATCAGCATGTGCTGCCAGAAGCATGGTTCGACGGCTCGACTTTCGGCAACGTCACGCTGATATCCGGCGGCGGCAAGAACGGCGTTCTGACGGTCGGCGAAGGCAAGACCGTTGACGTCGGCGCTTTCGGCTCCTTCACGTTCGTCGGCCGGCAGGCCGAGATCGACGGCGCGATCAGCGCGCCGGGCGGAAAGGTGCACGTCGAAGCTCTGCGTTCGACGTCGCCGGCAGGATCGACGTCGATCGCCTGGGATCAGATTCCGGAAATCGAACGTCCGATCATTCATCTGGGCGAATCCGGCGTCATCGACGTTGCCGGGCGCTGGACCAGCGATCGTTCGGGTGCGAGCAACGTGTCGCCAGTCGTCAATGGCGGCAAGGTCGAATTGATCAGCCGCAGCATCATACTGGACAAGGGTTCGCTCATCGACGCAAGTGGCGGCGCGCACTTGTCGAGCAACGGGAAGGTCGAGGCGGGCAATGGCGGGTCGATCCTGATCGATACGGTCACCCCATACATCAGCACGAGCAGCGCCGCAGGCCTCGCGAACGGGCGGCTCGAGATGAACGGCGATATTGTTGCCTATGCGCCAGGCAGAGGTGGCTCGCTCACCATCGATACGCCTGACGACGTGGTCATCAGTGATCGCACGGTGTTGTTCGCGGATGGGGTCCTGCCTGCCGGAACGGCCGCGCCGCGGAACATGATGCTGGCGGCGGACTTCACCCTGAAGACGGGTGATGTGCTGCCGGTCGATTTCCAGTACGTGTTGAACAGGCTGGCTGCAGGCGAAAAGGCGCCTGTCGACGTAACCCTGTCAGGTCCCACCACCACCATCGGATCTGGCGGCTTCGTCGTTCCTCCGGGGATGAGATACCGCAAGTTTCCGCTCTCCACCTATTACGGCGCAGGAGAAACCATTCCAGCCGGGACGAGGGTCTACGGCACGCCCACACTGGCAAAAGGCTTCGCGCTTCCGATCAATCTATTCCCGAACGGCAGTGCGATCACCGCCGTGACCTTGACCAAGCCGGCTGGCTCCGTGGCCGACGCACCGCTCACCCTGAAAGCAGGGACGATCATTCCCACTGGCTCCGTTCTCTCCTCCGCGAGCCAGGTCGTTGCACCAAGGGTCCTTGCCGCCGATTTCTTCACCAAGGGGGGCTTTGCAAGCTATGCGCTGAGCGGCGCGCGGGGCATGACGGTGACGAGCGGTACCGTCATTGCGCCGACAGTCGATATGCTGATGCTGAACGCCGCTGCAATCCAGGCGCCGAACGGCGCCAGGCTCTACAACCTGCTCAACCAGCACAACGGCGTCGCGCTGCTCAACTCGTCCGAACGTCCTGCTGGTCTGCGCGACCAAATGGAGCTCACGCTCGGCACCGCGCCGTTCTCGCCGGACGGAACAGCACGGCCCGTGCGCGTCACCGGGGCATATCAGACCTCCGAGTTCGTCACGGTGGCCCGGCATCCGGGCCGGCTGGTGCTGGAGACCGGCGCCGAGATCCTGATGGATGCCAAATCCACAGTCCGGCTCGACTCGCTCGTCGATGTGTTTGTCGATGGTACGATCTCGACACCCGGAGGAACAATTCATCTTGTCCCCAATGGCACGCAATCAACCTATCTGAATGCGAATGTGCGCCTGGGTGCGAATGCCCGCTTGCTCGCAGGCGGCTACCAGGAATCCGTCCCGACAACCTATGGCGAACGCCGTTCGGTCGAGGCGGGCGGCCTGGTTCAGATCGGCGTCCTGCCGGTGAACGGCGACAATCGTGCGACCCAGGGCGCGGTGCTGATCGATCCGCATGCGGTGATCGACGTATCCGGCGTTCATGGCGTTGCGGATCTGGACCGTGGCGGCGCATCGACGCTCTCGAAGTCCGGCAGCCCGTACACTCCGGTCGAAGTCGATGGCGCGGCGGGGGCGATCACCATCTATGCCAATAGCGGCGTGATCGCTGGTGATCTCCGGCTGTCGCCCGGCGGCGCCAGCGGATATGGCGGCACGCTGACAGTCGCCACCGGATTCACCTATCCTCAGCTCTTCGCCATTGTCGTTGCGCAGTCTGCGCCGGCTGGATTTGCGGTCACGCAGAACTCGCTGGCTTCCGGCTATTCGTCGCTGCTCGTGGCCGCGGACGCGGTCAACCGTTCCGGCGCGGATGATCTTTCCCTACTGCCGGCCGAGTTCACCAACGACCGCGGCATCATCTTCGATGGCGACGTCACACTCGCGACGCGCCGTTCGATCACGCTTGCCAGCTATAATCTCAGCACCGGCGCTGGCGTTTCGGCCGTTGCCGGTTCGGTGAACCTGACATCGTCCTACGTGCGTCTGCAGGGCTACAGCTCGGATTACCAGGGTGGCATGTCCGCTCCGTCCGGCACGGACGGGCGGCTGACGATCCATGCCGATCTGATCGATATCAGCGGCGGCACCAAGCTCGGCGGCTTCGGCCAAACATCCTTCGTTGCAACGGGCGATGTCAGGCTTGCCGGCAATTCCGGCGTGGCCGGCACGCTGACGACCGCGGGCTCGCTCCTGTTCGATGCGGCCCAGGTCTACGCCGCGCTCGGTCGGGCCGGGCCGTATCTGGCGGACGATCCGCGCGAGCTCGCGGATACCAATCCGGGCTTCCTCGTCGATGCAGGCCGTTCGATCACGGTGCGCTCGAACGGCCGCGCGGCGCCGGTGCCATTCTCCTATGGCCAGCGACTGACCTTGCGCGCGCCGATCATCGACCAGGGCGGCGTGATCCGCGCGCCGCAGGGACAGATTCGGCTCGAAGCCGGCCAGACGTTGACATTGCGGCCGGGCAGCCTGACCTCCGCGTCGCTCGAAGGGCTCGTTGTTCCCTTCGGCTATCTGACTTCCGATGGTCTGTTCGGCGGGTACCACAAAGCGGGCTATGTGCCGACCAAGTCGGTGAAACTCGCCGGCGCCGATGTCGACGTCCAGCAGGGCGCGGTGGTCGACGTCAGCGGCGGCGGCGATCTCCTCGGCTGGTCGTTTGTCGGCGGCAACGGTGGATCGGTGAACGTCCTCGCCGACACCTCCGTCGAGCGCTACGCGATCCTGCCGAGCCTTGGCGCTGCGCCTGCGCCCACGAGTGACAATGCGCCCGCAGCCGTCGGCGGCACGGCGCCGCTGCAGGACAGCCGGCTGAAGGTGGGCGACACCGTCTATCTTCAGGGCGTCCCGGGCCTCGCGGCGGGTTACTATACGCTGCTTCCCGCACACTACGCGCTGCTTGCCGGCGGCATGCTGGTCGAGCCGTTCGGCAGCAGCTCCGCCGCGGCGTATCCTACCGTGAAGTTGGCCGACGGCTCGGTGCTGGCGAGCGGCTATCGTGCGGTCGCCGGCAGCAGCATCCGCGACGCCGGCTTTTCCCGCTTCAAGGTGATGGATGCGGCAACGTGGACGCAGTACAGCCAGTTCAACACCCTGTCGTTCAATACCTCCGCCCATGAACTCGCACAGGCGGCCGAGCTCCCGACGGTGCGCACGCCGCAGGACGCAGGCGTGATCATGCTCGCCGCCGGCAACAGCCTGAACCTCGCAGGCACGGGGCGGTTGGGCGCCAGCGCCGGCGGGCTGCTTGGCAATCTCGACGTCTCGGCGGCGAAGATCGCGCTTGTCAGCGGGGCAACCGCGACGCCGACGGGCGTGCTGCGCCTCGACGCGCATCAATTGGAAAGCTTCGGCGCCGGCAGCGTGCTGATCGGCGGGACGCGCGCCTATGGTGCAACCGGAACCACCGTTACCGTCGGCGCGAGCGAGGTCACCGTCTACGAGAACGCCGAGTTCTCTGCGCCTGAGCTCATCCTCGCGGCGTCGGGAACAGTCGAGGTCCGTAACGGCACGTCGCTCACGGCACAGGGGGTGGCGTCCGTGGACAGCAATCCGCTGCTATTGAGCGGCAACGGCGCCTTGCTGCGGCTGTCCACAGGAGAGCGCGTCGGCCTCGTGCGCACGGGAAGCAACGGCACCGCAGGCGTGCTCACCGTTGGCGACGACGCGGTGCTGCGGGCTGCGGGCTCGATCTCATTCGACGGTGGCAACGCCATCAACCTGTCCCCTCGTGCGGTCTTTCAGGCCGCGCAGCTCGATCTCGCCTCCGACATCGTCAATCTGGGCGACGTGCCGGCCGGCACCGCGGGGACAACCTTCACCGAAGGCATGCTGGAGCGTTTTGCTGCGGCTTCCGACCTGCTGATCCGCGGACACCATTCGATCAATCTCTACGGCGACTTCCAGCTCGGGCAACACGGCGCAGCCGGGACCGCAACGCTCAAGGCGCTGACGCTGGATACCGCATTGCTGCAGGGCGTCGGCGCGCCGGCGCGTCGGCCCAGCATCACCGCGCAGACGCTGGCGCTGCGCAACAGCGGCGCTTTGGGGACCTATGCCGGGCCGGATACGGCGGCCGCGCTGAACCTCGACGTTGATCGCCTGCTGCTTGGACCTGGTAATGTCGTACTCGGCGGTTTCCAGGCACTGCAGGGCAGAGCCGGCGAGATCCGTGCGTCTGGAAGCGGCACGTTCAACGTGATTACCGCCGGTGCCGCGGGCACGGGTGGCGTGTCGCTTGCGGTTGGGCGGGTCACGGCGGAGGCTCAGTCCGACTATGCGCTCGTGACCACGGGCAGCCTGCAACTGAACAAGGGCGCGTTTGCCGGCGCCGCTGCTGATCTCCCGATTGGCGGCCGCCTGATGCTGCAGGGCACGAGCGTCGTGTTCGACACCCAGGCGATCCTGCCGGCCGGCGTGATCGACATCCGCGCGACCAGCGGAGGATTGGTTGTTGGGTCCTCGGCGATGCTCGACGTCTCCGGCCGCGCCGTGGATTTCCGCGACGTCGTGCGCTTCGCCCCAGGCGGCGGCGTGACGCTTGTGGCGGCTGGCGATCTCTTGCTCGCGCCCGGCTCGGTCATCGACGTGTCGGGATCAGCGCGCGGCGGCGATGCGGGCTGGATTGATCTGACCGCTGCGCGCGCGCAGATTGACGCCGTTCTCCGCAGCAACGTGGCAAGTGGCTACGCCGGCGGCTCCTTCACGCTCGATGCTGATCAACTTGGCAGCACTTTCTCTGACCTGAACGGCAGGCTCAACGCCGGCAACTTCGATCGCGACATCACCGTGCGTTTGCGCGCGCAGGATATTGCGCTTCTGGCCGGCGAGCGTCTTTCGGCGCATCGCGTGATGCTGCGCTCCGATAGCGGCTGGATCGACATCCAGGGCACGATCGCCGCGGCAGGCGACGAGGTGATCGCCGACGGCGGCGACGTGCGTCTGATCGGCGAAAAGGGCGTTCGGCTCCATGCCGGCGCCCGCATCGAGGCCCAGGCCGGGCCGACGGCGGCGGACGGCTATGCGCCGGCCAGCGGCTATGTCGAACTGGCCTCGACCGGAACGCGTAACGGCCTCACCGACACGAAAGGGATTGATGTCGACGCGCGCGCCGTGATCGACGTGTCCGGTGGCCGTGAGGGCGGCGGCCGCATCCTGATGCGCGCGAACTACGTGCCGGTCGCCGGAGACGATCCGCGCAACGTCTTCCGCGTCGCGGCCGGCAACACCTCAACCTATGTGGGCGCGCGAGAGAAGGTTCTGGTCGGCGTCCACACCTATGACGTGGCTGCTGTCGATGCGGCGTTGGTGACGCAGGCGTTGGCTGACCTGCAAGCCATGCCGGCAAACGCGGTCACGGGCTTCGCCTCGATGGGCGGAGCGCTGTTCCGCAACACCAGCGGCGATCTGACGATCGCTGCCGATATCGATCTCGGAGGGGCCAGCCTGAACCGTCCGAGCTGGATGGGCTTCGACGCCGGACAGGACATCCTGGTCAATGCCACGATCAGTGACAGCTTCGACAGTGCCGCAAAGGGCGCAGCCCTCAAGTCGGCCGCGCCCGATGCGGGAGTGACCGGGACTTCGTTCAACTTCAACTTCGACAGCGGTCGCGATATCGTTGTCGGCGCGGGCGAGATCATCCGCAGCGGCACCGGCGAGATCCGGATGGATGCGGGACGCGATCTCGTCCTCACCAGCAACACCTCGGTGATCTATACCGCGGGCGTGAAGACGCCGACCAAAGCAGGGTTTGTCGTCGGCGCCAAGCAGGGGGACTATCCGACCGCGGGCGGCAACATCATCCTCAACGCGGGACGGGACATCACGGCACCCATCGTCAGGCAGAGCACGTCCGCCTGGCTCTATCACTACGGCGAGACCAACTGGACCGGCGATCCCGCTGCATCGACCGTCAAGGACCAGACGAGCTGGTCGATCGTGTTCGGCAATTTCGAATCCGGCGTTGGCGCACTCGGCGGCGGTGACGTGCGCGTGCGTGCAGGCCGCGACGGTAGGGACCTCTCGGTCGCAATCCCGACGACGGGACATCTGACCACGCCGACGACACCGCAAGGCCAGGCCGGTCCGGTTGCCACCGCGCAGGACCTTTACATCCGCGGCGGCGGCAATCTCGACGTCCGCACCGGGCGCGATCTTCTCGGCGGCGTGTACATGCTCGGGCGTGGTCATGCGGAACTGAGCGCCGGCGGACGTATCATGGCGAGCGGCGCGCTGGCGCCGCTGCGGACCGGCAACTGGACCGCATCGCCGCCCTACACCACGACCACAGTCAGCATGCTGGTGGGCCTGATGGACGCCACCGCCAGCCTCAGCGCGGTCGGCGGGGTTGCCATCGAAGGGATTTACGATCCCATGCTCATCGGACAGGTGGCCGGCAATCACAACGGCAACGTCGGTTCCGCGTTTATGAGCTTCTCCGAACGCGCGGCCGTCGATGCGGTGTCGGTCGGTGGGGACGTCGTTTACTACGGCAACCCATGGCGGGCTCCCGATCTCAGCCTCGGCGGCGCCTACGAGGTGCAGGTGAAGACCGTCAGCACACCGGATCCGAGGCCGCTGTTGCTGGAGCGGTTGAACCTCCTGCCGCCGACCTTGCGGCTGGCTTCGCTGCAGTCCGATGTCTCGATCGCAGCCAAGGCGCGGACGTTCGGCATCTACGTGCCGATGCTGCTTGCGCCGGGGAAGTCTGGAACGCTCGAGCTTCTTGCCAATGACGATGTTCTGCTCGGTCAGGGGCAGATGATCCGGCTCGACGATACCGGGCTTGCCTATCGTCGCGGTCCGCTGGCGCCGTTCGGCACCGACAACAATGTCTGGCTGAATCTCGGCCTAGGCACTGCGCTGGCGCAGCCGATCGGGGCCAACACCAATTGGGAGCGCGGCTTCGATCTTCTCCACGCCGGCGATGCCGATCCCGTCCGGCTCTATGCGCTGAACGGCACGATCGGCACGATTCTGGGGTGGGGCGTGACCGCGCCGAAGCCGGTCGATGTCTACGCCGGCAAGGACATTCTCTACGGCGCGATCATCGCGCAAAACAACAACCCGTCACAGGTGTCGAGCGTGATCGCCGGGCGGGACATCATCCGTCCCCAGATCGCGTTCCTCGGGCAGGGCTCGTTGTGGGTCGAAGCCGGCCACGACGTCACCTTCAACGCTCACGACAATATCGGAATGCGCGGCGGCATCATGAGCACCGGCAACGTGCTGGTCTCGGGCTTCACCGAAACCCGCGCGAGCACCGACAATCCGAACCTGGCGCTTCCCGACAAGGGCGGCAACATCAATATCATCGCCGGCACCGCCGGCGGCGCGGACTATGCCGGATTCGTCGATCTCTATCTCGATCCACGCAACGCGTCCGATCCAGCGTTCCCGCTGTCTTATCCGACCAATGCGGGCAAGGTAGTGCGGACCTACGAGAAGGAACTGGCCGAGTTCCTCAAGGGCCTCGGTTACGACGACCGTCCGGCGGATGAGCAGCGTGTGCTGTTCGCATCGTTGCCCAGGCTCACCCAGCAGGCCTTCCTGCAGAAGGTGCTGTTCACCGAGCTCAAGGAGACCGGCATCGACTACAACAACGCGGACAGCCTTCGCTTCAAGCAGTACACCCGCGGTTATGCCGCGATCCAACGCCTGTTTCCGGTATCGCCGGACACCATGAGTGCTGGGGTCGGGGGTGATATAACGCTGCGTGGCGGCGTGGTGCAGACCCAGTCTGGCGGCGATATCAGCATCATGGCGCCCTACGGCAAGGTCGCCGTGGGCTATGACAGCGAGATCGCCAAGAATCTCGGATCGGGCGGCGTGGTCACGCGGCGCGGCGGCGACGTCCGCATCATGGCTGACGGCAGCATCGACCTTTACGTCTCTCGCGTCTTCACCCTGCAGGGTGGCGATCTGACCATGTGGACCTCGAACGGCAATATCAGCGCGGGCGCCGGCGCCAAGACATCGGTCTTCAACATTCCGCTGAAGTTCGCGATGGACAACGACGCACACGTCTCTGTCGACGCATTCGGCCTTTCGACCGGCGCGGGCATCGGCGTGCTGGATGCGCTGCAGGGTAGCGGCGATGCGGTGGCGCAGCAGCCCCCGTGGAATCCGCCGGCCGGCACATCGGGCGCCCCGCAGCAGGACACACCGGTGCGCAAGAAGAGCCGCATGGATCTGCTGGCCTTCCGCGGCGAGATCAATGCCGGCGACGCAGGCATTCGGGTGGTCGGCGACTTCAACATCGCTGCGCTCCGCATCGTCAATGCCGCCAACATCAGTGTGTCCGGGGCGGCGACGGGGCTTCCGACCGTGCAGGCGCCGAACATCGCCGGCCTGACCGAAGCCTCCAACGTGGCCGGCTCCGCCGCGCAAACGGCGACCTTGCCAGCAGCAGCGCGCGGCGGCGAGCAGCCTTCGATCATCATGGTCGAATTCCTCGGCTTCGGCGACGGCGACGGCAGTCCTGAAAACGAAGAGCAGCCAGGCCGCAAAAACAGGCAGAGCTACGACACCAACAGCGTGTTTCAAGTGGTCGGCAACGGCAGTCTGACGCCCGAACAGGCGCAGGCCCTCACCGACGAGGAGAGACGGAACTCCGCTCGTTGATCGGCAAATCCGCGGAGATAAGGTATCGCAGCTTCGGGTAGCGTGGGGAAAGGCGGTAGCATAGCCGTCTCGACGCTCACCGACCCGTCTAGAGCATATTCGGTTCTGATTGAATCAGAACCGAAGCTCTAGATTCTTGTTTTGACGCGTTTCCCCGCCTGAGCTGCTTGCGTCACCAAAACAATGAGCGTGTGGCCTGCGGGAACCGGCAGCCAGCGGTGGAAACCCGGCAGGCGCACTCACTTGTCATTGAACAAGGATGCCTTGGTCCCTCGTAGCACCGAGCGGCCGGGAATATCGTTTGCCGGCTGATCCAATATGCCCGGATTAGATTTGCGATATTTTCATGCAATCGATCGGATCGTTGTGACGCGTCGAGCCAAATATGGACCGGCTGTGCATCGTTCACGATGTGTCCGCCGCCGCGCCCTGACATCTGAGTGTAACACAGCTTGCCTAATGTCGATTCTCTATGAAGGTTTTGTGAATGAGAATCGTGTCGACTGGGATTGTGCTCGTATCCGCGCAGTCCCCGGCGCGTCTTGTTGTGCGGTACGCTCGTGCTCGGCCTGTCGCTCTGGGCGCAAACGACGGCTGCCCAAGAACCCCGCATCGAATTCAACATACCTGCCCAAGCGATCGACAAGGCTTTAGATGCCTTCGGCGCCATCAGCGGCTTTCAGATCTTCTACGAAACCGCGCTCACCGCTGGTCGTCAATCGAAAGCGGTCAACGGTATCTTTGCTCGTGAAACTGCCCTTCGTCTCCTGCTGGAAGGCTCAAACCTGACTGCTCACATCATCGCGGCCGACACGATCACGATTGCGCCGTCCAGCGCAACAGACGCTGATCTGCATCGGGCCAAGCGTGCTGCGGTCTCTTACTATGGCTTCATGCAGGCCGGCATCATGAGCGCGCTGTGCCGGAGCGCGGAGACGAGGCCGGGCACTTACCGGCTGGCGATGCAGTATTGGATCGACGCCTCGGGGCGGATCACGGAGCTCCGGGTGATCCGATCGTCGGGAGACCAGCAGCGTGACGGTGCGATCGCGCAGGCAATCCGCACCGTCGTCTTTCAACCGCCGCTTGTGAACATCCCGCAGCCTGTCACGCTCGCGATCGAACCGAGCCCGCCTGAAGATCTTGCCGGATGTATGCCCGACCGCGTCGACGCAGAACGGGTGCGATGATGTCGGACACGGTTTGGGCTTTACTGCGGCGAACGTTCTTCGTTCGCTATGACGAGATCAGAATCCGGCTGGCGCGCTCTCTTGGGTCGAAGGAGCTTGCCGACGACGCGCTGCACGACACGTATTTGCGTCTGCATCGCAGCGACGCGATTGGGGTAATCCAGCAGCCCGAATCCTATATTTTCAGGATCGCATTGAACGTTGCGACGGACAAGCGACGCGAAGAGCGGCGACGTGCCTCGCAGGCCGAAGTTCTGGCGTCGATCCGGCCCCAGGATGAAGCGTTGGACCTCTCGCGGGAGCTCGAAGCGCGCTCCGAGTCGAGGCCTTGAAAAGAGCTTTGGCCGAGTTGCCGCCCCGCCGTCGTGCCATCCTGATCGCAGCCCGCGTTGATGGTTTGAGCCATGAAGTCATCGCCGAGCGATTCAACATCTCTCGCACAATGGTGCAGAAGGAGCTGCGCCGGGCGGTCAGCCATTGCGTCGCACGGCTTGGGAAAAGTGAATCGCCCTGACGGTGAGCTGTCAAGGGAGATGAAACGATATATGAGGAAGAGAACATTCAACCCATGATTTTGAGCCATGATGCGACCGCAATCTGAAATCCTTCAAGGCGAAGCGCTGGAGCGGCTCATGCATGCGACCTCCGGGCATGCAACCGTCGCCGATCTGCGGGACCTGGAGGCGTGGCGGACGCGGAGCGCGGCGCATGCGGATGCCTATCGTCGGGCGCTGGGAATCTGGGAGTCGCTGGGAACTGCGGCGCGGGAAGCCAAGACCGCGACAGATCACGTGATGATCGCTGGTCAGGTTCGCGCAGGGGGCAGGCCCGTCGGCCGTCGGGCTTTCCTGATTGGAGGCGCGGCGGCCGCAGCAGCCACGGTCGCCGCCGGGTTCGTTCTGCAGCCGCCGCTGGGCTTATGGCCGTCTTTGCCTGATCTGATGGCCGATTATCGCACCGGCGCGGGTGAAAATCGCGCAGTTGCGTTGGCCGAAGGTCTCTCCATCGAAATGAACACACGCACCAGCATCGTTCGTCGTCCTTCAGATGATGGGGAGGAGCGCATCGAGCTGCTTGCGGGCGAGGCGGCGATCGCTGCTGCACAAAACGCATCGAAGTCCCTGACCGCAATCGCCGCCGACGGGCGCGTGTTTGCGGCAAGAGCGCAAGCTAATCTGCGCAATGATGCCGGCGCGGTGCATGTCACTTGTCTCAGCGGCTCCGTGCAGGTCGAATGCGGTGGCCGTACCGCAACGCTTCGCGCGGGCGAACAACTCGCCTACTCCCCCCAGCTCGTCAGCCCCGTTGCTGTCGTTGATCCAGCGATGATTACGGCCTGGAAACGAGGATTGTTGATCTTCCGCGATGAGCCGCTGGCGCAAGTGCTCGACGAGGTCAACCGCTATTGGCGCGGAAGGATCGTTCTCCTGAACACCGATCTTGGTCACCGCCGTGTCACGGTGCGGATCGAACTGGCGCGTATCGAAGAGGTGGTTTCCTATGTTCGAAGCGTTCTGGGCGCGAAAGTGCGGACGCTGCCCGGGGGCGTCGTGATTCTGACGTAGCACAAACTTCACAAAAAAAATCGGGCGCGATGGTTAGCTGGATGCGCCTGCGGGACAGAATCGCGCTCATCGTTCGCATTGGAATCAGAATCGCTACTATCGGTCTCGGTTTCCGATCCCCGCCATGAGATGCGGATCGACGTGACGATCATAGTCCTCGGCGCTGACAAAACCGAGTGCCAGCGCAGATTCGCGCGGTGTCGTGGAATCGCTCAACGCCTTGGCGGTGATCTTCGCGACCTTGTCGTAACCAAGGATCGGATTCAGAGCGGTCGCGAGCAGAAGGGCGTTCGACACGTTCCAATCAAGCTGCTGCCGGTCGATGTCCAGCTCATGAATGAGACGCACCGCAAAGGTTCGGCTGCTGTCCGCGAGAATCCGGATCGACTGCAGGATGTTGTAGATCAGCACGGGTTTGGCGACGTTGAGCTCGAAGTTACCAGACGCGCCCGCTGCCGTAACGGTCGCGTGATTGCCCATCACCTGAAACGCAACCTGCGTCACCACTTCGGCGATGGTCGGGTTCCGCTTGCCCGGCATGATGGACGAGGTCAGCCCGTCGTGCGGGATGACGAGCTCACCCAGGCCGCAGCGCGGGCCTGAACCCAGAAACCGGATGTCGTTTGCGACTTTGAGAAGACAGACCGCAAGCGTGTTGAGCGTCCCGGAAACCTCAACCAGGGTGTCGTGTGCGCCCATCCCCTCAAACTTGCTCGGATTGGACGTGAAGGCCACGCCGCTCAATGCGCTCAGTTCATCGCAGAACGTCACATCGAAGCCGGCCGCCGCGTTGAGGCCGGATCCGACCGCGGTCCCGCCCTGCACGACGACATGGAGGCGAGGCAGCGCGTCTTCGATCCGAGCGATGCAATTATCGATCTGCGTGTAGAAGGCCTGAAAAGCTTGCCCCATCGTCATGGGAACCGCATCCATCAAATGCGTACGTCCGATCTTCACGACGTCGGAAAAGGATGCGGCCTTCGCCGCGAGTTCGTCGCGCAGCGTTTTCAAAGCCGGCAGCAAGCGGTCGCGTATCTCCAGCGAGGTGACAATGTGCATCACCGTCGGAAAGCTGTCGTTGGACGACTGCGAGCAATTGACGTGATCGTTGGGATGGATCGGTGCCTTCGCGCCGAGTGGCTGACCCAGCATTTCGTTGGCGCGGTTGGCAATGACCTCGTTGACGTTCATATTGGTCTGCGTGCCAGAACCAGTCTGCCAGATCGTCAATGGAAAATGATCGTCGAAGCGGCCCTCCCGCAGTTCCACGGCAGCCAGCTCGATCGGCTCGCCAATCGCCCGATCAAGCGCGCCAAGCCGAATGTTCGCACGGGCCGCCGCGATCTTCTGCAGGGCGAAAGCGCGAAACAGACACACCGGAAAACGCTCGTCGCCGACTTCAAATACCCCGAGCGCGCGCTGCGTCTGCGCGCCCCAATAGCGATCAGCTGGCACTTCGATGGCGCCAAATGCGTCATGTTCGATGCGTGACTGGACCACGTTGGCTGTCCTCCCGTGGAGATCGAAACCGGCAATCAATTCCGCCGCAGTAAGTTGAAACTAGAGCATGATCCGGAAAAGTGGAGACCGGTTTTCCGAAAAAGATCATGCTCAAGCAAAAAGCTAGAGCGGGATGACGATTCGAAGAAAAGTCATCACGCTCTAGG
>NZ_PSRR01000080.1 GCF_004296405.1 Bradyrhizobium sp. Leo170
CACGACCAAGCCATTCGTGCACGAATATTGGGAAGAGGTCTTCCTGTTCTCGGGCGACCTGATCGTCGGCAATGACGAGCAGGGCAATGGCGGCGAATCGTTCAAGCCGAATACCTATGCCTGCCGCCCGCCGGGCGTCTATCATGGACCGTTCAAGTCGGTGACCGGCTGCCTTCTGATGGAGATCCATTATTTCGATCCGGCCTGAGGGCGAGCCGAGGCGTCTGATCGTCGGCATCACCGGAGCATCCGGCGCCATTTATGGCGTCCGGCTGTTGCGGCTGTTGAAGTCGACGCCGATCGAGACTCATCTGGTGATGAGCCGATCGGCAAAGATCACGCTGACCCAGGAACTGGACGTCAAGGTCTCTGACGTGACGGCCTTGGCTGATGTCGTCCACCAGGTCGACAATATCGGCGCCTCGATCTCAAGCGGCTCGTTCAAGACGCTCGGAATGGTGATCGCGCCGTGTTCGATGCGGAGCCTTGCCGAGATCGCCAGCGGCGTGACATCGTCGCTGGTGACCCGCGCCGCCGACGTGGTGTTGAAGGAGCGGCGCCGGCTCGTGCTGATGGTGCGCGAGGCGCCGCTGCATCTCGGCCATCTCAAGTCGATGGTGGCTGCGACGGAAATCGGCGCCATCGTCTATCCGCCGGTGCCGGCGTTCTACGCGCGCCCCGAGAGCCTCGATCAAATGGTTGACCACACGCTCGGCCGCGTCCTCGACCTCTTTGATATCTCGACCGATGTGGTCAGTCGTTGGCAGGGGCTCGTGCCTGCCGACACCAAGGAATCGCGTTGAGCGGCGAGGCGCCTGGGCCGGAGCGGGGCGCCTCGGCGGGCGCGAGCCAGGCAATCGATGCGGAAAGCTGGGCGTTTGCGCTGGAGCTTTATGCCGAGCCCGGTATCGCCGATGCCTGCCTTCAATTGCAGAACGAATGCGGCGTCGACGTCATGATGTTGTTGATGGCGACGTTTGCCGCCATTCGCCGTGGGGTCGCGCTGACGCCATCCGATGTTGCAGGGATGGACGCGGCATGTCGCGGCTGGCGTGAGCAGATCGTGCTTCCCCTGCGCGCGCTGCGCACGACGTTGAAGTCGGGCCCTGCGCCGGCGCCGAACGAGCAGACCGAGAACTTGCGGTCGAGCATCAAGGCGGCCGAATTGTCGGCCGAACGGTTGCAGAACGAATTGCTCGCGCAATGGCTTGCGAAGCTGCCAGCGCAGTCGCGTGCACTGCAGCGTAAGGACATCATCAGCGCGTTGAGAGCCGTGATTGATTTTGCGCTGCAAGGTCGCCGAGGCCAGCCGAGCGTGGCGCAGCTCTCGTTGATCGACGTGATCGTCGATAGGGCGCTTGGAATTTCCAACTAAGTCGACGCGTACATCTTCAGCACGACGTGCCCAGCAAGCAGGCTTGACTAGCTTTATTGCTTAGCTATTCTTGTTTGGCAATTTTTTATGGGATCGATCTTGCAGCCTGAAGTTCTCGATACGCGTTTCCGTTCGGCGCTGGCCCGTCTGGCGCAGCGTGGCCGCATCCTCACCTATGAAAAGCCGGTCGATCCGCATCTCGAGCTCGCCGCGATGCTGAAGAAGCACGACGGCAAACAGGTCTTGCTGTTTCCGTCGGTCAAGGGCTCGGACGTTCCGGTCGTCGGCAATCTCCTGAGTTCGCGGGAAAATTGCGAAGCCGGCTTCGGGCTGGATTTCAGGGGCATCCGCGGTCTCGTGCAGCGCGCCCTCGGCGGTCCGCTGAAGCCGGAGCTCGTGCGCGAAGTTCCTGTTCAGGAAGTGGTGCTGCGCACTGGCTTTGACATTACGAAGATCATTCCTGCGTTGTTTCACGCGCCGGGCGACGCTGGGCGCTACATCACCGCCGGCATCGTGGTGGTGAAGGATCCGGTCACGGGCATCTACAACGCCTCCTACCATCGCCTGCAGTTGTTGGGGCCGGACCGTGTCGCGATCAAGCTCGACTTCGGCCGTCACTTGCGGCTCGCATTCGAGCGCGCCAAGGAGCAGGGCCGGTCACTGCCGGTCGCGGTCTGCATCGGCGCCGACCTCGCACTGCACTTCACCGCGGCGACCATGGGTTCGCAGATGCCGGAAAGCGCCGACGAGCTTGCCGTCGCGGGCGGGCTGGCGGGCCGGCCGCTCACGGTCGGCAAGGCGGTGTCGCAGGATCTCCTGGTGCCGGCGGAGAGCGAATTTGTCCTCGAAGGTGAGATTCTGGCCGACGAGGTCGCTCCCGAGGGACCATTCGGCGAATTCGTCGGCTTCGCCGCGCCGGCGGCCGACGCGCCGGTCCTGAAGATCACCGCGGTCACGCATCGGCTGCGGCCGATCTATCACGTCATCAACGGCTTCGGGCGCGAGACCATCATCCTGCGGAAGTACGTGCTGGAGGCCAGCCTGCTGAAAGTGCTGCAGTCGGCGATTCCGATCGTGACTGACGTCGAGATGACGTCAGGCGGCCTGCATCGCTTCCACGCGGTCATTCAAGTCCGCAAGCAGAGCCGGCAGCACAATGGGCTTCAGCGCAACGCGATCCTGGCCGCGTTCGGTGCGCTGAAGGATCTCGATCTCATCACCGTAGTCGACCACGACATCGACATCCGCGATCCCATCGACGTGGAATACGCGGTGGCGACGCGGATGGAAGCGTCTGTCGACCTGTTTCTCATCCCGGGTGCGCGCGGCCACGAATATGTGCGCGTCAGCAAAGAGGGCGTGCGGACCAAGCTCGGCATCGACGCCACGGTGCCGTTCGAGGATCAGGACAAGTTTCGGCGGGTCGAATTCGCGCCGACGCCGGTCGAGCTCAGCGAATTCACGGCGGGCGAGACGGTTGCCAGGAGCGCGCTCGGCCTTGCGGGATCGAACATCACCTGAATCATTCTCACGAAATAGATCACATGCGGGGAAACGAAAGATGATGCGAATTGCGGCGGCCGTTCTGTCGGCAGGCATGGCATTGAGCGCCACGGCGGCATCGGCGCAGGAGTGGCCGAGCAAAACGATCAAGCTGGTCGTGCCCTATGCGCCCGGCGGCTACACCGATTCGGTCGCGCGCATCACAGCGCGGTATCTAGAGAAGGAATTAGGGCAGACGGTGATCGTCGACAACCGCGCCGGCGGCGGCGGCATTGTCGGCTCGGACCTCGTGGCGAAGTCGCCCGGCGACGGTTACACGCTGTGCATCTGCAGCGTGGGGGCCATTTCGGTCGCTCCGGTCGCGCAAACGACGTCGTATGATCCGGTGAAGAGCTTCAAGCCGGTCAGTGTCGTCAGCACGATTCCGCAGACCGTGATCGTCAACCCGTCGCTCCCGATCAACACGATGCAGGATCTCGTTGCCTATGCCAAGGCCAACCCTGGCAAGCTGAGCTATGGGTCCAGCGGTGCCGGCGGCCTGATGCATTACTCGGTCCAGCTATTCGATGCGCGGAACGGGACCAAGATGACGCACGTTCCGTTCAAGGGCGGTTCGCCGGCCACGGCCGCCGTGGTGTCGGGCGAGGTCAATTTGTCCTTCACCAACATGACCGATGCGTTGCCGCAGATGGAGGCCAACAAGGTGCGCGCGCTGGCGGTGACGTCGGCCAAGCGCAACGAGTTCGCGCCGCAATTGCCGACAGTGTCTGAAACGGTGACGCCGGGCTACAGCGTCGAATCCTGGAACGGCCTGATGGCGCCGGCCAGCACGCCGGACTCGATCATCGCCAAACTGTCGGACGTGCTGAAGAAGATGGCGGCCGACCCCGAGGTCAAGAAGAGCATGGCGGTGGTCGGCGCCTCGACCGAGTTCACGACACCAGACGAATACAAGGCGCAGATCGCCGCTGAAGTCGAGCAGTGGCGCGAGCTCCTCAAGGAAATCGCCGAGAAGAAGAACTGACTCACCTCGGGATAGGTGAGCGGGAGGCAATATCAGCATGAGGTCACCTGCCGGGCGGCGCGGCCACAACACCGACTTCTATTCCGGCTTGCTGCTGGTAGCGGTCGCGACGGTCGCGCTGCTTTATATCCGAACGCTCTCAGTCGGCACCGTCCTGGAGATGGGGCCAGGCTACTTCCCGCTCGGGCTTGCGCTCGTTCTGTTGGGCATGGGGCTTTGCCTTGCCGTCAAGGGACTGCTCGCTGAAGGCAATCCGATCGGATCGTTCCATCTGCGGCCATTGATCTGCGTCCTGCTATCGTTCACGGCCTTCGGCGTGCTGGTCGAGCGCGCCGGGTTGATCATTGCGATCCTGGCTCAGGTGGCGATTGCGCATTTCGCGTCCGTCGAGACCCGTTGGCAGCAAAGCCTCGTGAGCGGCGTGCTGCTCGCGGCGGCGTCAGCCGTGATCTTTGTGTGGCTTCTCAAGATTCCGGTGGACCTGCTGCCATGACCGATGTGTTCGCCCAGCTTGGTCATGGCTTCGCCGTCGCCGCGACGCCCATCAACCTGTTCTTCTGCCTGGTCGGTGCCATCTTCGGCACGCTGATCGGTGTGCTGCCCGGCCTTGGCCCGGTCGCCACGATCTCGTTATTGCTGCCCGCGACCTATGCGCTCAGTCCGGTCTCCGCGATCATCATGCTGGCCGGCATCTACTACGGCGCCCAGTATGGCGGATCGACCACGGCGATCCTGGTCAATATTCCCGGCGAATCCACCTCCGTGGTCACCGCGATCGACGGCTACAAGATGGCCCAGCAGGGCAGGGCGAGCGAGGCGCTCGCGATCGCAGCCATCGGGTCGTTCATCGCGGGATGCATCGGCACGGTCGTCATCGCGCTTCTTGGACCGCCGCTCGCCTTGATGACGCAGCAATTCGCCTCGCCGGACTATTTTTCGCTGATGGTGCTCGGGCTCGTCTCGGCGGTGGTGCTCGCCAACGGTTCGGCGTTTCGCGCCATTGCGATGATCTTTCTCGGCCTGCTGCTCGGCATGGTCGGCATGGACCTCAACACCGGCGAAGCCCGCATGACGTTCGGCCTCGTTGAACTGTCCGACGGCATCAATTTCGTCGCGCTTGTCATGGGGCTGTTCGGCGTCGCCGAAGTGATCTCCAATCTCGAAGGGGCATCGGTCCGCATCGTCAACCAGATGCGGATCGGCACCATCTGGCCATCGTTCAGCGCATTGCGAGGTGCCTGGGGGGCCGTTTTGCGCGGCACCGCCCTCGGCACGTTGTTCGGCATCCTGCCGGGCGGTGGTGCGACCATCGCGTCGTTCTCGGCCTACGCCCTCGAGAAGCGCGTCGCCAAAGATCGGTCACGGTTCGGCAATGGCGCCATTGAAGGCGTGGCAGGACCCGAAAGCGCCAACAATGCCGCGGCGCAGACCTCGTTCGTGCCGTTGCTGACGATGGGCATCCCGACCAGCGCCACCATGGCGTTGATGGTTGGCGCCTTGACGCTGCACGGCATCGCGCCCGGACCCATGATCATCTCCCGGCAGCCGGACCTGTTCTGGGGCCTGATCGCCAGCATGTTCCTCGGCAATGCAATGCTGGTGATCATCAATCTGCCGATGATCGGCATCTGGGTTCGTCTGCTCGCAGTTCCATACCGGCTGCTTTATCTGGTCATCGTCGTCATCTGCGCCATCGGCGTCTACTCGGTGAATAATTCGAGCTTTGACGTTTACATGACGGTCGGCTTTTCCCTGCTGGGTTACGTCCTGCGCAAGCTCGACGCCGAGCCGGCGCCATTGTTGATGGGCTTTGTGCTCGGACCCATGGTCGAGGAGAATTTCCGGCGCAGCCTGATCACCTCGCATGGCGATCCCATGGTCTTCCTGCAGCGGCCGATAAGTCTCGCGCTGCTCCTGATCTCGGCAGCGTTGCTGATCTCGATCATGATGCCGGCGATCAGGCAGCGCCGCGTCGAAGTCTTCCAGGAATGAGCGGCCGGCAGGACGCCCATCGCGCAACCAGGAA
The DNA here is from genome assembly GCF_004296405.1 of Bradyrhizobium sp. Leo170. GTDB lineage: Bacteria > Pseudomonadota > Alphaproteobacteria > Rhizobiales > Xanthobacteraceae > Bradyrhizobium. The sequence goes on from NZ_PSRR01000080.1 coordinate 5,929, forward strand.
CGAGCCCGTGAACAAGCATGATCCGGTGCAACCGGCCGGTCCGGTAACGGCTTTGCGCAGCGGCGGCCAGCTATTGGTCTCCGCATTGCGCATCAATGGCATCGACCGAATGTTCGGCGTGCCCGGCGAGAGCGCGCTGCCGATTTTCGACTCGTTATTGGATGCAGGCATCCACTTCGTGACCTGTCGTCATGAGGCCACGGCTTCGCATATGGCGGAAGCGGACGGCAAGATTTCCGGACGCCCCGGGGTTTGCGTCGTCAGCCGCGGCCCCGGCGCGATGCACGCCGCGATCGGATTGCATACCGCCTGGCAGGATTCGACGCCGATGATCCTGATCATCGGACAGGTGCCGCGCAGCCACCGCGGCCGCGAGGCATTTCAGGAAATCAACTACGTCAGAACATTCGACGACATGACGAAATGGGTCGGCGAGGTGCAGTCGCCGGACCAGATTCCCGAGTTCGTCAATCGTGCCTTCCACATTGCGATGCAGGGGCGTCCCGGCCCGGTGGTGCTGTCGTTCCCCGAAGACGTCCTTAGTGCCATCAGCGATGCCGCCGATGCGCTCCCTGCGCAGATTGTCGAGACCGCGCCGTCAGATCAGCAAATAGCGCGGGTCGGCGAACTGCTCAGTCGAGCCGAGAAGCCGCTCGTTATCGTCGGCAATCTCGGCTGGATGCCGGAGGCGGCCGAGCAATTCAAGGCGTTCGTTGCGCGCAACGAGCTGCCGGTCGTTGCAGGCTTCCGGTCGCAGGACGTGCTGGACAATCGAAGCCCGAACTATGTCGGCGATCTCAGCCTCGGCTGCAGCAAGGCCTTGATGGAGCGCGTCAAGGCGGCAGACCTGCTCCTGGTGATCGGGGACAGGCTTGGCGATGTCACCACCAACCATTTCTCATTGCTCGACGTGCCGACGCCGACGCAAGTCCTGATCCATGTGTTCCCGGGAGCCGAAGAGCTCGGCAGGACCTATAATCCGACACTCGCGATCCAATCGAGATCGTCCAATTTCGTCGCCGCGCTCGCGAAGCTGCAGCCACTGGATGCGAAGCCGTGGGCTACATGGCGCGAGGAGTCACGCCAGGCTCTGGTCAACTATCAGTCGCCACGGCCCGATACGGCGAGCTTCGATCTCTCCAAGGTGATCGCCCATCTCAATCGCGTATTGCCTGATGATGCCATTGTCACCAATGGCGCCGGGAACTATACGATCTGGCTGCATCGCTATTACGGCTACCGGCAACTCGGCACGCAGATTGCGCCGAAGTCCGGCTCGATGGGTTATGGGCTGCCGGCGGCGATCGCAGCGAAGCTGCGTCATCCGGACCGCGCGGTAGTCTGTCTCGCCGGCGACGGTTGCTTCATGATGGCGTCGCAGGAGTTTGCGACCGCGGTTCAGCACAAGCTTCCGATCATTGTCATCATCGTCAATAACAGCATGTACGGCTCGATCCGGATGCATCAGGAGAACCATTTTCCGAATCGACCGAGCGGCACGGATCTGCTGAATCCGGATTTCGCGGCCTTGGCGAAATCGTATGGGGTGCACGGCGAGATTGTCGGTCACCACGATCAATTCCCCGATGCCTTTGCGCTGGCTGTAAAGGCAGATCGGCCGACCGTCATCGAACTGCGCGTCAATCGCAATCAACTCACCCCGGATCGTAGCCTGTAAAAGTTCGGCTCAAGAAATCGCGCCTACATGGAACGGACATGAAGAACGACATCGAATTCACTTTGGTTGCCGAGAACGCCGCAACGCCGCTCAAATTGTCGATCACGCAGGCGGTGATCGCCGGCTGGACCGGGCGCGATCCGGTCGCGCGCGATAAGCACATTGCCGAGCTTGCGGCGATCGGCATCGCGCCGCCGGCCTCGACGCCGATCTATTACCGATGTGCAGCGCGCAGGCTGACAACTGCCGGCAGCATCGAATGCACCGGCACCGAGTCGAGCGGAGAGGTCGAGTTCGTGCTGTTTGGATTTGAGGGGCGTACGCTCGTCGGCGTCGGCTCTGATCACACCGATCGCAAGGTCGAAACCTACAACATCACGGTGTCCAAGCAGATGTGCGACAAGCCCGTGGCGCCGATGCTGTGGGATCTCGCCGAAATCGAAGGCCACTGGGACCAGATCATGCTGCGATCCTGGGCGACGATCGCCGGCGAACGCGTGCTTTATCAGGAAGGCGCGCTGAGCGGAATGCTGCCGGTGCCCGATCTGATCGAGCGCGGATTTGGCAGTGGCAAACTGCCTGACGGCTGCGCCATGTTCTGCGGCACCTTCGCCGCCAAGGGTGGCATCCGCCCAGCCAGCCGCTTCGATTATGTGATCGAAGATCCCGTCCTGAAGCGCAGCATCAGCCACGGCTACGAGATCATCACGCTGCCGGTGCTAGGCTAAATCCCTACGCCGGGACTTCACACCCGGCGCTGTCAACTTCGCAGAAGCGCTTGTAAAGCCACTTCTGCCCGTCATGCCGGCGCCACACGCGGCCATGCACCAGTTTTCCGGTGATCGATCGCCGAGGGACGATGACGGTCCATAGATGCCAAAGTCTCGTCCAGGATGGCTTTGGACGGCGGGCGATCATCAGCGGTGTTTCCAATGCTGGAACGAAACCCATCGGGCGGAGTATGATCGCCCGATGGGCATCGCCATGTTAGTCCCGGCAAGGGCAATTTCCGGCGAGGCCGATGCTATCGCGACCGTGCGCGCGGTCTCAATGACATTCGGTCGTTAAGCTTGATGCTGGCGATTCCGGTTAATTCTGGAACTCGGTCGACGCTTTCCTGTCCGGGTCTCGATCATTCTTGTTGTCTTCGGAGAGGCGGACGCGCCGCTCATAGTGTTGCGCCAATTGCAGCAGGCGTCGCTTGATCAAGGGATCAGCTTGCTCCGCAATAGCGCGAACCGCACGCGCTCTTTCTCTGCAAAACTCGTCATCCATTCGATTGATCCCCGCAGACATTCCGCAAGCGCGAGAGACCTTAGCGTGGTTGACCCGATTTAATTGTGATCGAGATCACACCTCCAGGTCAAAGTCGAAGCGAGTTCCGGCTACGCGGTGACGGACATCGCGACATACGCCGTGATCTGCAAGCCGTCCGCACGTCCGGATTGGAGCGACGGCATTCAAATTTGACGGGGCGACGTGGGAGTTTGATATCGGAAGAGCAGCGATCCTCGCAAATCTTCCAGCACTCGTATCGACGGCAACGCAATCATTGCCTGTCCTGGCAAACAAAGCTGGTTTCATTTCATTGACTGAAGATCGATCGCTCTTACGATTTGCTGATCATAGTTTCGTCTCCGCCGACGCTTCAGCGACCGAGGCATGGCGGAGCAACAGGATCGCGCAACCATGTCTAGCCTCGAAATGCTCATGCTGCTCGAACTTGCATATGGCCGCCCGGCATCGCTTCGAAGGGTTGAAGAACCTTCGCCGGTAGCGCGTCGACTGCGTCGGCGCCTCCGGCGGTTGGTCGCTCTGGTGCGAAGGTCGCAGTGGCCGGCAACGCGGCGGCGTCAGCACGGCAGCCCGGGTGGGGTTTTCCGGATCGTCCCCTAGAAGAAGCCCTTGGCCGGCAGCGGTGTGCCGCTGATCTCGTATTGCCCGATCGAGCGCGCCTTGAAGTTGGTGGGGTTGTGTGAGGACAGGGTCCGAGCGTTGCGCCAGTGGCGGTCGAAGTTGGTGACCTTCTTGGTGGCGGAGGCGCCGCCGACGTCGAACAACAGGCTGCCGGCGCGGATCGCGAATTCATCCGCCACGATCTTGGCCTTTGCCGACAGCAGCGCAGCCTTGTGCGCCGCCTCGACTGCGTCGGCGGCGCCCGCGTCGAACGCATCGGTCGCGACGTCAAGCGCTTCAGCCGCCGCCAGCACCACGGTCTCGGCAGCGAAGGCGCCGCTTGCGATCTGGCCGACGGTCTGCTGCAGCAGCGGATCGTCGGTCGGGGTCTGGCTCGGCGCGTAGTAGAAGGTCCGCTTGCGGGAGCGGACAAGAGCTGCGGCGTCACGCAGGCTGGCGCGTGCGATGCCGGCGACGATCGCGGTCAGGAACAGTTGCGCGAACGTGTTCGAATAGGGAACGCCATAGCCGATGTCAGGCGCATCGAACACGACCTCCTGCCGCTTGACCGTCACATTGCGGAAATGGGTCGTGCCGGTTGCCGTCAGCCGCTGGCCGAGACCGTCCCAATCGTCAATCAGCTCAACGCCTTCCCGCTTCACCGGGATGATCGTCGCGCCGATCGCCCCCGACGGATCGGCGGCGCGCACCAGCACGTAGTCCGAATACAGCGTGCCGGTGCTGTAATATTTCGTGCCGTTCAACAGGAAGTCGCCGTTCTCATCCGGCGTCAGCGTCGTGTTAGGCGTGATGTCGCCGACCTTAGGGCTCTCGAGCTCGGTGGTTGCAAGTCCGATGATGGCGCCTTCGGCAACCGCCTTCTGCCATATCCGGCTCTGCTCGTCCTTAGGGTGGCGCACCAGGAGCTCGACCACGCTGAAATGGTTGCGCAGGATATGCGCAACATTGGCGTCGGCCTCGCTAAGGCGGATCACGACCTCGAACAATTCGCGGATCGTGCCACCGGCGCCGCCGGCCGGCGTCGGCAGCCGCAGTGCGCCGAGCCGCACCTTGCGGATCAGGTCGATCTCCTGGAACGGAAGGACCCGGTCGCGCTCGCGTTCGCTCGCGCCTTCCGCAATATGCTTCAATAGCGCCTCAAGATCCGGGGAGCGCGGATCGAGACGGTGCGGAGACCCAAGCGAATGCGCGGATACAGGCTTGTTCATCGTTTGACCTGAATGGAGTTGAAGTGATCGTTCAGAGCTGAGCCAGGTGATCGGTGATCTTGACCGGCTCGGGCAAGACTTTGCGTGCCACCAGCCAGTCGGCGGCGCGCTGCAGGTCGGCGAGGAACTTTTCGTCATTGACCGGGAAATAGCGATACTGCCGGTTCAGCGCGATAAACTGGTCGCGCACCTGGTCGGTGTACTTGCCGGCTTTCTGCGCGATGTATTCGGCGTCCTTGCTGTTTTCGGAAATCCATTTGCCCTCGGCGCGGAAGGCGTCGTTGACGGCGCGGACCAGCCCTGGATTGTCGGTCGCGAATTTGCGGGTGGTGAGGTAGGAAGTGTAATCGATCTGGAAATCGAGGTCGCGACCCTCGAGGAAGATGTCGTGCGCCTTGTATTCGAGGCGGGCGATGTCGACGCCGGGGCTCCACATCGACCATGCATCGACCTTGCCGGAGGCGAGCGCCGGCGCCGCATCGGGTGGATTGAGATAGACGAACTTCACCGCGGAGCGATCGACCTTGTGCTTCTCCAGTGCCGCGACCAGCAGGAATTCGCCGAGGCCCGAACGGTTCACCGCGACCGACTTGCCGACGAGATCTTCGATCTTGCTAATGCCGGAATCGTCCTTGGCGATGATCGCAGTGGTGCGCGGCTCGTAGACGACGAATTGCGCGAACACCAGCGGCGAGCCGGCGATGATCGCGGCCAGCGCGGGCGTAGTGCTGCCGCCGAAGCTGAAGTCGGCGCTGCCGCCGGTCACCGCCTGCAGCGTCGGCGCATGGTTCGGGAACGGTCCGAGCCATTCGACCTTGATGCCGTCCTTGGCCAGGGGCTTTTCGAACTCGCCGCGTTCCTTCGCTATCAGATTGAGGCCGCTCAGGCCCCAGGTCAGGCGGACCGTGTCGGTGGTGCGGCCGGTCGCTGATCGTGCGGTCTTGGGCAAGCCGAGGCCGCCAAGCGCGCCGAGGCCTGCGGCGGCAGAGCCGAGGAAATGGCGGCGGGACGGCTTTGCAAACGAGAAGTCAGACATGGATGAATGATCCTTCCGAAAAAGCTCAAGCGGTTTGGTGAGACGCAACGACGCCAAGCTCTGTGAGCAGCTCGGCACGGGCAATCCGGCTTGCGCCGTCGCCTTTGGTTCGATGCTCGAACGCAATCCGTCCCTCGCGCATCACCAGGATGCGGTCGGCGAGCGTAATCGCTTCGTCCACGTCGTGTGTCACGAGCAGGACGCCCGGCCGATGGCTCGCGACCAGTTCGCGGACGAGATCGTGCATGCGGATGCGGGTCAGCGCATCGAGCGCGGCAAAGGGTTCGTCGAGCAGCAATAACTCCGGCTGCTGCACCAGGGCGCGCGCCAGTGCGACGCGCTGGGCCTGCCCGCCGGAAAGATTGCGCGGCCAGTCATCGAGGCGGTCGCCGAGCCCCACCTCGGCTAGTGCCGCTGCGGCGCGTTGGCGTGGATCCTTGACCTGCAGTCCGAGCGACACGTTGCGCCAAAGACTGTCCCACGGCAGCAGACGATGCTCCTGGAACACGACCGCCGGACGTCGCGGCGCGACGATGCGGCCGCCATCGATCGGATCGAGCCCCGCCAACGCGCGCAGCAGCGTGGTCTTGCCGCAACCGCTTTCGCCGAGCAGGGCCACGAACTCGCCGCGCTCGATGCGCAGATTGAGCTTATCGATCACGATGCGGCTGCCATAGGCACGGCGCAGATTGGTCACCACCACCGCTGGTGAGGCAACAGAGGAGGGCACGACATGAAGGGTCACCGCGCGCCTCCATAATTCGGGTGCCAGGCGAGCAGGCGCCGCTCGAGCAAGCGCGCGATCGCATCCGCCGCGACCCCGATCAGCGCATAGATCACGATGGTCAGTACGATCACGTCGGTGCGCAGGAACTCGCGGGCATCCATCGCGAGGAAGCCGATGCCGGACTGCGCGCCGATGGTCTCGGCCACCACCAAGGCAAGCCATGCGGTCGCGAGCGCGTAGCGGACGCCGGTCAGGATCGAGGGCAGGGCGCCCGGCAAAATGATCCGCCGGATCAATTCAAGCGTGCCAAGGCCCTGGATGCGTCCGAGCTCGATCAGTTTCGGATCGACCTGGCGGATCCCCAATGTGGTGTTGATGTAGATCGGAAAGGTGACGCCAAGCGCGACCAGGAAGATCTTCTCGGCTTCGCCGACGCCGAGCCAGACGATCACCAGCGGCAGCGCCGCCAGGAACGGGATCGCGCGGATCATCTGCACGCTGCGGTCGATCGCGGCCTCCGCGATGCGCGAAAAGCCGACCAGCGTGCCAAGCGCAAAGCCGATGCCGCCGCCGATCGCAAAGCCGGCCACAGCACGCAGCAGGCTGATGCCGAGATCGTTGAGCAGGCTTCCGGTGGTCACAAGCTTGAACGCCGTCCTGACGACCTTGCTTGGCGCCGGCAACACGTGCGGCGACAGCCATCCGGCCTGCGCCAGCACCTCCCAAACGATGAGCAGCGTCACCGGTGCCAGCCAGGAGAGCAGTTGCAGCCCCCGGCGGCCGAGCTCGAATGGTTTGCGCGGGAGTGCCGCCGCGCCGTCTTTGCGCTTAAGGTCTTCAAATTCGACCGGGGAGACGGTTTGTTCCAGGTTGCTCAAGATGACGTCGTCCTCGTTTCAACGTGCTGCATGATGCGCGCGCAGATGAAGCGACATCGGGATGCCACGCGCGACAGGCATCAGCGCATTCACTCAATTGGCGGCGTGCCGCCGATCACGAGTGCGTAGCCTTTCATGCATCGCAAAATGTCCCACGAATTTGACCGGACAGAAATAGAGCGGTTTTCCAATTGTCTGGCGGTGGAGAGTTTTCTGATTTCTTTGCGCGCGTGAGACGGCAAAGAATATCTTTCAACGCGTTCTGCGCTTGATCTCTCTTCGTGCTTTGGCGACAACAGCGGCGCTTTCGCCGCGAGATCACGCGCCCGCTTGGAACGAAATCAGAATAGAGAAATCAAAATGACGGCACGGCCACTTCGTTTCGGCATCTGGGCGCTGGTCCATGGACCGCGCGCCGCGCATCAGGATCCCCAAGAACCCTATGATGCGTCGTGGGAGCGCAACCGCGATCTGGTGCTGGCGGCGGAGCGGCTCGGTTATGACTCCACGCTGGTCGCGCAGCACACCATCAATCCGCATCAGGAGGATCTCGATCAGTTGGAAGCGTGGAGCGCGACAGCGGCGCTTGCGGCCCTGACGAGCCGGATCGAGGTCATCGCCGCCATCAAGCCGTATCTCTATCACCCGGTGGTGCTGGCGAAGATGGCGCTTGGAATCGAGAACATCAGCCGCGGCCGCTTCGCGATCAATCTCGTCAATGCCTGGAACAAGCCCGAGCTCGAAAAGGCGGGCATCGGCTTTGCGGAGCATGACGCGCGCTATGCCTATGGCCGCGAATGGATCAGCGTGGTGTCGCGCCTGATGCAGGGCGAACGCCTGACCTACAAAGGGGAGCATTTCGACGTGCGCGATTACGCGCTCCGGCCCGCCGATCTCTACCGCCAACGGCCGCTGATTTATGTCGGCGGCGAATCCGAGCCGGCGCGGGCGCTGGTCGCCGATCACGGCGACGTCTGGTTCATCAACGGCCAGCCGCTGGCGGATGTCGCGGCGCTGATTGCCGACGTCGCGGCGCGGCCGCGGGCATCGGCGCCGTTGCGCTTCGGCCTCTCGGCGTTCGTGATCGCGCGGCAGACCAACGAAGAGGCCCAGGCTGCGTACCGGCGGCTGTTGGACCTCGCCGCCAAGGATGCTCCGATGCGGGCGATCCAGAAGCAGAACACCGATCCGAAGGTCGTGATGATGCAGACAATGCAGAAGACCGCGCGGGTCGGCAGCAATGGCGGCACGGCCGCGGGCCTTGTCGGCAGCTATGACGAAGTGGCCTCGCGCATCCTTGCATTCCACGCGGCAGGCATCGAGCTGTTCATGCTGCAATTCCAGCCGTTCGAGGCGGAGATGGAGCGTTTTGCGAACGAGATCATCCCGCGCGTGCGGCAGGCGCAGCCCGCGTCGGCGGCCGACGGAACGTCATTGTTGGCAGGTTCACGATAGCGATCGGTCGGTGCCAAAAAACGGGCGTGCTTGTTCGGCTGGAAGGAATTTTCTCTCGCGGAGGCGAGCGACGAAAGCTTAGCCTACGTCTCCGCCGATATCTGGAATTGCCAGCGGCACCGGCTCGCGTAATTGTGCGGTGCAGCGCGCAGCCGAAAGACCGGAAATCCAACAATGAATGTGCATCAATCTCTCGCGGCCTCACGACCGCCGGAGGCATTTCCGCCGATCGCGTCCGATGTCGTCGCCGAAGACGCGATGGTGCGGTTCGAGGCCGTCTCGAAGACCTATCCCGCCTATCGCGGCAAGCCGAGCGTCAAGGCGCTGCAGGCCATCGACTTCGCAATTCCCCGAGGCGCCATCACCGGTGTCATCGGCCGCTCCGGCGCGGGCAAATCAAGCCTGGTCCGGCTGATCAATGGGCTGGAGAAACCGACGACCGGCCGCGTGATCGTCGATAACAGCGACATCTCGGCGCTTTCCGGCCGCGCGGTGCGGCTGGCGCAACGCTCGATCGGCATGATCTTCCAGCACTTCAACCTGCTGTCGTCGCGGACGGCGGCGGACAATATCGCCTTGCCGCTTGAAATTGCCGGCTGGTCAAGAGCCGAGATCGCCGCGCGCGTCTCGGAGCTGCTCGACCTCGTCGATATCGCCGACAAGCGCAACCGCTATCCGTCGGAGCTCTCCGGCGGCCAGAAGCAACGGATCGGCATCGCGCGTGCGCTGGCGACGCGGCCGAACGTGCTGCTGTCTGATGAGGCGACCTCGGCGCTCGATCCGCAGACGACGCGCTCGATTCTCGACCTGCTCGCCAATATCAACCGCGAGCTTGGCGTGACCATCATCCTCATCACCCACGAGATGTCGGTCGTACGGCAGCTCGCCAAGGAGGTGATCGTGCTCGATGCCGGGCACGTCGTCGAGCGCGGCCATGTCGCCGACATCTTCACCCATCCGCAACATGCTATCACCCAGAGCTTCCTCTCCGAGGTCCTCGGCGATGCGGTTCCGGTTTCCCTGTCGAGCCGGCTGCAGCAGCAACCTGTGCCAGGTGGGCAGGCCGTGATCCGCGTGCTCGTTCGCGGCGATGGCGGCGACCGGCTGGTGGCACGGCTGTCACGCGAGCTGGCGATCGATGCGGCGATGTTGTCGGCGCGGATCGACGAAATCGGCGGCCAGCAGGTCGGGTCACTGACGCTTGGCGTGCCTGGCGACGAGGCCGTGGTTGCGCGCGTGCTGTCCTTCCTTGTCCAACATCGGTTTTCCGCGGAGCGTCTCGGCTATGTCGCCTGAACTCATCAATCTCATCATCCAGGCGACCGGCGAAAGCCTGTTCATGGTCGCGGTTTCGGCCTCGCTCGGCACGTTGTTCGGCCTGCCGATCGGCGTCTTCCTTGCGACCAGCCGCAAGGGTGAATTGTTCGCCGCACCGGCCGCGAATGCGATCCTTGGCATGATCGTCAATGCGACGCGCTCCACGCCCTTCATCATCCTCGTCGTCGCGATCATCCCGTTCACGCGACTCGTCGCGGGCACATCGATCGGCTCGGGGGCGGCGATCGTTCCGCTCACCATCGCCTCGACGCCTTTCATCGCGCGCCTCGTCGAGGGCGCGATCCGCGAGGTCGATGCCGGCTTGATCGAAACGGCGTCGTCGTTCGGCGCCACCCCGCTGCAAGTCGTGCTCAAGGTCCTGATCCCCGAGGCGCTGCCGGGGCTCGTGCTGTCGCTGACGCTCGCGGTGGTCAGCCTGCTCGGCTATTCGGCGATGGTCGGCGCTGTCGGCGGCGGCGGACTGGGTGATCTCGGCATCCGCTACGGCTATCAGCGCTTCATGCCGGGCATGATGCTGGCCGTGGTGGTGGTCCTGATCGTGCTAGTGCAGACGGTGCAGACCGCCGGCGACTATCTGGCGCGCCGGGTCAACCGCCGGCTGCGCCATCGCTGAAGCCGCGGGATTTGGTTACGACCCCTTCGGCGCCCAGATCTTGACGTCGGTGGTATCGACCTTCTTCGGGATCAAGCCTTCGGCGACGAACGCATCCGCGATGCGCTGCTGCTCCGACAGGCGGGCGACCGTGACCGCGCCGACCTTGTAGGAGCGGTGGCTGTTGGCTTCTTCCACCGCGGCGGCATCGATGCCCCAGAGGCTGGCGAGAATGGTGGCGGCGTCCTTAGGGCGGGCTTTGACCCACGCGCCAGTCTCGGCAAGCTTGGTGAAGATCACGTTGAGCGCGTCGCCGCGGCGATCGGCGAACGCGGCCGAGGCGACATAATAGCGCTTATAGCTGGCAAGGCCGTTGCTGCCGTCGGAGAGCACGCGCGCGCCGGACTGTCGGCTTGCGCTGGTGAGGAAAGGATCCCAGGCCACCCAGGCGTCGACATTGTTGCTGACGAAGGCGGCGCGGCCGTCGGCCGGCGTCAGGTAGGCGGGCGTGATATCCTTGAAGGTGAGGCCGGACTTGGCGAGCGCGGCAAGCAACAGGAAATGGCTGCCCGCGCCTTTTGTCACCGCAACCTTCTTGCCCCTCAGGTCGGCTACCGTTTTGATGGGCGATTCCTTCGGAACCAGGATCGCCTGCGCAGACGGCGATGCCGCTTCTTCAGCGACATAGGCAAGCTTGGCGCCCGCGGCCTGTGCAAAGATCGGCACGGTGTCTGCGACGTCGGCGCCGAAATCGACGCTGCCGACATTGATGGCCTCGAGCAGCGGCAACCCGCTGGTGAATTCGTGCCACGACACAGTGATGCCGAGCGGCGCGAGCGCTTTCTCCAGTTCGCCATTGGTCTTGAGGATCGCGGTGAGCGTCGAGGACTTCTGGTAGCCGATCCGGATTTCCTCCGAGATCGCAGGGCGCGCCAGCGAGACCATCGCCAGCAGGCCAAGCGCGCCCATGGTAAGCCGGCGCGTGACGGGTTTGATCCGGGAGGCGGCTGGAACTTTCGGGCGCTGGCGAGGCAAAAACAGCATATCTGTGGCTTCCAAAAAATGCGGATGAATTCCGGAGCCTCATTTGTGATCAATCGCGTGCCGGTGGCAATTACGGAGAAGTCGTCTGATGTGGTGCAAAATTCTCCGCAGGCGACAATTATGAGAACTACGTTTTGCGCGACACCCTTTCACCATGCCGCGTCATTCGCTGCTGTCGAAGATCAGTTCTTGCGGAGAACAGAAGTATCGCACTGCAGCGCAGAGCGAATGTTTTGTTCCCGGGTTTGAATGATCGCAGCCGTTTCGTCGTTTTGTCACGCAGGCGGTTGAAGCGCGGAATGATCGGCGCTAGTGGCAGCCAAGTCCATTTGTCTGATACTTGGAGAGCTTTATGCGAATCTTTACCGCGATCGTTGCGGCGGCCGCATTGTTTGCCGGCGCCGCAAGGGCCGAGACCATCCGGGTTGGCGTCACCGCCGGGCCGCACGCCGAGATCATCGAGGTGGTGAAGAAAGTGGCCGCCGAACGCGGCCTCGATATCAAGGTCGTCGAATTCACCGATTACGTCATTCCCAATCAGGCGCTGGCGCTGAAGGATCTGGAAGCGAACTCGTTCCAGCATGAGCCCTATCTAAAGAACCAGATCTCCAAGACCGGCTGGAAGATCGTGAAGGTCGCCAACACCATCGCTTCGCCGCAGGGTGTCTACTCGCTGAAATACAAGAAGCTGTCGGATCTGCCGGAGGGCGCGCGGGTGGCGATCGCCAACGACCCATCGAACGGTGCGCGCGGGCTGATGATCCTCGCCCTTCACGGCGTGATCAAGCTGAAGGACCCTAACAATGTCGCCTCGACGATTGCCGACATCACCGACAATCCCAAGAAATTACGCTTCGTTGAGCTCGATGCGGCGCAGCTCCCGCGTTCGCTGCAGGACGTCGACCTCGTCTCGATCAACAACAACTATGCGGTGCAGGCCGGCCTCAATCCGGCGGTCGATGCGATCGCGCATGAGGCGGCGGACGGCCCGTGGGTCAACATCATCGCCGTGCGCGAGGAAGACAAGGACAAGCCCTGGGTCAAGCAGCTCATCGACGCCTATCACTCGGACCCGGTGAGGGCGTTCATCGAGAAGCGCTTCAAGGGCACCTACCTCGCCACGTGGTAGCGAACCGATCTGTTCGATCCGCGCTGCCGAACAGTCGATGCACTATTCGGCGGCGTCGGATCGAACGGCATCGGTCGCGGGGCGGCGAAAGCCTGCACCCGGGTGGGTCGCATGCAAGCGCGGTCCCCGTCCTGGAAACAGTTTCTCCCGCAAGGTGCCGTCGCGATAGGCGGTCTTGTAGACGCCGCGGGATTGCAGTTCTGGCACTACCAGATCGACGAACGCATTCAGCGATTCCGGTACGACAAGACGGAACAGATTGAATCCGTCCACGTCGGTCTCTTCCGCCCAGGCGATCAGTTCGTCTGCAACGTCTTGCGGCGAGCCGACCACGAAGGGCGAGCGCGCGCCGAGGCGGCTCAAGCTGGCAAGGTCTCCGATCCTCACCGGCCGCTCGCTACGCACTGTGAAATTCTCGACCATCGACTGGATCGCATTGCTCTCGACATATTGCACAGCCTCTTCGGGTCGGTAGGTCGAGAAGTCGATGCCGGTCCACCCTGAGAGCAGCGCGAGCTGCCCGGCCTGATCGACATGGCTGGCATAATCCTCGAGCAGATCCTTGGCTTCGGCGCGCGTCGGGGCCACGATCACGGTGGCGCCGGCGAACAGCCTGATGTCATAGGGATCGCGCCCGAATTCCCTGGCGGCTTCCCTGATCTCGCGGACGGCGCGCGCGAGGATCGGCCTGGTCTGCCCGTTGAGGAAGATCGCTTCCGCATGCCTCGCGGCGAAGGCGCGGCCGCGCCGTGATGTTCCCGCCTGATACAACAATGGCGTGCGCTGCGGCGACGGTTCGGCGAGATGGATGCCATCGACACGATAATGTGAGCCTTCGTGCCTGACACGATGGACCTTCGCCGGATCGGTAAACACGCGCGTTTCGCGGTCGCGGCGGACCGCGTCGTCCTCCCAACTGCCTTCCCAGAGCTTGTAGACGGCAGCGAGAAAATCCTCCGCCGCATCGTAGCGCTCGTCATGGGCACGAGTGGTGGGCAGGCCCATCCCGCGCGCGCCACTGTCGAGATAGCCGGTCACGATGTTCCAGCCGATCCGTCCTTTGGTGAGATGATCGAGCGTCGAGAAGCGGCGGGCGAACTGATAGGGATGCTCGAATGTCAGGTTCGACGTGATGCCGAAGCCGAGATGCTTGGTGACCAGCGCCATCGCGGAGACCAGCAGCGTCGGCTCGGCGTTGGGCAACTGGACGGCGTGGCTGATCGCCGCATCCGGATTTCCGCCATAGACGTCGTAAATGCCAAAGACGTCGGCAAGGAAGATGCCGTCGAGCAGGCCGCGCTCCGCGGTTCTGGCATAGTCGACCCAATAATCAAGCGTGTTGTAGTCGATCGACGCATCGCGCGGATGCGACCACAGGCCGGCCCAGTTGTGGCTTGGCGCGGTCATGTTGAACGCGTTGAAGCGAAGTTCTCGCGGTCTCGTCATCAGCCGTTCCTCGGCAACGGGTTCGTGTTTCGCGGAGGCTATCACGCAAGCCGGACGACGTTGTTTTCAATTTGCGGCGCCGGATGAAAGATTACCGCCGCGCCAGGGCAAAACGGCAGCACGCGCATCGCTATTTTCTCCGACGCCTCGACAGCGCAGAGATCGGCAAGCATCATTCGTCGACGGCGCTCGCGAGGCCGCCTCATACGATCCTTCGAGAAGAGATGGACCTGACAAGATGAAGACGTTCATGCGTATGGCGCAGGCAGCCGGCCTGTTGCTTGCCCTGACCACCGCTGCGGTTGCCGACGAGCCGCTGAAGATCGCGACCAGCGCCGGCCCGGTTGGGCAGTTGGCTGGCTATGCCGCCAGGCTCGCCAAGGAAAAGGGACAGGACGTCAAGATTGTCGAGCTCAGCGACTGGGTCGCGCTGAACGAGGTGGTCAACAGCGGCGACGTCGACGCGAACCTGTTCCAGCACGGGACTTATCTGGCGCTGCAGAACAAGCAGCGCGGCTTCAATCTCGTTCAGGTCGACAAGGTCGGCGTGATCGCGCCGGTCGGATTGTTCTCGAAGAAGATCAAGAGCCTCGACGAGATCAAGTCCGGTGACAGCGTCGCGATTCCCAACGAGCCCTTGAACGGCGCGCGCGGATTGATCCTGCTTGAACGCGCCGGCCTGATCAAGCTGACGCCGGGCAAAGGTTTCGCGGTGAGCAAATTCGACATCATTGAAAATCCCAAGAACTTGAAGATCGTCGAACTCGATCCCGCGCAGACCTACCGTTCGCTCGATGACGTCACGCTGGCGCTCGTCAACGTCACCTATCTGATCTCGGCCGGCGGCGATCCGAAATCGGCGCTGATCATCGACCGCACCCTCGATGACGGCCTGGTGCTGCGCTTCACCGCGCGCGCCGACAAGAAGGACGATCCGCGCCTGAAGGCGTTCATCCAGGTCTTCAACTCGCCGCAGGTGAAGCAGTTCATCGAGGAGAAGCTGCCGGCCTTCATCCCGGCCGGGTTCAACAGCTAGAGCGTTTTCGAGCGAAGTGGACACCGGTTCGCGTGAAGAAAACGCGTCAAAACAAGAACCTAGAGCTTCGGTTCTGATTCCATCAGAACCGAAAATGCTCTAGGCAGGTTAGGACGAGCTGCGGACGATCGGCGCAGCGTCGCGATCGGTCGGCGTCACGGGGTGCAGGATGCTGGTCCGATTGCGTCCCGCCTTCTTCGCCGCGTACAGGGCGGAATCGGCCGCCGACATCAGCCGGTCCAGGACGATGTCTCGAGCGTGGGCGATCGATATCCCGGCACTCGCGGTGGCCATGATTTCAATGTTGCCATGGAGGATCGGCGCATCGCTGAACGTGGCGCGGACCCGATCGACGACGAGCCTTGCATCGTTGATCGTGGCGTCCGGCAGCAGCAGCGCGAATTCTTCCCCGCCGATTCTGCCAAAGATATCGCCCTGGCGGATCGCGCGCGCGGCGCGTCGCGCGAACTCGGCGATGACTTCGTCTCCGGCAGGATGGCCATGCTTGTCGTTGATGGCCTTGAAGTAATCGATGTCAAAAAGGGCAATCGCGATCTCGCACGACTTTCCCGATAATTTGGCAAGGCGGGCTGCGCTGGCCTCGAAGAAGCCGCGTCGATTGAGGACGCCGGTCAACTGATCCTTCATCGCGAGATCGCGGAGCCGGCGCTCGGAACGCTCGCCGATCATCAGAATGCCGAGGACGACGATCGCCACCATCGCGACGGCGGATTGGAACGGCGCAAAGGTGAGCCATCCCCGGAGCGGGCCCTGGCCGATTTCGTCGCGCATGACGAAGATGGCGATGGCCTGGCTGTAACTGACCACCGTCTCAAACAGGCAGATCAGCGCGATGCAGAGCCGTGGCGAAAGTTCCCGGGAAGAGGAGCGCCAGAGATCGAGGCCGATCAGGAGCGTCATCGTGCCGATCGCGAGATTGTAGTCGATCTGGCGAAGCGCGTAGCTCGGGTACGCGAACGGCAGACCCACTGCCCAGATCAACGGCGGCAGCAGCGCCGAGGCGGGCAACGGCCGTTGGTCGAAAACGCGCAAGCCGCACCAGAGCGCGCCCGCGCCGAACAGGGCGAAAAAGCCGGGAACGCCTATGGCCGAGAGCTGGGGCAGCGTCTGGCGCTGTGCCGCAAGGATGACGCCAAGGCCGGACAGCAGGAACCCGAGGATCCACCAGGAATACGACCTAGTGGAGCGATCCCGCATCCATGTGATCAAGATGATCAAGCAACCGATCGCGCATGCGGCCTCGGCCAACAGCCCGACGGTGAACATATCGAACAAGGACCACAACTCCGGACCTTTCCCCGGCACGACCAGCTATCCGCCCGACCTTAAAGGAACGAGGGCGAATTCACTACAATTCGATCGATTGAATCGGTTGTGATGGATGATGTCGGTTACCGCACGCCATGCGCGCTTCCGTACCGGCCGGTATCGGTAGCCGGAGAGGAAAGCGATCCGATCTAGTTCGGAAGGAACTGATTCGCGCGCGATGAAGCGGCGAGGGGCCGTGACGTGGTCAAGATAGTCTTAAGGAAATCGGGGAGCGGCGTCGATACGCAGCTCCCCGAGTCATGCAGATGTTCGATTCGTTCAGAATCTGTAGTTGACGCCGGCCTTGACCGTGTGAAGCTTGGTGCTGACGTCCATGCTGGCGCTCGAGAAGAAGCCGTTGGCGACGTCGGAAACCGTGTTGTTGAACACGGTGTGGCTGCCAAGGTCCACGTAGAGATATTCCGTCTTGAAGGACCAGTTCGGCGTAAGGGCATATTCGAGACCGGCGCCCGCGGTCCAGCCCCATTGCGTGTCGCTGGCCGCGATCGCGGCTGGCAGCGGACCAACAAGTCCATTTGCGTTGAAGGTCGCGTGCGATTTGACCTTGCCGTAAGCCGCGCCGCCGGTCGCGTAGAGAAGGACCCTGTCCCAGGTGTAGCCGAGGCGGCCGCGAATGGTGCCGAACCATTCGATCTCGGATCCGATGTCGAAGCTTGCGTTGCCGACAGCGTCCGGAGCGGTGAAGAGCGCGGCGCCCGCGAGCTTGCCCTCGATACCCGACCATTCGAAATCGGCTTCGATGCCGGCGACCACATTATTGGCGAACTGATAATTGTAGCCGATCTGGCCACCGCCGAAGAAACCGCTCGAGTTCAGGCTGACATTGCCGGCGAGGCTCGACTCGAGCGCAGGCGCTTCCGCCTGAAGCTGCCGCTGGAATGCCTGGAAGGGATAGTTGAACTTGTCGCCGCCAAAGCCGACATTGGCGCCGATATAGAAGCCGGTCCAGGAGAACACTGGGACGGCCGCGACGGGCGGCGCCTTGACCGGATAGGACAGATCGGCGGCAAAGGTCGGGCCCGCAAGCCAAGACCAAAGACAGTGCCGAGTAGAAACGTCTTCATTACCACGCCCCTAAATTTCCCTGGAGAAAGGGTTTTCCAGTGCATCGCCGTCATGGGACGGCGACATGTGAAGGCTGGGCGAGCGCGTCGTGACCTCGCGCTGGTCGAACTCGACGCAGTTCCTCGCAGCAGCCGTGTCGCAACATGGCAGGGGTTGCAGCGACGGTCTTGTTCTCGCCCGCACTGGATTTGAGCCCGAGCGCGCTCCCGCTAAACCGTTCGTCCCTGTGGCCGTTACGCAACAACCCGAAGCGGCATGCGAGCGATTCAGGGCGCGCTGCGGCAGAGTTACTCATGGCCCGCGTCGATCAGCCCCGGTAGCATGCGTGTGTAAGTGCAATTCCAAGAACAATGCATCAAGCAAGCTTCCACTCCGATAATCTCGATCCAGCGCTCGAAGACGATCGAAGGTTTTCCCTCTGGTATGAGAAGGTGGAGGCGCTCACCTGTTGTGTCGACATCACGCGATTCGACGATCGGCCGTTTTCGGGATTCCTCCGCTGGTCCGATTTTCAAGACGTTCACGTCACGCGATTCGGCGGCACTTTCGGCAGGATCAGGCGATCGAGGAGCGCCATTTCCCGCGGCCCCGATGATGATTTCTGCCTAGTGTTCCATCGCGGCGCGGGCACGCTGCGGGTGGATCAGTCAAACCGCGAAGCCAATCTTGCTTCCGGCGGCGCATTTCTCGGGACAAACGGCATGCCCGCCGACATGAGCTCCGATGCGCCCTTCGCCTGGACGACATTGACGGTCTCCAGGGAGCGGCTGGCGGCCCTCGTCGGCCAGGCGGACGACCTGTTGGCGCGGCCTCTCGATCCGCAGCGACCGGCCGTTGCGCACCTGCGGCGCTATATCGAAAGCGTCGTGAAGCTGTCGCGTGCGCCGCACGACCCGCAGCTTGACGCGCATATTCGCACGACTCTTCTCGACCTGATCGCGCTGGTGCTCGGCGCGCGCGGTGATGCCGCGCAGATCGCTACGACGCGTGGCCTGCGGGCATCGCGTATTAACGACATTATTGCCGAGATCGATCGAAGCTTCATGAGTGCCGGTTTCTCGGCAGCGAACGTTGCCCGCCATCTCGGTCTCTCGACCAGATATGTGCAGGATCTCTTGCAGGAGACGGGCCAGAGCTTCACGGAGCGCCTGCTGGAGCGCCGGTTGCAGCAGGCGCGGCACATGCTTACGAGCGAGCAGGGAGATCGTCTCAAGATCAGCGAGATCGCGCTCGCATGCGGCTTCGGCGAGGTCTCCTACTTCAACCAGCGGTTCCGCGGCCGCTTCGGAGTCACTCCGACGGAGTGCCGGCGCGATTCGTCCCGCCGTTGATCGATCAGCGATCGAGGTCCTCGCGCGCTGTGTAACCGGCTAGAGCATGATCCGGAAAAGCGGAGACCGGTTTCCCGAAAAAGATCATGCTCAAACAAAGAGCTGAGCGGGATGACGATTCGAAGAAAAGTCATCACGCTCTAGGTTTCGCGCCTGCGGATGGAGGCGATATCGTAGCGGGATAATCCGATGTCGCGCAGCATTCGGTCGTCGAGATCCCGCAGCTCTGCCGTGGCCTGGCGTATCGCCAGTTCTTCCCTCATCTTCGACAGCAGGAACGTCACCATCGCGCTGATCGAGACATACCATCGCGGAGCGTTCGGCGCCCGTTGGGTCCGTTTCGGATATGGTCGGGTGTAAAACAGTTGGTCGATGTGTGACATCGATATCTCCCGGCAAATATCAGTCCCGGGAGACTCTGCCGCAGCCATGTTTCCGGACCATTCCGACGCCGGAAAATACGGCTACGGCCGTAACGCGTGGCCGCGGCCGCTTTCCTGGCGATAACGGATAACAGAGCTCGCGCCACCTCGCCCTTGATGGAGCCAGCGCCGCTGGTAAAAAAATACGGTGACATCGCGCCGATGTCAGCCGGCCATGCTATGAAGAGGCCGGCGCAGTCGCCGTCTCTCTAAAACAACCCCAAGGACTTTCGTATGAAAGTGGTCAAGCTCTTCGGTCTAACACTAGGTGCGTCACTTGTGCTGTCCTCTGCAGCGCTGGCCCAGGACATCAGGGTGGCGGTTGCCTCATCGATCACCGGCAGCGAAGCCGCGTTCGGCCGCCAGTTCCAGAACGGCGCCGAGCAGGCGGTGGCCGACATCAATGCCGCAGGCGGCCTCCTCAACAGGAAGCTGGTGCTTGATGTCAACGACGACGCCTGCGATCCCAAGCAGGCGCGCTCGGTGGCGGAGAAGATCGCCAGTGCGAGAATTCCGTTCGTCGCCGGCCACTATTGTTCTTCGTCGTCGATCCCGGCGTCGGAAGCCTATGCCGACGGCAACGTGTTGCAGATTTCGCCGGGCTCGACCAATCCGCTGCTCACGGAGCGCAAGTTGTGGAACGTGCTGAGGGTCTGCGGCCGCGACGACCAGCAGGGCCTGGTTGCCGCCGCCTATATCGCCAAGAATTTCGCCGGCAAGAACATCGCGATCCTCAACGACAAGACCACCTACGGCAAGGGGCTTGCCGACGAGACCAAGAAGGCGCTCAACAAGGCCGGCGTCACCGAGAAGATGTTCGAATCCTTCAACAAGGGCGACAAGGATTTCAACTCCATCGTGTCGCGGCTGAAGCGCGAGAACATCGATCTGGTCTATCTCGGCGGCTATCATCAGGAAGCAGGCCTGATCCTGCGCCAGATGCGGGATCAAGGGCTCAAGACGGTGCTGATGGCGGGCGATGCGATCAACGACCGGGAGTTCGCCTCGATCACCGGTCCTGTTGCGGAAGGTACACTGTTCACCTTCGGTCCCGATCCGCGCGAAAAGCCGACCGCCAAGGCAATCGTCGAGAAGTTCAAGGCCAAGAACATCGATCCCGAGGGTTACACCCTCTACACCTATGCGGCGTTCCAGGTGTGGTCGCAGGCGGTGGCGAAGGCCGGTTCGACCGATCCGAAGAAGGTGATGGATACAATCAAGGCCGGTGAGTGGGACACCGTGCTCGGCAAGATGGCATTCGATTCCAAGGGTGACATCAAGGCGATCGACTATGTCGTCTATAAGTGGGACGCCAAGGGCGGCTACGCACAGGTCGACAAGGGGCTGTGAGGTAGCATGATGTCCAGGGCCAACGGGCGGGTTCCGCTCGTTGGCGTATGTAGACGCTGTCTCAAGACGGCACCACGGCCTGTTGCCTGGTTCGCCCGATTGCCATGGCGAAGAACAGCAGTGCAAGGAGAGCGCAGAATTCCATCACGCCGGCCATCGATAGCGCCGTCCGGCCGTCGAAGAGAACAGCCGTGAGCGCGCTGGATAGTGCGCCGGATATCATTATAAGACAGTTGACTGCGGCGCTGACGGTGCCCGCCATTTCCGGCAGCGCTTGCAGCGCTCCCTGCATGAGGCCTGGCGCCCCGATGCCTCCGCTGAATACGACGGCGACGAACAGCAGAATAACGATGGTGGTCGGCGTCCAGTTCAACAGCGTCATGGCCAGCAGGACCGACGATGTAAGCGCCTGGATGGAAAATCCGATCGACAACGAATAATGCGATGGAACTCCGCGTGCGTTGAGCCGGCCGTCGAGGAACGCTCCAGCCATTCCGGCCAGCGCGGTCAGGCCGAATATGACTCCATATTGTGTTGAGCTCAGCCCGGCGACCTGGACAAGGAAAAGGGAGGACCCCGTCGCATAGGCGGCGAGAACTCCGAAGGACGCCGCGGCGGCAAGGAGATAGGCGCGACAGGTCGGATGCGACAGGACGCAGCGATAATCTCCGACAAGCGCCAGGAGGCTGAAGCGGGTCGCCGGCCGCGGCTTCCGGCCGTAGTCGGGGCCAAAGCGCAGGCCTATCAGCAAGAGAATCCCGAGTGCCGCAAGGCTTGCGTAGATCGCGCGCCAGTTCGCGAGATCGAGCAGGGCCGCTCCAGCCATCGGCGCGGCGATTGGGGAGACGTATATCGCCATGACGATGTTCGACAGTTTTTGGCGGACGATGGTATCGTCGAACGTGTCACGGGCGATCGCGATGGCAAGGGTCATGGCTGCCGCGCCGATGCCCTGGATGACGCGGCACGCAATCAACACCGGCAGCGATGGTGCCAGCGCGCATCCGACCGAGGCCATGATGAAGATGATGGTGCCAAGCGTGACCACCGGTTTGCGACCGTATCGATCCGACAGCGGTCCGAACGCCAGCGGCGCAAGGCCGAAGCTGATCATGTAACTGCTGATCGTCAGGCCGGCGCTATGTACCGGAACTGCAAGAGAAGTGGCTGTGTCCGCAAGGGCCGGCAGCGCCATGTCGGTGCCGAAGCCCGGGAGAGTGGCCATCAAACCGAGCAGACAGGAGAACGTGACCGAGTCCGTTTTGCCTGGAAGCACCGTCATTTGGATTTTTGCTTGCCGAAGGTTTGTGTCGTTCGTTGAGCGCTCGATCGAGGGACCACGCCCGACACTGTCAGCGGAATGTTGCGCGCTGATTTCAGTCCGCGTGCGCTCTGTTACTTCCGTAACCGTGGCTGCTTCGATGAGGATTGTTGCGGCTGTAGCGCATTCGTCCGCTCCGGTGACCTAACCGTAACACCGACCGAACACTGGGG
>NZ_PSRR01000081.1 GCF_004296405.1 Bradyrhizobium sp. Leo170
GAGTTTCGACGCGCTTCCAGGCGGTCTCGTCGAACTCTCCGGCCAGCTTCGCGACGACCACCGTTGCCACCGTGTTGCCGATGACGTTGCACGTCGCAAGCGCGGTCGAGAGAAAGCGGTAGACCCCGAAGATCAGCGCGAGGCCGTCGACCGGCAGAATTCCGGATGCCGTCACGGTCGCGGCGAAGACGACGAAGGAACCACCTGAGACCGTGGCCGCTCCCTTCGATGTCAGAAGCATGATCGCGAGAATTCCGATTTCCTGCTCCCAGCTTAGCGGCACGCCATAGGCATTGGCCAGAAAGATCACGCCCATCGACATGAACAGGGAGGTGCCGTCGAGATTGAAGGCGTATCCGGTCGGCAGGACGAGCCCGACCGTCTGCTTCGAGGCCCCATACGCCGGCAGCTTCTCCAGCAGGCGTGGCAACACGCTTTCCGAGGAGGCGGTGCCCAGCATGATGATGATTTCGTCGCGGATGTAACGCAGCAGCCGGAAGATATTAATGCTGAACATGGCGCAGACTGCGCCGAGGACCACCACGATGAACAGGATAACCAAGGCGTAGAACGTCAGCACGAAGTATGCGAGCGAAATCAGGACGGCCGTTCCATTGGAGCCGACGGCGTAGGCGACGGCGCCAAACGTTCCAATCGGCGCCAGGGCCATGATGATGTGGATGAACTCGAAGAACGCGGTCGAAATCGTGTTCAGTCCGCTCTCGATAGGTGCGCGCTTCTCCGGCGAGAGCGCCATCAGCCCGAAGCCGAAGATCAAGGCGATGACGAGAACCTGAAGCAACTCGCCGCGCGCGAAGGCCCCGACGAAATTGTCCGGGAAGACGTTGAGCAGGAACTGGTCGAATGTCGTGTGCGAGGTTGCCGCGGCCTTTGTCGCGGCTTCGGCGCCTTTGGTTGCTGTCGCCGGCGCGGTGATATGATCGAGGTTCTTGCCGACCCCGACGAGGTTTCCGAACAGCAGGCCAAGCGCCAGTGCAATCGTCGAGACGATCTCGAAATAGATCATGGCGATCAGCCCGACCTTACCTACCCGTTTGATGTCTCCGGCCGCGACGACACCGACGGCGACCGTGAGAAAAACCAGCGGCGCGACCGCCGTCTTGATCAGCCGCAGGAAGATATCACCGAGGATCTTCAAGGAAGCGCCGAATTCGGGCCACACAAGACCAACGATGATTCCGAGGACCATGCTGACGGCAACCTGGAGACCGAGGTTCTTCCACAGGGCTTTCTTGGTTGGCTTGACGGTCTGTTCGAGAGCGATGTCGTCGCGCTGCGTTGTCGCCATGGCGGCCATGGTGTCCTCCTGGGTCATCTGTCGGGCTGAGGCGGCGCTCTGCGGCGCATTGGCGAGATCGGCTGCGGCGCGCCGGCGATGTCAGCCGTCGCGAGCGGCGTTCGCGCCTGAAATGTCCAAAACGCGATCGACCATCGGGCCGCACAGGCCCAAATAGTTCGCGGGATCGCAGTGACGCCTGATCGCATCCTTGCCACCGAGAGCTTCGGCGATCTCCGGCACGTCGGCGAGAATGTCGGCGAGTTGTCCGCCGCCTTCGATGGCCTTGCGGCAGGCGTCATAGACGACGTCGTGCGCTTTTTGCCGTCCGAGCTTTGGTGCGGCTGCCATCATCACAGCCTCCGCAACGATGAGGCCTTGGGTGAGATCGAGATTGTCCAGCATTCGCCGCTCATGGACGACGAGGCCGGCGAGCATGAACCTGGCGTTGGCTAGCGACGAGGCCGTCAGCAGGAAGCTTTCCGGCAGGGACACCCATTCGAGATGCCAGGGGCCGGTCGCCCGCTCGAAATCGTGGATCATGCCGTCCAGCATCGCGGCGACGTGCTGCCGCACGGCCTTCGCCGCCGCGAGCATCAGCTCGCTGGAGATGGGATTGCGCTTCTGCGGCATCGTCGACGAGGCACCACGCCCAGGCACGAACGGCTCGGAGACTTCGCCGAATTCCGACGCCGACATCAGCATCACGTCGGTCGCGATCTTCCCCAATGTGCCGGTGATGAGGCCCAGCAAAGTCACGGACTCGGCGATGCCATCCCGGGCGACGTGCCATGTGATCGACGGCTGATGCAGTCCCAGCTCTTCGCAGAACAGTTTCTGCATTTCGAGGCCGGCGGCGCCGACAGAGGCGAGCGTGCCGGCTGCCCCGGAGAATTCGCCAAGCAGGATTCGCGGCAGCGCCTGATCGACACGCTCGATATGCCTGTCGATGGAGGACAGCCAGACCGCGGCCTTGTAGCCGAACGTCACTGGAAGCGCTTGCTGGAGATGGGTTCGCCCGGCCATCGGCGTGTCGCGGTATTTCCGTGCCATCGTCGCCAGGATGTCACGGACCTCGCGCAGGTCACGCGCAACGATTTGAAGAGCTGCCCGGATCTGCAGAACGTTGGCCGTGTCCATGATGTCCTGGGTCGTCGCCCCCCAATGAACGTAACGACCAGCTTCACCCGCAGCTTCCGAAAGCTGATGCACAAGCGGAAGGATGGGGTAGCCGACGATCTCGGTTTCGTGGCGCAGCTTTTCGACGTCGATCTTGATGGAGTGCGCAGCCGCCTCGATGGCGTCGGCGGCGGCTTTGGGCACCACGCCCAATCGGGCCTGGGCACGGGCAAGTGCGACTTCGGCTTCGATATAGCGCGCGATAAGCGCATCGTCGGCAAAGACCGCTCGCATTTCGGCAGTCCCGAACATGTCGCGAAACAAAGCCGAATCGAAAACTGTGCTGCCCATCCGTCGACCCCCTTGGATCATTGTGTTATATTATGTTCGTACATATTAATATGTACGGACATAAAGGATGAGTCAACATCCTTTCTTGACGAATCCCACTCCCATTGGGCTTCCATTGACCGGATAGAACGGAGGCAGGTGTGGAAACGCGGTACGCTTACGTTGCTCGCCTGCTCACGGAGGCAATCGCCGGCGGTCGACATCCCATAGGTTCGGTTCTGCCCAACGAGTTCGAGCTGGCCGAACAGTTTGCCGTGAGTCGCTCGACGGTGCGTGCCGCGATGCGCGAACTTCAGGCGTCAGGCCTCGTCAGCCGCAAGAGGAACGCTGGCACGCGCGTCGAAGCGCTGACGCCGCAACGCAGCGGTGGCGGATTCACCCAGGCGCTCGAATCCATAGAGGCCGTGCAGCGGTTCGGCGTCGAAACCGAACGTCACGTCCAGCGGGTTGCCGAGGTCGTCGCCGATGATGCGCTGGCACGGGATCTCGGGTGCCGGCCCGGGCGTCGCTGGCTGCGCATATCGAGCCTCCGCATGATCCCCGGCGATGCAACGAAGACCCCGATCTGCTGGACAGATGTCTACATCGACGACGCTTTTGCACGCGAGGTTCGATCGAGGATGGATGGCCATCGCGACATCTTCGGCACGCTGGTGGAAAAGATATCCGGCCGGCGATTCAGCGAAATTCGTCAGGATATCCGTGCGGTCGGCGTGTCCCATGACATGGCAGAGCCTTTGAAGGCCACGCCGGGCGCGCACGCGCTTGCGATCCGGCGTCAATATCTTTTCAGCTCGAACGAGATGGCTGAAGTATCGCTCAGCATTCACCCGGCCGATCGATACAGCTACACGACAAGGTTGATGCGGAAGGATTCGGAGCGGGAGTGAGGCGGCGCCGCTAGAGCGTTTTCGAGCGAAGTGGACACCGGTTCGCGCGAAGAAAACGCGTCAAAACAAGAATCTAGAGCTTCGGTTCTGATTCAATCAGAACCGAAAATGCTCTAGGAGTTCACTCCCGTGCATTGCGTTGAAACGCTCCCAGCCGGAGATGATTTCAGGCAGTGCCCATAACCACCTGCAGATATTGCGCCAGCTCCGCGCGCCGGAAGGGCTTGCCGAGAACGGGAAACTCGCCCTCTGCCCCATGGCGCGACAACGCGTCTGCCGCATTGCCTGACGTGAGCAAAATCTTGATGCCGCTGCAGAGCTGCTTCGCTTCGCGAGCCAGTTCAACACCGCTGATGCCTCCTGGCATCATGATATCGCTGAATAGCAGATCGAGGCTCTCGTTATCCCTCAGAATCCGGATGGCCTCGGCGCCATCCTGGGCACAGAGGACTTCATAGCCGAGCTCTCTCAGTATTGCTGACGTGACGTCCATGACATCGTGATCATCTTCGACCATGAGAACCCTGCCTGACCCTGCTGCTATGTCCGGGAGTTGGATGATATCCCTCCCCAGATCGGACATTTGGCCGGATCTGGGCAGATAGAGACTGACCGTGGTTCCCAGTCCGACTGAGCTTTCGATGGCGACATGGCCGCCGGATTGCCGGACGAACCCATAAACCATGCTGAGGCCGAGCCCGGTTCCTTTGCCGACCTCCTTCGTGGTGAAAAACGGTTCGAACACCCGATCCAGCGTGTCTTGCGGTATGCCGCAGCCAGTGTCGGTGACGGAGAGCTGGACGTACGATCCGGACGCAACACCGGCAATGGCGTCTTCGTGGAGGGTTATATTTCGTGCCTCGATCTCCAGTCTGCCGCCGTCCGGCATGGCGTCGCGCGCGTTCAGGGCCAGGTTGAGGAGCGCTGTCTCCAGTTGTGCCGGGTCAAGATGGCATGGCCACAGTTGATCGTCTGCGACAAGGTTGATCTTGCACCTGTCTCCGAGTGCGCGAAGGATTAGTCCCTGAAAATCCCGAATGAGAGCGTCTATGTGGATGGTCTTCGGGTTCAGCTTCTGCCGTCGGGAAAAGGCGAGAAGCTGCGCGGTCAGGCTCGCACCCCGGTCGGCGGCTTTCCGCGCCGCTACGGCGAGTCTCCGGACGCATTCGTCGTCTGCCGTACGGCTCTCGATAAGTTCGAGATTGCCCGAAATCACCATCAGCAAATTGTTGAAGTCGTGGGCAACGCCCCCCGTGAGCTGGCCGACAGCCTCCATCTTTTGGCTCTGATGGAGTTGTTCTTCCATCAAGCGCCGTGCCTCGACGGCGTGCTTCTGTTCGGTGATGTCTCGAAACAGGATGACGATGCCTTCGCCGGACGGGAATGCATTGACCGCGTACCAGACATCTCGAAAGAACGTTTCGACAGACGCGGAGTTCCGTTCCGACATCGCCGTATGTGCTCGGGCCGAGAGGTTCTTGTCGGTCCAATCCGGAAAGATCTCACACAGATTCATACCGATGAGGTCATATCCTACAGCGAGCTGCGCCTTTGCCCTCTCGTTCAGATAAGTGATGTACCATTCCGTATCGACGATAAGGACGCAGTCGGTCGTGCTCTCGAATATCGTCGTGATCCGAGCCGCTGCCTGCTCGGCTTTCTCCTTGGCATCGTGCAGCTCGTGTTCGCGGTTCGCGAGCGCATCGGCCATGGTGTTGAATGCGTCGGCGACCCGGGTAATCTCTGATCCTTTGTCCCGGATATGCACTCGGCCCGCGTAGTCGCCAAGTCGCCATTGGTTGGCCGCATCAACCATTTGTCCCAGCGGATGCTGGATGAACCGACGGGCACCAAACCAGGTCAAGGCCAATACGACCGACGTGCCCAGGACAATCAGGAGGATGCCTAGCCGCGTACGACGTTGGATCTGACTGAAGGCCAGCGTCTTGTCGACGCCGAAGGTGACAAAAATCTCTCCGGCGTCTGCTTGCAGCGCTGTGTAGCCTACGATCCGCTCCACGCCGTCAATGTCGCGCGCGGTTGTTGTGCCCGAGTGATCCGAGTGCAAGTAATGGTCACCGGGTATCCTCCGGCCGACGAACTGGTCGTTACCAGGATAGCGTGCGAGGTACGTGCCGTTGCGGTCTCTAATGGCGAGGGCGGCGCCGGGGGGCGGGCCCTTCTGCTCGAGATAACGAGCCAGCCAATCGAGGCTGAGGGCGGCTATTACGACGCCGCCCATGTGGCCATCGTCGTCGTAGAATGGCAGCGCAAAGTGGAGGACGTTGCGGCCGGTCGCTCGGCCGTGCGCGAACTCTCCGACCGTAAACTTGCCGGTTTTCAGGACGTTGGCGAAGTAGGCGCGCCCGGCGGCGGTCGATGGCTTATAGTCGCTGGTCGAGTCGCAGAACGAATCGCCGTTCATGTCGACCACGATAAAATTAATGAATCCGGGATAGCGCTCCTTGATTCTGGAGAGGTAAGCCTCGCATCCGCGGGCGTCCTTCGCCTTTACCGCCGGAAGTTCCGAGAGCGCAATCAATGCCTGGCGAATTCCTTGGATGATCTGCTGCTGCTCGGCGGCGGCGAGCTTGGCAAGACCAAGCGCCAGCTCTTGCACTTCCATTTGGTGCGAGAAACGGAGGTCAAACTCATTGTACAACTGGATTGCGATTCCAGGCAGAAGCGCAAACGCCACCAGGGCAAACAGCCGCAACAATAAAGCCACCGCCTAGTTTCCAAGACGAGAAATCTGACGTGGCAGGCTGTAGAGCTCTGGCGCGCGAGGACGGCGCAGGGCGTCACGCCCACAGCACACCCTGGCTTCGCGATCGCTGTAATCGGTCCGGTCGACCAGCGGACGTCGTGCGTATCGCCTTCGTGTCATCTCTTACCTGTCTGCTGTTCCAATTGGGCAGGGCAGTACATAGGCTTTGTTACGATGGGATTTCGGCGTTTAGCGTTTTGTCACCGTGGCGACATATTCGTCGCGCCAACAACTAACGCCGCGTTCTCTGTTACAGTTGCAACGGAGCGCCGCTGGGATGAGCCGGAGACTCGAAATAGAATGATATCGGCCTAACTGGACGGCAGGCATTAATGGCGTCGATTGCGTATCGCGGCGGTAGGAGATTTGTTGTCTGGTGCACCGCTTAGTCTGGCCGCAGCGCGGATCGCATTCCAGGAACTTGCTCGGCGCGACGGAGCGGCAGATCTCGAACGTGCTCAGCGGGCGGCGGATCGATGTTATGCCAGTCAAGATTATGCAGAGGGTCGGGCGGCTCAGCGAGAGAAGCGCAAGCCAGTCTTTCGTGGAAACGAGCCTGTTGCGATCGAGTCAATGTTTGGCGTAACCGGCAATCTCCTGCGTGCTCGTGTATTCGCCTGGCCTGCTTTCGATCAAGCGCAGGAACGGGGTGCTGCGCGCCTCGCAACCACCTATTCTTGCGATATTGGCGCTGGCGAGCCGGAAAGAGTCGCCTTAGCTAATCCGTCGGCCACAAATGGCGAAGGCCGCCGCCAGCGATATACAGAGCAAGAAAGTAATACAGAATGTAGAGGTTATAGGTCTGGCCGTTGCCCGTGTAGAGCATTCGGATCCGTTCCGCAGACGCCGTGGTGGCGGTGGCCAGCCCGCCCCAGAGCCCCTGGGCCCATGGAGGCGTCAGCATTGTGAAGACAGTCTTGAGGCCTTGGTAAAGGCTCGATCGCATGCCACCGATTTCGACGCGCGCAATGGCAGCCCACCAGCCGCTTCGTAGCAGCAACCAGAACAGTCCGAGCAATATTGCAGACACGATCACCGCAAACGCCATGACAGGCACCGGATTCCAGTAGCCGTAAATCATCTCCAGCGACATGCCTTGCCACACCAGCGTCGATGCGAATTGCGGGTCGATCGCTTCGGAGATCGGGGCGATCAACAGCTTCGGGAAGAACGACATCAGGAAAATGCCGGCGACCAGCAGAATCTGCGGTATCAGCAGGGTGATCGGCGCCTCTGTCAGGGCGTCACGCGCAGCCTTGCGGGGGCCGAGAAAGATCGCCTGGATGAAGCGTGCCATGTACACAAAGCCGACAAAGGTCGCCAGCAGAGTCATCAGCGCCGGCCCGTACCAGCCCTTCTCAATCATTGCGCTCAGCAGCAGCCATTTGCCGCCGAAGCCGGCGAGTGGCGGCAGACCGGACATCGCGACAATCGCGATCGCAGCCGTTGTGAATGTGACGGGCATGACACCGGCAAGTCCGCCGAGTTCGACAATCAGCCGCTTCCCCGTTCGCAGGATGATCGCGGCAGCGACGAGGAACAGGATGCCTTTCACCAGGAGATGGTTGGCAACGAGATACAGTGCCGTCACCCAGCCAAGATGGCTCATCAGTGCGATCGCTGCCACGATGTAGCCAAGCTGGCTCATGCTGGAATAGGCCAGCATGCGCTTCAGGTCGTCCTGGCGCGCCGCAAGCATGGCGCCGGCCAGCGTGGTCAGCATGCCGATCCAGCCCATGACAAGTGCGAGATTCAAGCTCACTTCGGAGCGGATCGCGACATAGGTCCCGACCAGCAGCCCGAAGATTGACACCTTGCTGATGACGGCCGAGAGCAGGGCGGACACGTCGTCATCGGCTTCCGCGTAGGCGCCCGGTAGCCAGACGTGGACGCCGACGGCGCCGGCCTTGATCAGCAGGCCGATGGCCAACAGCACAAAGACCGGCGCGCTATCCGGACCCGCGACGCGCAGCGCCGACAGCGACACGCTGTCGGTCTGCGCCTGTAGTACAGCGAACGCGCACAGCAGGAAGAAGGCCGCGGCCAGCGAGAACAGCAGATATTGTAGTGCATGTGACGCGGCCTCGGTCCTTTGCAGGATCAGGAAATAGGAGGACAGCGTGATCAGTTCCCAGATGAAAATGAATTCGAGGCTGGTCATGGCGCGCGGCAGCGCCGGCAACGACAGCAGCATGACGGCAAGCAGCGGATAGAAGCCGGGACGGGGATCCGCGCGGGCGAGGCAGGCGATCGACACGACAAGGCCGCCAGCGAGAAGGAGCATCGCGAACAGAAAGTTGATGCCGGACAAGCTGAGAATGAGCGAGGTGCCACCAGCGGACACTAGAATGAGCACGATCAAACATTGCATGCCGCTCGGCAGGCGAGCCAGCATGTACAATACAAGTCCTGCAGCAAGCGGCATGTACGCCCACGGAGCGGCAAGGCCGGCAAGCTCGCCGGCGAGGTACCCGCTCGCGACAAGAAGAAGAGCCATTCCGAAGATCGGAAACAGATCACTCTGGCCCTGCGGCTCTGCGTCTATCTCGGCGGGAGAGTGAAGAGCCAAGCTGAACCAGCGGAACATGTAGGCCGCTTCCAGAAGCGAGCCGACCAGGACAATGGCGATCCAGACGTAGAGATCGCCGGCTGCCAAGGTCATGATGAGCTGCCATTTCGCCCAGAATCCCGGGAACGGCGGCAATCCTGAGATCGCGACGATCAGTATGCCGAAGACCAGGATCGTTCCCGGGCGTCGGGCGAGGACCGCCCAATCTTGCAGGCGTTCCTTGCCCACGTAACCGGCCAACCAGAAAAGCCCGACCTTGGCGAACAGGTGATTGATGAATAGCCCGCCCACCACCAAGAACATCGCGTCGCCGGCCTTGAGTTGGTAGAGCAGGGGCGCGGCGATCGTCAGCAGCGCCATCTGGCCGATCGAAGAATAGCCGAGAAGGCGCTGCGCTTTCGTCTGCTGGAGACCGATGAGGTTTGAGAAGACGAACGTAATCGCCCCCAGGACGGCGATGAGTTCGAGCTGGTCCTCGAACAGCGGCAGCAACTTGAGCAGGCCGAAAAAGACGCCCGCCGAAACACCGCCCGAGATGATCGCGGCAACGTCGCTGCGTGCGGTCTCATAGACATCGAGGCCCCAGCCGTTCGCGGGGAAGGGCTTCAGCTCCAGCAGCAGGCACGCCAGCAGGAAGATGAGTGCGGCGAAGCCGATCGGGCCTGTGATCGAGCTGCGGTTTGCGATCAGTTCGTCGATGTTCAGGATGCCAGTGGCGGCATAGAGCAGCAACGTGCCGATCAGGAAGAAGGTCGAGGCCAGGACCGTTGCCATGAGCAACTTGAACGTCGCCGACAAAGCCTCGGGCGCGTCCCGCAGGCCGAGCAATGCATAGGTTGCGATCGAGACGATCTCCAGGAATACGAACAGATTGAAGAGGTCGCGAGTCATCACCATGCCCTGGATGCCCATGACCAGCAGCAGGTAAAGCAGCAGTGTCCCGTACCCTTCGCGCGCGACATAGGCGGCGCCGAAAAGCGCGACGAGATTGACGCCGAAGGCGAAGATACTTTCGGCGAGCCCCATGCGCAGATTGATCGCATAAGGCGGCTTCGCGCCTCCGGTCAGGATCTCAATGGGGGCGGCGCCGTTCAGAAGGACGAACAGCGCGTAGCCTGAGATCAGCGTCATCGCCGCGAGCGCAAGGACAAAGGCGGCGGCTACCCAGGATTTGCCGAGACGATAGAAGAGTGGGATCAGGAAGCCGCCACCCAGGCCCACAATGAAAATGTTGAGCGGGTGGAGGAGGCTCTCTACCATTTCGACTCCGTGAAGGCGTCGATTGACAGCGTTCTTTTGGCCTCATAGAGCCGGATCGCATAGGCCAGCATAACCGCCGTCACGGCCATACCAATGACGATGGCGGTGACGGCGAGTGCAGATGGTATCGGATCGACTGCGCGTGAGGCCGCTTCCGACAAACTCAGCGCGTGGTCGATGATCGGCGCCGTGCCATTCGCCACATAGCCGATTGCAACGATGACGATGTGGGTGCCGGTTCCCATCAGGGAAAATCCGATGACGATCCGCAGGATGTTGCGGTGTGTGAGCATGCCCCAAAGTCCGATCAGGATCAGGAGAAGGCCCGTTGTCAGAACGATGCTCGAGATCATTGGACGGTTTCCCTCATATGAGGCGTCAGGGCCGGAACCTTTCGAGAATGACGCTCAGCTCGCAGCCCACCTTGATGCCCAGAAGCGCCGACAGGATCGGAATGGTACCGGCGCTGAAGAAGGCGCCGAACTGCCCAAGCGGGAGGATCCGGTTGTCCAGGAACCCGCCCGCGGCGATTAGTCCCGCGATGCCCGTCAGCACAAACAAAGCGCCTGCCACGGACTCGGTGACGCCAAGGAATTCGGGATTGGGCTGGTATTGCGGATAGGTCAGCAGCATCAGCAGAACGCCGGAAGCTATGACGGCGCCGCCCTGAAAACCGCCGCCTGCAGTCAGGTGCCCGTTCATGATGATATAGGCTGCGAAGATGGAAATGAGCGGAACGAGGATCTGGGTGCCAGTCTGCACGATCTCCGACGGTGGCCGGGCTCCCTCAAAGCGATCCTCGAGGGGCCCGCTGCGCGGCGGGCGTTCCCCACCGAGCACGAGGCCGACGCCCGCCGCCACCATGAATAAAACGGCGACCTCTCCGAGAGTGTCAAACGCGCGGTAGGTCAGCAATATGCCGGTGATGACGTTCGCCGCGCCCAACTCCTGCGGCACGAGCCTGATGTAGCTTTCCGCCAGGGGCAGCAGTGATTGCTGTTCGGTATGGCCGATGACAAGACTTGCAAAGACCAGTCCGAACGCGACAATGGCGACGATGATAGAGAGGCGCCGGATCATGTGCCGCTTCCCGCTTTCTGTCGTGCGTCACGCAGCGCATCTATACCTGTATCACCTGCCATCGGAATCCGGATGCTGTGCGCGGCCCGAGCCAGCGCATGCGAGGAGACGGGATTCGTCATCAGCACGAAGTAGACGATGATCAAAAGCTTGAGGCTCCAGCCCGGGTGATAGATAGCCAGGCCCGCGAGCACCAAGGTGTTGCCGAGCGTGGAGGCTTTCGTGCCCGCTTGCATGCGCGTATAGACATCGGGCATCCGCAACATGCCGAGCCCTGCTGAAAAGTGGAAGATTGCGCCGAGCAGGACCAGGACGCTTCCGATCAGAGCCATCATGGTGCTCTCTCTGTTGTCCTGCGGATCGCATAGAGGAAAATGAGCACCGACAGGCCGGACCCGATCGACGCCTCCGTCATCGCGACATCCGGCGCGCCCAGCAGGACGTAGCAAACCGCTGCGAACAGGCTCGCCAGTCCGCCGCTGACCGCCGCCGCCAGGGTGCTGTCCAGGCACACGGCTAGAATACCGCTCACAAGAATGCTGCCGCACAACAGGTAGACGAAGAGATCAAGCATGCTGTCAAAGACCTCGCTCGAGATAGCGTGCAATCGCCAGGACGGCCAGAAAGCTCAGAACACCGTAAACCAGGGCGACATCCAGATAGATGGAGCGGCCGGCCACGTGCGCGTAAAGCGCAATGAGGGAAATCGAAACGACGGTCAGCATATCGATCGCCGCAACCCGGTCTATCGTGGTCTGTCCGAGAACCAGACGCAGCACGCCGAACGCGACCCCGAGAAAGATCAGAACCGCCGCGGCGGTGAGGATTGCATCAGCCAAAGGTCTTCCTCAGATGTTCTTCGAACGCACCGGCAATCGCGCGGGTCGCCTCGTCCGGATCTGTTGTTTTGACGTCGAGCCAATGGACGAAGAGGCTGTCGCCGTCGATGTCGATAACGAGTGATCCGGGCGTCAGCGCGATGGAGTTGGCAAGCGCAAGACGTCCGACCGGAGTCTTGAGTCTCGTTCTGATCCTGACGATGCCGGGGTTGATATTGATGCGTGGGGCATAAACGTAGCGCATCATGTTGATGTTCGCACGGACGAGCTCGACCAGAAAGACGCCCGTGTAGAGAACGAAGTGATAGAGGCGCCCTGGGGATAAGCGGACGTCTCGCCACGCGCCCGGTTTGCGCGTGAACATGTAGGCCAGAACGACGGAAATCAGCGCGCCGGTCGCGAGCGCGCCAACGGCGAAGGACGAGTTCGCCGCGAACCAGATAAATGTGAGGAGCACCGATAGCCAAAGGAAACCGCTCGGTCGTTTCACTGCGGGCTGATTTGGCGCCATTGTCAGCAACCCCGACTGTCAGCAACCCAGTGTTATGAGTTGATCCTCGGAATGCCGATCCCCGCCGGCTTCTGCGGATCGGCTGATTTTTCAGTTCCCTTGAACCAAGCTACATACAAGGTAGGAAGGAAGATAAGCGTAAGTATCGTCGCGACCAGCAATCCTCCCATGATCGCGAAGGCCATTGGTCCCCAGAACACCGTTGGAGCGATCGGGATCATGCCGAGAACGGTCGATACGGCGGTCAACATGATTGGGCGGAAGCGAGAGCTGCTGGCATTGATTGCGGCTGACCAGACGTTCTCTCCCCGTGCGCGTTCGGCTTCGATTTGGCCAATCAGGATCACGGCGTTCTTGGTAATCATGCCGATCAAAGCCAGAATGCCAAGAATGGCGACGAAGCCGAGCGGCCTGCGCGACACGAGAAGCGCCGCGACAACGCCGATCAAGCCGAGAGGCGCGACGCTGAGGACCAGGAATAGCCGCTGAAAGCTTTGCAGCTCGGCCATGAGGACCGTGAACATCAGCAGCAGCATCACCGGAACAACAGCGATGACGGAAGCTTGCGAATACTTGCTTTCTTCAACGGTTCCGCCCATGACGATGCGATAAGCGCGGGGAAGGTTTTTTGCGAGCGTATCGACCGCCGGCGCAAGCGCATTGATCACGGTTTCCGGAAGCGCCCCGGGCGCCACATCGGCCTGCACCGTGAGCGTAGGTACGCGATCGCGCCGCCAGACCAATGGATATTCCTGCTTGTATTCGAATGTAGCGAACTGGTTGAGCGGAACTGTTCGCCCGTTAGGCAGCGGCACTTGCAAGGTGCTCAGGTTCGCCAGCGAGACGCGCTGTTCGTCGGTAGCTCGCACCAGAACATCGACAAGATAGATGTCGTCGCGAACCTGTGTGACAGGCGTGCCTGAAATCACGGTGTTCAGGACGCCCGCCACGGCTTGCGAGCTCAGACCCAGCGATCGCGCCTCGTCCTGGTCGACACGGATGCGGAGCTGACGCGCCGGCCCGATCCAGTCGAAATTGACCTGCTCGGCTTGCGGGTTGGTCGCGACGATCTGGGCAAGCTTCAGCGAGATGTCCCGCACCTGGTCAATGTCGGGGCCGCTTACACGATATTGCACAGGCCAGCCGACCGGCGGGCCGAGTTCGAGCGGAGAGATCCGGGAAATCGCGCTCGGGAATTCATTGGCCAGGAATTTTTCAAGCTTGACGCGAAGGCGCTCGCGCGCGGCGACATCCTTCGCAACGATCACCACTTGCGTGAAAAAGTCGTTCGCCAACTGGACATTGAGCGGCAGATAGAAGCGAATGGCGCCGCGTCCCACATAGGTACTCCAGCGCGCTACGTCCGCATCGCCCTTCAAGGCCGCGTCGAAGCGCTTCGCGGCCGCTTCGCTGGCATAGATCGACGCATTTTGCGGCAGACTGATATCGACCAGAAGCTCCGGACGATCGGAGGACGGAAAGAATTGGCGGGGAATGAGCGGAAGGGAGAGATAGGAGAGAACGAAGAGCGCCACGGTGAGAAGAATAGTCACCCATTTTGCCCGCATGGCGGCGGTCAGGAAGCCTCGATACCAAGAGAGGATTCTGCTGGGGTTCGCGGTTTGCGAGGTCCGGGGCGGTTTCAGAATGACGACGCCCAGCAGTGGCGCGAAGACGACGGCCACGAACCAGGATACGAGCAGTGCGATGCTGACGACGGCAAACAGCGAGAACGTGTACTCTCCCGCGGAGCTGGCGGCAAAGCCGACGGGAACAAATCCGGCGATGGTTACCAGCGTTCCCGCGAGCATGGCGAATGCATAGGTCCGGAACGCGAATGTCGCCGCTTCGACCTTGTCATCGCCCGCGGCTAGCCGGTTGAGGGTGGCGTCGGTGGTGGTCATCGCGTCATCGACGAGCAGTGCCAGCGCGATGATGAGGGCGCCGAGCGATATCCTCTGCATGTCAATGCCCGCCATCTGCATGATCGGAAAGACGATGGCGAGCGTCAAAGGAATCGAAAGCGCGATGATCAGCCCTGGGCGGACGCCCAGACTGATGAAGCTGATCACGAGAATGATGGCAATCGCCTGCAACAACGACGTCATGAACTCGGAGATCGCGCCATCGACCGTGACGGCCTGATCGGCGACGAGGATTGGCTGGATCCCTATCGGCAGGCCCGCCGTGATCTGGTCCATCGCCTGATTGATGTTCCTGCCGAGGGCGAGAATATCTCCGCCCTCCCTCATGGCGATGGCAAGCCCGATCGCCGGTTCGCCGTTGACGCGGAACATGGGCTGCGGGGGGTCGGAATAGCCGCGCCGCACCTGCGCTATGTCACTCAGGCGGAGCGTCCGTCCGCCCGCGATGAAGTTGACGCTGGCGACGTCCTGCTCCGTCCGAAACGCACCTGAAACCTGCAGCGACAGACTCTCGTCGCCGGTCTGGATGGTACCGGCCGGACGTACGACGTTTTGAGCCTGGAGGGCGGCGATGAGCGCCGAGCGGTCGATGCCGAGGCCGGCGAGTTCCTTTATCGAGAACTCGACGAAAATCCGTTCGTCCTGGGCACCCAGCAGTTCGATCTCCGAGACGTCACGAACAAGAAGCAGCTTCGAGCGGATGTCTTCAACGTAATCGCGAAGTTCGCGATGGGTGAACCCGTCGCTCGTAAAACCGTAGATGATCCCGAACGTAGCGCCGAAATCGTCGTTGAAGCCGGGCCCAACGATGCCTGCTGGCAGCGTATGCCTGATATCACCGACGTTCTTGCGAACCTGATACCAGGTGTCGGCCACCTCTTTCGCGTTTGTGCTGCCCTTCAAGTTGACGAAGATCGTCGTGATGCCGGCTTTGGTATAGCTGCGCAGGAAGTCGAGATGCGGCGTTTCCTGCAGCCTGCGCTCAAGTCGTTCGGTTACTTGCTTGAGAGTATCCTCGAAGGTTGCTCCAGGCCACGCGGCCTGAACAACCATCGTCTTGATGATGAAGGTAGGATCCTCGCTGCGCCCAAGACGGAAATAGGATAGAACGCCGGCAACGACAGCGATGATCATGAGATAAGCGACGAACGAGCGGTGATTCAGCGCCCATTCGGAAAGATTGAATCTCATGACGACCCCGACCCGAGTATGCGAATCTTCTGGCCCGGGTGCAGGGCTTGCACGCCTGCCGTGACCACGATTTCTCCGGTGTCGATTCCTTGGGAAACTGCTACCAGCGCCTGGTTGAAGCGCAGCACGTCGATGTTTCGCAATGATACGGTATTCTTGGAGGGATCGACGACCCACACGGCGGGCTGTTGATTTACTCTCGTTAGCGCCGTGGCCGGGATTTCAATGATTGGAACGGCCTCCATTTGCAGGCGCCCGGTCACGGTCGCGCCAAGAAGCATGGCCGGCGGGGGATCCGTCAGGCCAACCTTCACTTCAAAGGTTCGTGTTGCCGGATTGGCTTGCGGGGCGACTTCGCGGATGCGGCCTTGCGCGGTCACCGCGCGATCGTCGGTCAGACTCACGCTGATTTCAGGATCGCTCGGCGCTGTTCGGATGACTTGGGCGGGGATGTCGAAAACGGCATCACGGCCATCCTTGCGGGCAACCCTGACGATGCTTTGTCCGGGTTGGACGACTTCACCCGCGGCGGGACCCATTGCCGTCAAAACACCCGGGGCGTCAGCCTTGAGTTCGGTGAAGCTCACCTGATCATGCGCGATCTTGAGTTGAGCCTCGGCCGCATCGACCTGCGATTGAGCGGTTTGCTGGGCTTGTTTTGCCTGATCGAAGTTGACGTTCGTGGTCCAGCCTTGCGCGAAGAGGGTTTGTTGGCGTTCGAATTGATTGCGGGCCTGAACCAGTTGCCCCTGGGCGGCTGCGAGGGCCGCCTGCGCCTGCCGCAGGCCGTTCATCTCGTTTTGCGATTCAAGGCGCGCAACAACCTGACCGCGCTGCACTCGATCTCCGAGCTTGCCGTTGTTCTCGAGAAGTCGGCCACCAATGCGGAACGAAAGCGAAACCTCGTCCTCGGCTTCAATCCTGCCGGTAAACGTGAGTAGTGTTCCAGCTTTGCTCTTTTCAACAGTTATGGTTCGAACCGGACGGACTGCTGGAGCCGCTGTTTCTGGCTCACGTTCGCAACCGGCAAGCAGCATTGGAGCGACCAAAACCATCAGTCCGGTCTGCCGCATGCGACGCATTCTGTTCAAACGGGCGGCACACCCAGACGTGGACATGGCTCACTTCCTTGTTCGTTGGCCCACCTGGTTCTTCCAGCCATTCCGATCGTTGTTATCGTCGCTCCAGTTTGTAATTCTCGTTCGGACTCTGCGAGATCGAGCGAATGCGCAAGAACGCAAACAATCGTTCGTGCGTAGCCTCTAGACTTGTTTCGATGTTGGCGAGGACGGCTTCGTGGTTAGACAGCGGCCGGTCACTGCTGCCATCATATGGCCGAGCGAAATAATCCTCAAGCGGATGGAATTGCGAGTCCCGCAGGCATCACAAGCAGACACGCACCGGTGCTCGGGGCGCATCACCTTTGAGAGTCAGCAAGCCCAAGGCGATCCACTTGCGAGATGTGGCGCTAGGTAAGTCATGCTGACGTGTTAAGGCAGCGTCGATCGACGAAGAATCTCGTCGCAACCTGAGCGGCTTTTGGCGCCCGGCGAGACGCGCGCAGGATTTTGAAAGAAGCAATCCGCAGCGCTATGCGAAATCGGCAGGAAAGACTGTCAAGTCACTTCAAACGTGCGCGAAGATCGTCGGTGAGGCGGGCTAATTCACGGTCATTCGGGAGAAGGCGAGAGAGACGCTCGGCGTATTCGAGGGCGGCACCAATGTTGCCGGAGTCGCGGCTGAACGAGACGAGGGCAGACAGCGAGTCGCGATCGTCCGGATGGCGGGCCAGGTTCGCCTTCAAGACCTCAATCGATTCACCGATGCGGCCTGACGAATGTAGCGCCACGGCGTAGACATAGGCGTAGCGCGACCGGTCAGGTTCGAGCTCGCTCGCTGTGCGGAATTCGCCAAGCGCGTCGTTCGGCCGTTTCTCCCGCGTCAGGTTGAGCCCGAGGGCGTGGTGCAAGCCGGCGTCCTGGCGTGATGACGTGATCGCTGTTCTCAGAACACTTTCTCCGTCGCCGTCGCGGCCAAGCTGCCGATAAAGGTCCGCCAGATTGATCGCTGTAGGCGCATATTGCGGACTGAGCCGCAGGGCTGCCTTGTATTCGCTCTCTGCATCGGCTGCCAGTCCGCGCCGCGCATAGAAGTTTCCGAGGGTCGATCGGGCTTCGGGGCGGTCCGCGTTGAGACGCTGCGCCGCAATGAACTCGGCAGTGGCCCGCTCGAAGGCTGCACGGTCCGCCGGCGGCTGGGCTGCGGTCGGGACGGCGGCCAAGATCGACACCGCTCTGATACGAACGCCGCGGCTCGGATCGGCAAGAAGCGGCGAGACCAGCGGCCAGATCCGGTCGCCCGGAAGGCCGTCGAGCATGTCAAGCGCTGCGACCCGCACCATCGGATCGGGATCGGCCAACCCCTTGCGCGCGAGCTCGATATTCGCGGGCGAGACCCGCGAATGAAGTTCGCTAAGCGCGCTCGCACGCGCGATTACCGGCGCGGTGGGACTGGCCGCCACCACAGCCAGCAGCGTGGCAGCGTCGGCGCGACTGCTCCAGGAAGCCTGGAAGGCCTCGGCGTAGTTCTGAAAACCTTTTCGGACCGGCCCGTGCCAGCGCTCGATGGCGTCGGCCGCCCATTGTGCGGATTTGTCGCCATGACAGTTGTTGCAGGCATTGGGGGTGCCGAGCTTCACGGAGAGATCTGGCCTCGGAATTCGAAGGCTGTGGTCGTGCCGCTTGTCGACCACCATGTAGGTGCTGACGGGCATGTGGCATGACGCGCAAGCCACGGCCGGCGTAACGCCTTCGTGGCGATGATGTGAGGCAACTTCATATTTGTCGGCGGCATGGCATTGCAGGCAAACGCCATCGCCTGGAACGCGGAGCTTGGCTGCATGGGGTTCATGGCAATCGCTGCAGGTCACGCCGGCTGCGAACATCTTGCTCTGCTTGAACGGGCCGTAATTGTACACCTCGTCGAGCATCTGCCCGTCCGCGTGATACAGGCCAGCAGCAAGGAGGGAAACGGCATGCGTGTCGGACAATGGTTGTCCTGGTACCCAATCTTCGGAAAATTCACCGCGTCGGGCGTGGCACAATCCGCAGGTCTCGACCTCCTTGCGTGTCACCGCAGGGGCGATGCTGCGTTGCGGGTTGCCGGTCTTCGGATCGGGGTGCCAAGTAATGCCATCTCGCTCGTTCAGCAAGACGGCTAACCCTTTGCGCGGGTCATCGTCTTTCCCAAACCAACTGCGCTGGCTGTGGGCCCAATCGACGTGCCGCGAGCCTTTGCCGTGGCATGCCTCGCAGCCGACGCTGATCTCCGTCCACGTCGTGCGGAAGCGATCTTCGGCCGCGTCGTAGTGCTTCCGGACGCCGGTTGAATGGCACTCCGCACACATGAAATTCCAGTTCTGATTGAGCTTGGTCCAGTGCAGCATGTCGTCGTGCTTGATCTCCTCATTGGGGTAGAGATGAAACCAGCGTTGACCGCCCTTGTCCTTCGGCCGGCTATCCCAGGCGATTGAGAGCGCCTGCAGGCGGCCATCCGGGAATTCGACCAGATATTGCTGGAGCGGATCAATGCCGAAGGTGTATTTGATCTCAAACGTCGCGAGCTTGCCGTCAGGACCATCGGTCTCAACGAAGAATTTGTTCTCCTTTTTGAAGAACCGCGAATGGACGCCGAAATAGTCGAAACTGGCATCATCGAAATTCCCAAGCACGGAAGCGACGGAGGCGTGCTGCATGGCATGCTTGTGCTGGGACTCCTTCCATAACGCGGTTTCGGCCTGGTGGCACCCGGCGCAGGCTTC
Organism: Bradyrhizobium sp. Leo170; assembly: GCF_004296405.1. Taxonomy (GTDB): domain Bacteria; phylum Pseudomonadota; class Alphaproteobacteria; order Rhizobiales; family Xanthobacteraceae; genus Bradyrhizobium. The sequence goes on from NZ_PSRR01000081.1 coordinate 19,620, forward strand.
ACTGCCGACAAAGACGGCAGCAGGAGCCACCTCGCTTGAACGAAAAGTTGCAGGCAGGATGACACCGCTGTTGATGGCAAACAGGAGTGCAGCGCCACCCAATACGAGGACTGCCATCGCCATCAACGTGGCGGCGCGCGTCGGTGGCCTCTGGTTCTTATCTGCTCTGTTGTCGCTGCGCGCCACGAATTGCTATCCGCTGCAGGCTAAGGGCGAATTCCAGCAAATCCTCTGATGCTGTCCCACGCTATGCAGATTCGGCAAAATGTTTGTCGCGGCGTTGCCGGCTGAGCCGGTTCATCGCCTGCCGCGCTCCCTTCAGAATCGGCGCTAGTGCTCGAACGGAAACACTCGCTTCCAATCGTTTTTCATGCTGATCACTGTCCAGCCGTCCTTCTTGGCCTCGTCATAAAGCGCGGGAGTGAAAGGGCCGACCTTGGTGTCCGGCAGACCTTGCGCCGGGCCGTAGGCGTATTCGCGGGCGGCATCGTCATGCAGCACCAGCATCTTCAGCCGTGCACCGGTACCTGCACCGGTCCACTCCAGCATCTCGCGATCGCCCGTCGAGTTGCCGAACGCCGCATACGGCCGGCGCCCGATCATGAGGTGAATCCCTTCTGGCTTGCCCGCGTTGTCGTCGTTCAGGATGAGCTTCGGTTCCTTGGTCAGGAACGGTTTGCCGTCCTTGCCGTAGCCATATTTCGTTCCGCCCGCGGTACCGACCACCTGCTCAGGCGGGATGCCATAGACCTGTTGGGCGTATACACGCACGAAGTCTTGCCCTCCACCGGTCACGATAAAGGTCTTGAAGCCGTTGTCGCGCAGGAATCGCAGGACTTCGAGCATTGGCTGATAAACGAGCTCGGTATAGGGGCGCTTCCAGCGCGGATGCCGCGCGGTTCCAATCCACTTCTTGGCTTCGGCGTTGAACTCCTCGACCGACATGCCGGTCAGCGTTGCGGCGAGGATTTCCTCGAGGTCCCTCAAGGAAAGCCTGGCGATCGCCTCCCGGTCGCCCGAAAGCACGGTCTTGAATGGCGCGACGTCCTTGAGCTCCGGCTTTTTTTCGACCACTGCCGGGACACGCTCCAGACAGTAGACCACTTGCGTGTACATCGGATGCTCGACCCAGAGCGTGCCGTCCTGATCAAAGACGGCAATCCGATCCTCTGCTGGCACGTGGTTGGGGCTCGCAGTGTCGGTTGTGACGCGCACGAAGTCGAGGATCGCCTGTTTCGCGGCCCCATCGTTCCATGAAGGCAACGGATTCTGAGACGTTGTTTGTGCCAATACCGGGACCGTCAGAAGCGGACTGGACAAGGCAGGCAACAGCGTCAAGATCGAAATCAGAGTGCGACGGGTCGTGCGATAGTGCAGGAAAGGCCGCATGATCGCCTCCTAGTTCGTCGAGGCCGGGAGCCGTAGCTTCTCCATCGCTTGTTCGACCGAGAAGTTGCCGGGCCGTTGGCGCGGCGGGAATTCGCGGAAGCTCGCGATGTGCTGCGCCACGATAGCTTGCGCTGGCACAAGCAGGAAGGCGTGATCGATGAACCAGCGCACGTAGTCGCCGGACTCGTGCTGGGCCCGCTCGAACGGATCGGAGCGAAGGTTGAATATTCTGGGCAGGCGCAACTGTATCAGCGGTTCGGCCCAGACGTTCAATCCCTCCGCCCGCTGCTCAAGGAACGCGGCCTTCCACTGCAGATAGCGCAGGCCGGCCAAGTTGCCGTCTTCGGTCCAATAGAAGAACTCGCGCCGCTTGCACGCACCCTTGCCGGCGAGCAGATCACGCTGATCGTAGCCGTCGAGATGCACGCGGAAAGTCTTGCCGGCGGCATCATAGCCCTGCAGCAGCTTCTCCTTGATGTCGGGCTCGCCGGCGGCGGCAACCAGCGTGGCCGCCCAGTCCTCGGCTGAGAAGACATCATTGATCTCGCTGCGCGGCGGCACCTGGCCGGCCCCGCGCACCAGCGCAGGCACGCGGTAGCCGCCTTCCCAATTGGTGTTCTTCTCGCCGCGGAAAGGCGTCGTGCCGCCGTCGGGCCAGGAGAACGTCTCGGCACCGTTATCGGTGGTGTAGATCACAATGGTGTTGTTGGCGACGCCGAGATCGTCGAGTTTTCTCAAGAGCTCGCCGACCTGCCCGTCATGCTCGACCATGCCGTCCGGATAGATGCCGAGCCGCGTCTTTCCCTGCGATGCGGGCTTGAGGTGCGTCCAGATGTGCATGCGGGTCGAATTGAACCACACGAAGAACGGTTTGCGATCTCGCACCGCGCCGTCGATGAACTCCGTCGTCGCCCGTAGAAACTCCTCGTCGATGGTCTCCATGCGCTGCCTGGTGAGAGGACCAGTGTCCTCGCATTTCTGCTGGCCCCACGGGCCGAAGCGGGGGTCCTTATCCGACAATCCCTCCTTCGCGGCCGGCAGGCCAACTTTCAACAAGCCCGTGCGCAGCGGCGACTGTCCAGTGATGAAGGCGGCGCGGCCTGCAGTGCAGGATTGCTGGCCATAGTAGTCCGTGAAGATCGCACCCTCGTTGGCGATGCGATCGATGTTGGGCGTGCGATAGCCCATCTGACCTCGGTTGTAGGAGCTGATATTCCAGTATCCGATATCGTCTCCCATGATGACGAGAATATTGGGCTTCTGCGCTTGTTGCGCTGATGCCGGCGTAACGATTGGCGCAGTGGCTACGAGCGCCGCGAGCAGCCCGAGTAGCAGGCTCTTCAGATTGCTCATGATCGACCCTCCAAGCTCAGCCCGGATCCGGCTCGGCTGATCTGCGGGCTCTATTGGACTCGTGGTATTCTTCATGGTCATGAGCAACTCCTTGGCTGTTGCTGCCCGAACGCATGGATCGGTTGACGTTCTCTCGGAGGGGTTGCATGGGAAGCGCGTTCATCGCTTCGCCTGTGGTGGGCGGACGCCCTGTGGGGCGTCCGCATATTCAGGTCATGCTCGCTTCACGCGGCTAGTCGCTCGCGGCGCGGGAGTTGGCCTTCTTGACCTCCTCAAGGATCTGGCTGAGGTTGTAGCTCTCCGGGGCCTGCAGCGGCGGGAACTTCTCGTAGCTGGACAGGTGCTCCAGCCACAACCGCTGACCGATCGGCAGCATGTTCCAGTCGTACTGGAAGGCGGTCGCCGGGGCGCCGAGCACGCCGCCCGTGCTCATGGCCGTCTTCTGGTCAACGCCGACAGCCTGCTCGAAGGGATCACGCTTGATGTTCTGGACCAAAGTGAAGTGGAAGGGGATGAGCGGCATGATCCAGCCGGCCGGCCCGGGCTGCGACATGGTGTAGTACATCTTCCAATTCTTGTAGCGCACCGCCGACGGCGTTGCGCCCGAGAAGTAGAAGAAGTAGTCCCGCGCCGACTTGTCGGACTTGCCTTCGAGGTAGTCGCGCTGGTCGACGCCATCGAGCGTCGTCTTGACGATGCCGGGGTACCGCCCTGCCTCGATCTGCTGCTTCAGTTTGTCGCCCTTGGGTCCGCCGGCGACGTCGACCAACGTGGGAACCCAGTCGAGCGCGGCGAACAGTTGGTTCTTGACCGTGCCTGGCTTGATGACACCGGGCCATTTGATCACCATAGGTGCGCGATAGCCGCCTTCCCAGGCCTCGCCCTTTTGGCCCTTAAACGGGGTCACGCCGCCGTCCGGGAAGGAGATCGCCTCAGCACCATTATCGGTCGTGAATACAACGATCGTATTGTTGGCCTGCCCCATGTCGTCGAGCTTCTTGAGGACGACGCCGATATTGTCGTCCATCTGCTTCATGCCGGCTTCGTTGAGTCCCCAGTCCTTGCCGCCGCGCTCGCCGACCATGGCCTCGTATTTCGGCGGCAGCACGGTGACGACGTGCATGCGCGCCGGGTTGTACCAGACAAAGAATGGCTTGCCGGTCTTCTTCGGGTCATTGCGATCGAGGAAATCGACGACCTTCTCTGAAATCTCCTCGTCCACGGTCCGCGAGCGATCCAGGGTCAACGGCCCTTCGTCGCTGCACATCTGATTCTTGCTCGTGCCGTCTGAGGACTTGCACGACAGGATGTTGCGCGGGGGCGTGAGGCACAGCGTGGTCTTGGGGTCCACCGCGCCGGGCACTTCGGGCACGCCCGGGATCGGCGTATTCTTGCAGGGTGGCGCCACGGTCTGCTGCAGCGGCGTCTTGTTGATGTCAGGGAAGCTGACCTGCTGCATCGCGTCGAGATGGTAGAGATAGCCCCAGTATTCCTGGAAGCCGTGTGCCGTCGGCAGGGCATCGGTGTGGTCGCCGAGATGGTTCTTGCCGAATTCGCCGGTGGTGTAGCCGAGATCGAACAGGAACTGGGCGAGGGCCGGCGTGCCGGGCCGCAGGTAGGACGGGCTCCCCGGGAGCTGTGGCGGGATCATGCCGGTGCGCAGCGGATACATGCCGGTGAAGAACGCATTGCGGCCGGAGGTGCAGCTCTGCATGGCGACGTAGTCCATGAAGATGGCACCTTCGTTGCCGATGCGATCGATATTAGGCGTTTCGCCGACCATCAGGCCGCGGTGATAGATGCTTGGCTGCATCCATCCGATGTCGTCGCCCATGATGAATAGGATGTTGGGTTTTTGTCCCTGCTGGGCGGAGGCAGGAATGCTTGCCATTGTCATGGCGGCACACGCCAAGACAAGAGCGCCCGAAATTGGTCGGAACATGCTCATGGTTGCTTCCTAATTGGCGGCTGCCGAGAGCCCGGGCCGCAGCCTTCGCCCACCTCCGCCCGCCGACAACTTGGCTTTGCCGATTCATGCGAGATCGCAACCGGCAATCGGTCGGCCGCTTTGCGACGGCAAATTGCGCGAAGCGCCCTGAATGCGCTATGCACATTCGGCAGATTAAGCCTCGTCGTATACGAGGCTGAAGCTAGTGTTGGCTTCGCAGGGCTGACTATGCGCTTTCGGCGGATTACGGATCGCGTTGCAGCGTGACGGAAGGCGATTCGCCGAAGGTGGTGCGATACGTCACCGCAAAGCGCCCAAGCTCCAGGAATTGATGATTTCGCGCGACCTCCGCGACGGTGGCCATCGAAGGATCGGCACGTCGCAGTGCCGAACGAGCCTGATTCAATCGTCGCAACAAGAGATATCGTGCGGGGCTTACGCCGAGGAACTTCGCGCAACACATCCGCAGGCTGCGCTCCGGTACGCCGATCTCGGCACAAAGCGCGGGCATTTTGAGTCTTTGATCGATACGTTTGCTTAGGCCATCTTCGAAACGATGCATGACGGCGGTGTGATGGTGTCTTGCCTTGGAGTTGTTGTTGTGGATGTCGGCGGCGGTCAGACAATTGATGATCGCGTGAAGCAATTCCTGCTCCAGCGCTCTTGCTACCTCGGGACGCTCGATCAGTTTCCGTCCAGCCTCTGCAAGGTAGCAAGCTTCTCTGAAGAGAAGACGAAATCTTGATATATCCGCGCGGGCAGGGTGCAGCATTCTGCTCACGGGCGGCGGCGCGATTTCCCGTCCAGTCAAGGCCTTGCTGCAAGTCCTTAATTGGTCCGGCGATAAGGCTATCAAGCCCCATTGGGATGCGCCGTGGGAGCGCTGATGGGTGCTCTCGCCACGACCGTGCAAAACCATGTCGCCGTTCCGCAAGACAAGCCCGTCGGACACGAGGGACGCGGTACCGACCGGAAAAGAAAGGAATATCCGTTCGGGGGGCAGCGAAATATATGCGATGCGCGGAAGGATTTCGCGGCACCGACACAATTCCAGATGGTTCAATCTCAACCGTGTTAACCGCGCCTCGAAATCGCCGGCACCCGTTATCGTCAGATTGATACGTGCATCGCCGAATCCTGCGGCATAGCCGTCGGCGTCGCCAAACGTGAGTGTTGCGCCTTCTGCCATTTGCGCCGTCCCATCGGACCGGTGGACGGTCCGGTCTCATCGACGGAGGCAGCATCAAGCAGTCGGCCGCTGTCGGCTATGCGGGTTCGGAAGGTCGATGGTGGGGGTGGAATGTGAAGAATATGCAAATCCGGCAAGCCGGCCGATAGTCTCGACCAGGTGCTGCGACCATGGGTGTCCCCTCAGTGGAAAGACCGCGCGTAGCGTCACGGTTTTTTCGCAGGCGACCGCGCGTTTGCGATCACGCGCATCCGGTTCAGGCGAGGCCGGGCCCGGCAAAAGCAATGGTTGATGGGCGGTCGAGACGAACCCTCGGGTCCGCCGGCGGGCGCCGCAAGGTGCACGACGGCGATTCTCCGAAAAACACTCGGTAGGCAACTGAAAAGCGCCCCAGTTCCCAAAAGCCGTGGTCGGTGACGATTTGCGTCACAGTTGCCGTTGATGGGTCCGACCTCAAGAGCGCCTGCCGCACGAGATGCATTCGGCGCAAGGTGAGATAACGGATCGGTCCCATGCCCAAATGTTCCTCACAGGAGGCGCGAAGGGTGCGTTCGGCGACACCAATCGCCGCGCAGATCTCCATGAGATAAAGTGGGCGGTCGGGATTGGCCTCCAAAAACGCCTCGAACCGCGCGACGATCGCGTCATGGCGACGGCCGCCCATGGTCGTTTCCAGCACGACGCCTTCCGCGAGGCACCGGACCATGACATGCACCAGTTCGCTTTCGAGGGCACGAAGCACTTCCGGTATTGCGAGCACATCGGGAGTTTCATGGGCGAGTTGTCCGACCACTTTGTGCAGCTTCATCAGCCGCGACATCAACGCAGGATTCGGGTGAACGCTACGCTCATCCAGCCGCTTGCTGAAACCACGGCCAGCTATCGCTTCGACCGCGGCGTCGAATTCATCGGTCGGGAGGGACATCGCCCCTAAATGATAATCATGGCCGGATCGATGATGTGCAACGTCAGTTCTGTTAATGATGATGTCACCAGGCAAGACTTCCTGGCCGCAGTGCTGTAGTGGGGACGAATTGGATTCGGTGAGAAAGAGGATCGATCGCCGGTCGGGTTTGCACGCAACGTTGCTGATTTGCGGCAAAGATACAGTGAAACGCTGCATCCAAAGTTTGGTCATGCCGATCTGTGTAATCTCGGCCCAAAAATCTCCCTTCGTTGTAGGGAGTATCTCAACATCAGTAGCTTGAACGGCCGCCTGACAGGGAAACGGGTCGGTAAATCTAAGAACTCTTGCCCACGACATTGTAATAAGTCCCTGTCTGGCTCAAGCTGCCCGCAAGTTTGTGGCTGCAAGCGATGTTGGGCGATTGGGACGCGTTTCGGGCAGCTCGACCGATCGCCGCAAGGTACGCGATGGCGCCTCGCCAAACAGTGTGCGGTAGGCAACCGAAAAGCGGCCGAGTTCCCAAAAACCGTGGTCGGTGACAATCTGGGTGACGGTTCTCTTTGAATGGTCCGAGCCCAGGAGCGCGCGGTGTACGAGGTGCATTCGGCGCAGGGTGAGATAACGGATCGGCCCCATTCCCAAATGCTCTTCGCAGGAGGCGCGGAGCGTGCGCTCTGCGACGCCAATCCCCGCGCAGATTTCCGCAAGATAAAGCGGCCGGTCGGGGTTGGCCTCCAGGAATTCTTCAAAACGCGCGACGATGGCGTCGTGGCGACGGCTACCAGTTCTCGACTCTGCAGCGGCACCTTCGGCAACGCACCTCACCATCACATAAGTGAGCTCATTCTCCAGTGCCCGCCCCACTTCCGGGATTTCGAGAACATCCGGCATGTCATGAGCGAGCAGCCCAACGCTCTTGTGCAGTTTCAGCAGTCGGAGCATCGCCGCAGAATGCGGGCGGATAACTCGTTTCTGCGGCATTTCGACAAACTCGCGACCGAGTACTGCCTCGGCAGCAGCATCAAAGTCATCAGCCGCAAGAGAGATCGTACCATAGTGGAGGTTTGCGCCAGATCGTTGATGTACGACGTCGGACCTGTTCACGACGATATCGCTGGCCAAGACCTCCAGGCCACAGTGCAGGAAGGCTGTTCCATTGGGCTCGGCAAGAAAGCCAATTGATCTGCGGCCTGGCCTGACCGCGACGGTGTTAACCTGTGGCAGCGACACTCGATATCGTTGCACCAGAAGCCTGTTTATGCCGATCTGCGCAATTTCGGCATGAAAGCTTCCTTTCGCCGTCGGAAAAAGTTCGATATCCGCGGACCAAATAACTGCCTTGCACTGCGACGGATCAGATAAATCAAAAACTCTACTCCACGCCATTTCTGTTCTCCCCCGAAACAGAACTACTAATCTCTCGGGTCAACTAGGCTTACAGCAAGGAGACACAGGGAATCGGGAAGAGCGATTTCGGTCGCAAAAGAAGAGCAGGCAACGCCATCAAGTCGATTCGAGATCCGAGGCGCCGCGAAATCTCGGTTGTATTGTAGGGCCAGTATTACCTGTGGGCAACTGCGCGAATACTTGGCACAAAATGCATATCGCTCTGCAGGGTAGTCTTATGCGCTCGCACAACTGCCTGTCAGAGTTAGGAAAACAGGCCAACGCGGCTGCCTGTGCCGGAACGACCCCGCGCCGGCGGTTCTGCCGAAGATGCATAGCCGCACCCGCAGTGTAGGTCTGATTTGAATTTCAAACAGCTTCTCCGCTGTCATCGTCCGCGAAGGCGGACGATCCAGTATTCCAGAGGCACCAGTGCTTGAGCCGAGAGGCTGCCGGATACTGGATGCCCCGCCTGCGCGGGGCATGACGGTGGAGTTTAAGGAGAGGACGTGAGTCCGCGTTCTCGCGGCGCGTTGCGTCCGAGCTTTGCGTCTCGTTTCACCCTCTCATTGAGTAGAGGGCGCAGGGAAAGCCGGGTGCCGGTTGCA